>DATKSG010000032.1:0-81878 GCA_035531775.1 Acidimicrobiales bacterium | reverse complement strand
GGCCAGTGAGTCCTGGACGATCCAGGTGAAGTTGCGCGGCGAGATGCCCGCTGCCCACTTGCCCTTCACCGGGCCCCCCCGGCCACCAGGTGTCGTCCCGACACCTGAGCCACCGACCCTTGGGTCACCGACCCCACCAATTCGGCCGCCGCCACGGTGGCGGCCACGTCGTGGACCCGCACCATGGAGGCTCCGGCCTCCATGGCCCACACCGCACTGGCCAGCGACGGTGCCAGCCGGTCATCCACCTGACCACCGAGAAAGCCCTTGCGGCTGGTGCCGACCAGCACCGGGAAGCCGCAGCCGACCAGTTCGGGAAGGTGGCGTAGCAGCGACAGGTTGTGGGCGGCCGTCTTTCCGAAGCCGATGCCGGGGTCCACCCATACCTCCTCCACGCCGGCCAGGCGGGCCCGGCGGGCCCGGGACACGAGGAACTGCCTCACCTCGGCCACCACGTCGTCGTAGCGGGGGTCGAGCTGCATGGTGGGCGGCGTGCCCTGCATGTGCATGGCCACGAAGCCGGCCCCGGCTTCGGCGGCCAGCGGCCACAACGTGGCCGAGATGTCGTTGACCAAGGTGGCCCCCGCGGCAAGGGCGGCCTCGGCCACGGAGGCCTTTACGGTGTCGATGGATACCCGGCCGTGCGGGGCCAACGCTCTCACCACGGCCACGGTGCGGGCCCGTTCCTCGGCCTCGGGCACGGGCGCCGCCCCGGGGCGGCTGGATTCGCCGCCCACGTCGACGACGTCGGCCCCTTCGGCCAGCATTTCGAGGCCCCGGGCCACGGCCCGCTCAGGGTCCAGGTACCGGCCACCGTCGGAGAAGGAGTCGGGCGTCACGTTCAGGACGCCCATGACCAGGGGCCGCATAGGCGAGAGCGTAGACGGCCCGCGCGCGCCCGGGTGCGGGGCGTCAGCGGCCGTGGACGAACTGCATGGCCTCGGCCCGGGTCCGGGGATCGTCGCGGAACAGGCCCCGCACGGCCGAGGTGATGGTGAGGGTGCCGGGCTTGCGAACCCCGCGCATGGACATGCACAGGTGCTCGGCTTCGACCACCACCAGGACCCCCCGGGGGTCGAGGGCGCCCTCGAGAGTGTCGGCGATCTGGGTCGTCATGCGCTCTTGGACCTGCAGGCGCCGGGCGAAGTCGTCCACCAGGCGCGCCAGCTTGGACAAGCCGGTTATGCGCCCGTCGGCACCAGGGATGTAGGCCACGTGCGCCTTGCCGATGAAGGGCACCATGTGGTGCTCGCACAGAGAGGCGAAGGGGATGTCGCGCACCATGACCATCTCGTCGTGGTCGGCGGCGAAGGTGACCGTCAGATGGTCGCCCGGGTCGCCGCCGTGGCCGGCGAACAGCTCCTCGTACATGGCCGCCACCCGGCGGGGCGTGGCGCTGAGCCCGTCGCGCCCGGGGTCCTCGCCGATGGCCAGCAGGAGCTCGACGACGGCGCGTTCGACGCGCCCGGCGTCGATGCTCAACCTCTTGCTCCTGGTGGCAGCGCGTGTTGTCGGCGCACGTGAGGTGCAGGGCGTTCAGTCAACGGGGACGGGGCCCGTGTAGACGCGCACGTCGGGGAGGTTGCGGTAGCGCTCGGCCACATCAAGGCCATAGCCCACCACGAAATCCGGCGGGATGTGGAAGCCCACGTAGCGCAGGTCGAGCTTGGCCCGCTGCCGTCCTTCTTTGACCAGCAAGGCGCACACCTCGAGGCTGGCCGGATGGCGGGCCAGGAGGCTGCGGTTCAGGTACGACAAGGTGAGCCCGCTGTCGACGATGTCCTCCACCACCAGCACGTGGCGGTCGGTCAGGTCCGAGTCGAGGTCCTTCACGATCCTCACCACGCCGCTGGTGGCGGTGGCCGATCCGTAGGAGGCCACGGCCATGACGTCGATCTCCACCGGTTGGCGGATGGCGCGGGCCAAGTCGCTCATGAACACGAAGGCGCCTTTCAGCACGCCCACGAGCAACGGGGGCCGGCCGTCGTAGTCCTCGGTGATCTGGTCACCGAGCTGGGCCACTCGCTCGAGCAGGTCGTGGGCCGTCACCACCACGGCGCCGAGATCAGGATTCCCGTCCCAGTGCTCGGCGCTCACAAGGGGGCGAGACTACCGGAGGGCGCTGTCGCGCACCGGTGCCATCGACAAACGGCCGCCCGACCGGCGCACTCGCCGCCCCGGGACCACCTCGGTGGCCCGGTACCGGCCCCGGGCCACGGCCAGCACCCGCTCCACCGCAGCCAGGTCAGGGGGGTGGTCGGAGCCGTTGCGCAGCCACCGGCGCGCGGCGCGCCGGGCCACGGCGTCGGGCGCGTCGGACAGGCGCCGGGCGTCGGAGGCGTCGAGCGGCTCGGCCAGGGCGTCTAGAAGGTCGGCCTCGGCCGCCATGACCTCGCACTGGCGGGCCAGCACCGGCACCACGTCGCGCCCGGCGATGGCCGAGCACAACGGCAGCAGCTCGTGACGGACCCGGTTGCGGGTGAAGCGACGGTCGTCATTGCTCGGGTCGCGCACCGGCTCGAGGCCGAGCTGACGGCACAGGCCGTGCGTGTCCGAGCGCCGCAGGCCGAGCAGCGGATGGCGGGGACCTCGGCGCATGGCGGCCAGCCCGTCGAGGCCGGCGCCGCGCAGCAGGTTGAGCAGGACCGTCTCGGCCTGGTCGTCCATGGTGTGACCGGTGGCCGCCTCGGGGCCGAGCACCTCCCGTCGCGCGGCGCGGGCGCGGGCTTCGAGGTTGGGCCCGGGCGCCACCACCACCCGCTCGGCTCGGAATGCCGCCCCCAGGCGCCGTGAGGCGTCAGCCACCACGTCGGCTTCTGTCGCCGATCCCCGGCGCAGGCCGTGGTCGACGTGCACGGCCACGGCATCGACCCCGGCCGCCACGGCCAGGGCCAGCAGGGCGAGAGAGTCCGGCCCCCCCGACACGGCGCACACGAGCGGTGAGCCGGCCGGCGCGAAGGTGCAGCGCTCGAGCAGCGCCGCCGCCGGCGTGGACGACATCAGACCGGGGCCAGGCGCCCGCCGGCCCGCACGATCCACTGGTCGGGCCGGCGGATCTCGTCCATGGTGGGCAGCATCTCGGGGCCCTCCCACACCCGGGCCAGCAGGCCCGGCCCACCGGCCGCCTCCACCTCGGCGATGAAGCGCTCACCCTGGGCGTACTGCTTGAGCTTGGCCTCGATGCCGAGCAGCTGCTGCAGCAGGCGCGCCGGGCGGCTCGCTTTGGACCGGCGGTCGCGCAGCACGCGAGCGAAGCGATGGGCGTCGGGCACCTGGCCGGCGCCGGCTCGGGACATGGTCACGTCGCCGTGGCCCTCGAGCAGGCTCATCATGGCCTGGATGCGGCCGATGACCTCGAGCTGCTCGGGAGGAGCCACGAGGCCCAGGATGCCGGCGTCCTCCAGGGGGTTGCGGCCCTGGCGGGCCGCCTCGGCGGCCCGGCGCAGCACGTCGGCGAAACGCTTGGGATCGGGGGTCACCCCGGCCACTACCTGATCGACGAGGGAGAGGAAGTGCGGGCGCAGCCACTCGACAGCGGTGAACTGGCACCGATGCGTCACCTCGTGCAGGGCGATCCACATCCGGAACTGGCCGGGGTCGAAACCGTGATGGCGCTCCATGGCCACGATGTTGGGGCCTACGTACGACACGATGTCGCCGGCGTCGTCGCCTTCGGCCAGCAGCAGGTCGTACTGGCCGAGCACCCTGGTGGCCATCCACCCGAGGATCATGCCGAGCTGGGCGCCGGCCACGGCCCGGGCGGCACCGCCGAAGGGACCGGGCAAGGCCGTGGCACCCTCGGCGTTGGCCAGCACGGGCTCGAGGAGGCGGCGGAAAGAGCGCAGGTTGGACCGGGCCCACTCGGTGCGATCGACCACCTTGGCCCGAGGGGGGCCGGTCAGAGGGTGCAGACCGGTCTCGGCCACCACCAGGCCCTCGGCCAGCGCCGTGTACTGGGCGAAATCACGGTGCAACGCCGCTTCGGTGGCGGCGTCCATAGCCGGCGGCGAGGCCAGCACCGGCACCCGGCCCGAGCCGGCCCACGTGGCCACCCGCTCGGCCACGTCCCACGAGAGCGCGCTGGTCATCTGGCCAGTCTACGGAAGCGCAGGCCGGCCCTTTGGGCGGCGGTGGCCGAGCCACCGACCGCCCGTCGTTGTCAGGCGATCTTCTTGCCCCGCATGCGTGGTGTGGCCTGGGGCTCGTGCTGGTAGCAGTAGTGACCGTCGTTATAGATCGAAAGCTTGGTCTGACAGCCGTCTTGGTCGCAGGTCCGTCCACGGGGGAACACCCGTGACGGCCGTCCGTGGCCCGTAAACGCGCTGGCGCCGATCGACCCGTCGAAGCGATTGCTGCGCTCGGTGCGGTCTTCCATCGCCCTCTCCACCTCCTGTGTCGGAGCTTGTGCTCGCTCCCCTATCGACGGGGAGCCAGGGAGGAATCAGCGATGGCCGGTTTCGTTGTGCAGCGGTTGTGTCAGGGCTCCCAGACAGTCACGAAGCGCGCGCGTGAGGCACGTGGGAGCACATTGCGTGAGAAGGGTCGCCCAGCCGCGCGACCCGGTGGGCGCCCCGGTGGGCCGGTTGGCCGGTGGGGCTCAGCGGACCCGGCGCTCCTCGTCCTCGATGGCCTGGCGGATGCGGGCCAGCAGGCTCTCGGGTACGTGGTCACGGCAACGGTTGGCGATGACATGACGCAGCTCCTCCTCGAAGCCATAGGCATCGAGGCACGGGGAACAGTCGTCGAGGTGGTGCTTGATCTCGGCGCGCCGCTCGTCGGTCAACTCACCGTCGAGGTAGTGGTACAAGCGCTCGATGGTCTCGTCGCAGTCGGCGCCGGAGTCTCCGGATCCCATTCCCCTCGTCTCCTCCACCCCGGGCCGGTCCTCGGGGTCCTAGCGACCGGCCTCGGTGGTGACCAGTCCCCCCGCCACGGCAAAGTCCAACAACGCCTTCTGTAGAGCCTTTCTTCCCCGGTGGATCCGGCTCATGACGGTGCCGATGGGCACCTCGGTGATCTCGGCGATCTCCTTGTAGGAGAAGCCCTCCACGTCGGCCAGCAGCACGGCGATCCGGAAGACCTCGGGCAGCGACTCGAGCGCTTCCTTCACCTCGTCGTCGGTGAAGTGCTCGAAGAGCTCCTCCTCGGCTGATCGCCCGAGCTCGCCGGAGAGCGAACCCAGGCGCCGGTACAGGTACAGGTCCTCCACGTCCTCCACGTCGGCCTTTTCCGGGCGCCGCTTGGCCGCTCGGTACGAGTTGATGAAGGTGTTGGTGAGGATCTTGTAGAGCCAGGCCTTCAGGTTGGTGCCCTCCTCGAAGCGTTCGAAGGAGCGGTAAGCCTTCAAGAAGGTCTCCTGCACCAGGTCCTCGGCATCGGCGCTGTTGCGCGTCATGCGCATGGCCGCGCTGTAGAGCGCCGGCGTGTGCTCCATGGCGAGGTCGGTGAACCGGGCGCGATCGGCCATGGCTCCACCATATCCACGGACTGTGACGACCGGGGAGGTGGAGCCTGGGAGGGGATTCGAACCCCTGATCCGCGTGATCAGGTAAGGCGTTCGGTCGACGCCTGGCGCCGACCGGACCAGAACGGAGAATCGAGCAAGGTGAACAGGACCAGAGCCACGGCGGTGGCGCTGACCAAGTACCAGGGCCACGGCCCGAGAAGCCGGAGCAACGTCCACTCGCCGGGCGGTCGGCGGAGGAACATGTAATTGGCGCCGGCCACGGCGTCGACCAAGCCGACCAGCGCGCTGTAGCCAACGGAGATCGTGAACAGGCGGCGTATCGAACCTGGCCGCGGGACGATGCCCATCCCGACTACCAGGAACAGGGCGGCGATCACGATACCGGCGTGTCCGACTACGTACTCGAAGAACACGAGATGTGGAAAACCGATGTTGAGGTCGGGGGTGAGCAGTCCCTGCAGCGTGCCGGCCAAACCCCAGAAGTACGTGAGCTCGACGAGCACGGCAACGCGCCACCAGCAGGCCACAGCGGCAACGACGACGGCGACGTTGCACAGCGCCAATGGGAGCGACGTCTTGGCTGACCACGTCCCCTGGAACACCGAGGCGATGCTGTAGCTGACGGCGTCGGCGGCCAGCGCCAGCCCTATGAGCCGGGCGGCGGTCACCCTCCACGGTCCGGGCCTGGCCCGACCCAACCCACACAGCACGACGCAGGTGATCGCTCCAATGGCTACCGAAGTCCAGTAACTGACGGGTGAGATCACCGCCATCATGTCGAGATCTCCCACATGGCCGCCGCGTAGGTGGAGCCTGTGTAGGTGGAGCCTGTGTAGGTGGAGCCTGGGAGGGGATTCGAACCCCTGACCTGCGCATTACGAGTGCGCTGCTCTACCGACTGAGCTACCCAGGCACGAGGCGACAGGCTACCTGCGCGGAGCGGCACCGCTAGCCGGGGACGGCCGACAGTTTCACCATGAGTGCTTCGAGCATGAGCGTCTCGTTGGGGTTGCGCACCAGCTCGCGCGCGGTGCCCTCCACCACCGCCACCGCGGCGGCCAGGGCCGCCAGTCGCGAATCAGGCCCGGTACCCCCGACCTCGGCCGCCGACAACCGGTCCCCGTAGGCGCCGGCCAGCACCCCCAGCCCAGCGCGCAACTCGTCGACGCGCCACCTTCGCTCCTCGCGCTTGTGGGCCTCCTCCAGCGCCTTGCGCCCAGGCACGGCGCGCTGGCCCATGGCTTCGGCCTCGGCCGCCGCGGCGCCCAGCTCCTCGACGTGCTTGGCCCGCACCGGCTCGGTGGCCTCCTCGGCCGAGGCCAACAGCTCGGCCGCCACGGCGGCGGCGGCCGCCCCGGTGCCATCGAGGCGGCCCGGCACCGAGCGCCACAGGGCCCGGCGGGCGGCCAGGTGGGGATCCGATGCCAGTAAGCGAGCGCGCTCGGGGCTACCGCCGGCGGCAGCGGCCAGCTCCTCGGACAGCGCGCCGTCGATCCCCTCGCTTCGCAACCACTGGGCCATGGCCGACGGCGACATGGGCGACAGGTCGATCCGGACGCAGCGACTGGCCACAGTGGCGAGGCCCGGAGGCACGCTGTCGGCCACCAGCACGAAGACGGTCTGGCCGGCGGGGTCCTCCAGGGTCTTGAGCAGCACCGGGGCGGCCAGCCGGGCGGTGTGCAGATCGGTCATCACCACCACCTGTCGGGCCGCCTCCAGGGGGCGGCGTTGGGCCAGGCGCACTATGCCCGCAGCGTCACCCACGCTCAGAGCGGCGCCGGCTCTGTCCACCTCGACCAGGTCGGGGTGCACACCCGACAGGGCCCTGCGACACACCTGGCACGAGGCGCAGCCGCCGTCAGGGCACAGCAAGGCGGCGGCGAAGCCCCGGGCCAGTGCGCTCTGGCCCAGCCCGGACGGCCCCACCAACAGGTACGCGTGCACGGGCCGGCGCGCCGCCGCCTCCAGTTGGTCGATGGCGGCCTCTTGGCCGACCACCCCGGCGAACAAGTGGCGATTCACGACGCTGGGGCGGGAGCCGGCCCGAGACGCTCGGCCACCGCCGTGGCGATGGCACGGGCCACCGAGTCCACCTGGGCTGACCCGTCGACCACCACCCACTGCTCGGGCCGGCGAGCGGCCAGGGCCAGGTAGCCGGTGCGCACCCGGTGGTGGAACCCGTCGTCGAAGGCCTCGATGCGGTCGGGGACGTCGTGGCGACGCCGGGCGCGAGCCTCCTGCACCGGCACGTCGACCAGCACCGTCAGATCGGCCCGCAGGCCGCCGGTGGCCCAATCGACCAGCCGCTCGAGCTCCACGAGCTCGAGCCCACGCCCGTAGCCCTGGTAAGCAAGCGTCGAGGCCGAGTAGCGGTCGGTGACCACCCAGCGACCTCCGGCCAGCGACGGCCCGAGCACCTCGGCCACGTGCGCCGCCCGGTCGGCCGCCATGAGCAGGGCCTCGGCCCGTTCCGAGAGCATGGCGCGTCCGGGCTCCAACACCACGGTCCGGATGGCCCGGCCGAGGGCCGTGGCCCCCGGCTCGCGGGTGCAGAGCGCTCCGAGGGCGTCGGCCAGGATCCGGCACTGGGTCGATTTGCCGCTCCCGTCGATGCCCTCCATGGCGATGAGGCGGCCTGGCCCAGCCACCGCCGATCAGGCCTCGGGCTCCGGCGCGCCGTCGTCGTCGGGTGGCCCGGTGACCGCCGTCCCGTGGGCGGCTGCCTTCTTGGGCGAGGCTTTCTTGGCCGGGGCCTTCTTGGCCGGGGCCTTCTTGGCCGCCGCCTTCTTGGCCGCCGCCTTCTTCACTCCACGGGCCCGCTTGGCCGGAGGGCCGGCCGCCCTGCGGTCGGCGAGTAGCTCGCCGGCGCGTTCGATGGTGATGGTTTCGGGGTCGTCGCCCTTTCGCAACGAGGCGTTGGTGGTCCCGTCGGTGACATACGGCCCGAAACGTCCCGAGCGCAGCACCACCATGGCCCCGGTGTCGGGATCGGGGCCGACCTCGCGCAAGGGCTGAGCGCTGCCTCGGCCCCGCCTGGTCTTGGGTTGGGCGAACAGGGCCAGCGCCTCGTCCAAGGAGACCGACAACAACTGCTCCTCAGCCTCGAGGCTGCGCGTGTCGGTGCCCTTCTTCAAATACGGACCGAACCGGCCGTTCAAGGCCTGGATCTCCTCGCCTGATGCCGGGTCGATGCCCACCGCCCGCGGGAGGCGCAGCAACTCCAGGGCCTGCTCCAGATCCACGGTGTCGACCGACATGGTCTTGAACAGCGATGCCGTGCGCGGCTTCTCACCGTCAGCGGCATCGCCCAATTGGACATATGGCCCGTAGCGCCCCGACCGGGCCAGCACCGGCAGGCCGGTGCCCGGATCGTTGCCCAGCTCTCGGTCCCCCGACGGCGCCACCAGTAGCTCTTCGGCTCGGGCCACGGTTAGCTCGTCGGGTGGCACGTCGTCGGGCACGCTGGCGCGTTCATCACCTCTTTGGAGGTACGGGCCGTAGCGACCGACGCGCACCACGATCTGGCGGCCCTCGCTGTCGGGGCCGAGGGGAATGGAGTTGACAGCCCGGGCGTCGATCTCACCGAGATGGGTTGCCACATCGGCCTTGAGCCCGCGGTGCGTGACGTGACGGACGGCCTGTCCATTGCCATTGCCATTGGCGGTGGCGGTGGCGGTGGCGGGGGCGGTTTTGGTGGCGTCTTGCGGTTGGTCGCCGTCGCCGAAGTAGAAGCGCGTCAACCACGGGAGCACCTCTTGGGACCCTTCGGCGATCTCGTCGAGGTCGTCCTCCATGGCGGCGGTGAAGCCGTAGTCGACGAGCTCCGAGAAGTGGCGTTCGAGCAGCCCTACCACGGCGAAGGCAGTGAAGGAGGGAACCAGGGCTGTGCCCTTCTTCCATACGTAGCCGCGGTCCTGGATGGTGCCGATGATGCTGGCGTAGGTCGAAGGGCGTCCCACGCCGGCCTCCTCCAAGGCCTTCACCAGCGAGGCCTCGGTGTAGCGGGCCGGTGGCTGGGTGGAGTGGCCCTTGGCCTCGATGTCGAGCGCCCGGAGCCCGTCGCCCTGGCGCAGCGGCGGCAACTGGACGTCGCGCTCGGAGAGCTCGGCGTCGGGATCGTCTGACCCTTCCACGTAGGCCCGCAGGAAGCCCGGGAAGGCGATGACCGTGCCCGATGCGGCGAACTCCGCCTCCTCGGCCGGCACGGCGCCGGCCGGAGTGCCCACCAGACGCACCTGTGCGCTGGTCCCCGTGGCGTCGGCCATCTGCGAGGCCACGGTGCGCTTCCAGATGAGGTCGTAGAGGCGCAGTGAGTCGCCGTTCAGCTCCCGGCCGGCCTGGTCGGGGGTACGGAAAGCATCGCCGGCGGGGCGGATGGCTTCGTGGGCCTCCTGGGCGTTCTTGACTTTGCGCTCGTAGCGGCGTGGCGCGTCGGGCACATACTCGGGGCCGTAGAGCTCGGCGGCCTGTCGCCGGGCAGCGGCCAGCGCCTCGTCCGACAACGTGGTGGAGTCGGTGCGCATATAGGTGATCCAGCCCTGTTCGTACAGGCGCTGGGCCACCTGCATGGTGCGCTGGGCCCCGAACCGCAGCTTGCGTCCGGCCTCCTGCTGGAGGGTGGAGGTCATGAACGGCGGCGTGGGCGAGCGCCGGAACGGCTTCTCGCTAACCGACTTCACCGTGAAGGGAACGTCGGCGAGGCCCTGGGCCAGGCCCCGGGCCTCGGCTTCGCCGAGCAGGACGACCCCGGACTTGGTGAGGTCGCCGGTCTCGGAGAAGTCCCGTCCACTAGCCACTGGGACCCCGCCCACCGAGGCCAGAGTGGCCCCGAAGGACTGACCCTGGGAGTCGAAGGTCCCCTCGAGGTCCCACCAGTCGCCGGCCCGGAAGCGCATGCGGGCCCGCTCGCGTTCGACCACCATGCGCGTGGCCACACTCTGCACGCGCCCGGCCGACAGCCGCGGCATGACCTTCTTCCACAACACCGGCGAGAGCTCGTAGCCGTAGAGGCGGTCGAGGATGCGACGCGCCTCCTGGGCGTCGACGAGGCGACGGTCGAGCTCGCGCCATTCGTGCACGGCGCGCTCGATGGCGGCCGGGGTGATCTCGTGGAAGACCATGCGCTTCACCGGCACGGTAGGAGCCAGCACTTCGCTCAGGTGCCAAGCAATCGACTCGCCCTCGCGGTCCTCGTCAGTGGCCAGGAAGACTTCGCTGGCCTGCTTGACCAGTGCCTTGAGGCGCGCCACCACGTCGCGCTTCTCCGAGGCCACCACGTACAAGGGCTTGAAGCCGTTGTCGACGTCCACCCCGAGCCGGGCCCACACCTCGCCTTTGTAAGCGGCCGGAACCTCCTGGGCCCCGCGGGGCAGGTCGCGGATGTGGCCCACCGACGACTCGACCACGTAACCGGGGCCGAGCAGCCCGGCGATGGTTCTGGCCTTGGCCGGCGACTCCACGATGACGAGGGGCTTACCCGCCGCCTGGGCGTCGTTGGAGGTGGCTTTGGGAGGAGGGGGCATGGTGGTGGGGGCTGTCAAGGCCGGTGCCGGGCACCTCCCGGCGGCACTCGACGGTACCGGCGGTTGGGCGCCGGCCCGCTACGCCCCAGACCCGACCGCCGCCGCAGCCGGTGCGACCTGGTTGTTCGCGGCCTCCTCCTCGGCGCCGAAGCCCTCCGACTTGCGCTTGGAAAAGGCGATCGAGGCGAGCAGCACGACCAGGGCTCCCGCCGCTATGCCGAATCGAGCGCCGTTGTTGTGGCGCAAGGTGATTACCACCGGCAGGATGAGCAGCGACACCAGGTTCATCACCTTGATGAGGGGGTTGAGCGCCGGCCCGGCGGTGTCCTTGAAGGGGTCTCCCACGGTGTCACCGATCACAGCGGCCTTGTGGGCCTCGGATCCCTTGCCCCCTTCGTGCCCGTCCTCGATGTACTTCTTGGCGTTGTCCCAGGCCCCGCCGGAGTTGGAGAGGAAGTTGGCCATGAGCTGGCCGGTGAGGATGGCGGCGGCCAGAAAGGCGCCCAGGGCCAGGTAGTTGATGCCGAAGCCCACGATCACCGGGGTGAGGATGGCCAACAGCGCCGGGGTGACCAGTTCGCGCTGGGCCGCGGCCGTGCAGATGGCGATGACGCGCCCGTACTCGGGCTTCTCGGTGTAGTCCATGATCCCCGGGTGCTCGCGGAACTGGCGCCTTACCTCCTGCACCACGGTGCCGGCCGAGCGCCCCACGGCGCGGATGGCCAGCGACGAGAACAAGAAGGCCACCGAGCCGCCGATGAGCAGGCCGATGAAGATGGTCGGGTTCGACACGTTGATCTGCGTCTGGGGCAGGCTGAACAGCGCCGCTCCACTGCTGTGCAGGCCGAGCTGCGAGGCGATGGTCTCCACGAAGGAGCCGAAGAGAGACACCGCCGCGATCACAGCCGACCCGATGGCCACTCCCTTGGTGATGGCCTTGGTGGTGTTGCCCACGGCGTCGAGGCTGACCATGATGCGCTCGGCCTCGCCGGAGAACTCCCCTGACATCTCGGCCACGCCGGCGGCGTTGTCGGACACCGGCCCGAAGCTGTCCTCGGAAACGACCATGCCGGCGGTGGACAGCAGGCCGATGCCGGTGAGCGACACCAGGTACAGCGACAGCTCGATGTTGCCGTGGGCCATCCACACCGACACGCTTACGGCCACGGCGATGGCGATGATGGCCCACACCGTGGACTCGAGGCCGTAGGCGATGCCCGACAGGACGGTGGTGGCCGGTCCCGTGCGGGCCGACTCGGCGATCTCACGAACGGGGCTGCGCTCGGTGGAGGTGAAGTGCTCGGTGATCTGGCTGGCCACCAGGGCCAGCAGCACGCCGGTGAGCACAGCGTAGAAGGCCTTCATGTAGTGGAGGTAGAAGCCCGCCACCAGGCCGGCGCCCACCAAAGTGAGCGCGGCGGCGGTCCAGAACCCCCGGTTGATGGGGGCCATGGCCGACTTGTCCTTTTCCCGGGCCCGCACCACGTATACCCCGATGGCCGAGGCCACGATGCCGATGGCCGGGATGATGAGGGGGAAGACCACGGCCCGGGCCGAGTGCTTGAGGAAGGCGCCGCCGAGGGACCCGAAGGCGGCGTAGCCCAGGATGATGGCGGCCACGATGGTGATGACGTAGGACTCGAACAGGTCGGCGGCCATGCCGGCGCAGTCCCCCACGTTGTCACCCACGTTGTCGGCGATGGTGGCGGCGTTGCGGGGGTCGTCTTCGGGGATCCCGGCCTCCACCTTGCCGACGAGGTCGGCCCCCACGTCGGCCGCCTTGGTGAAGATGCCGCCACCGACACGCATGAACAGAGCCAGCAGAGACGCCCCGAAGCCGAAGCCGACCAGCACGGCGGTGGCTGTGTTCTGGAAGGTGAAGACGATGACGGTGGCCCCGAGCAGCCCCAGGCCGACACAAAGCATGCCGGTGATGGCTCCGGTGCGGAAGGCCACGCGCAGCGCTCCAGCCATCTTCCCGTCGCGGGCGGCGGCCGCCGTGCGCACGTTGCCCCGCACGGCCAGGCTCATCCCGATGAAGCCGGTGAGGCCCGAGCAAAGGGCGCCGAAAAGGAAGCACAGCACCCTGAACCCGCCGGCCGAGGCGAACGACAGCGCCACCGAGCCGCCCGGCCTCACCACCTTGGTGGCGGTGAAGAAGATCAGCACGGCCAGGGGCACCAGCACCATGGCGATGGCCCGGAACTGACGGCGCAAGAAGGCCACCGCCCCTTCCTGAATGGCGGCGGCGATGTCTCGCATCTTGTCGGTGCCGGTGTCGGCCTTGAGCACGCCACGCATGAGCACCAGTCCGACGATGATCCCGAACACGGAGGCGGCCAGGGCGACCACGAGCCAGATCTTCTCCGTGCCCGTGAGCAGGAAGTTCTGGTACCCCCCTTCGGCGGCCAGGAGGTGGGTCATGAGGTGGCTGCTCCCTTCGATCGGTGGCACAGGCGGCCCGGCCTCGGGCGCGCCAGCGCCAGAAGCCGGAGAAGAACGGCGGCTGACGATACAGACTCAACGAGCGCAGGGGCAAGGATGGCCGATTCCAGGCGTGGAGATCCCCCGGCCGGGGAGGAATTGTCACCGGGGGTCGGGCCGTGTTGCATGGTGCCGGTGCACGTCGTGGTAGTCGGTTGCGGGCGGGTGGGATCAGGGCTGGCGGCGCGCCTGGTCGACCAGGGCCACACCGTGAGCATCCTCGACAAGGCAGTGAAGGCCTTCCGCCGGCTGCCCGAGGACTGGCCCGGCACCGCCTTGGTGGGCTCGGGGTTCGACCGTGACGACCTGGACCGGGCCGGGGCGTCCCAGGCCGGGGCACTGGCCGCCGTGACCAGCGGGGACAACTCGAACATCCTCACCGCCCGCATCGCCCGGGAGAACTACGGCATCGCCAACGTGGTGGCCCGCATCTACGACCCCCGCCGGGCCGAGATCTACCAGCGTCTGGGCATCCCCACCGTGGCCACGGTGACCTGGACCATCGACCAGGTCATGCGCCGGCTGGTGCCCGAGAGCGTGGTGGGCGAGTGGTCCGACCCGACCGGGCACCTGGTCATGGTGGACCGCCAGCTGCCCGATCACTGGGCCGGCAAGCGCCTGCGCGAGCTGGGGCTGCCCGGGCTGGCCACCTTGGTGGCCGTCACCAGGGCCGGGCACCCACGGCTCGACGTGGCCGACCTGGTGGGCCAGGAAGGCGACACGCTCCACCTGGCTGTCCTCACCGAAGCCGTCGACACCCTCGAGCGCCACGTGGCCGGCCCATGAAGGTGGCCATCGCCGGGGGCGGCAGCGTGGGCACGGCCATCGCCAAGGACCTGCTGGCCAACGGCCACGACGTGCTGCTCATCGAGAAGGAGCCCGAGATCGTCGAGCGATTGCGACCAACCCTCGACATCACCTGGGTGGCCGCCGATGCCTGCGAGGTGAGCTCGCTCGACGCCGCCGGCCTGGGCCACGTCGATGTGGCCGTGGCCGCTACCGGCGACGACGAGGACAACTTGGTGATCTCCTTGCTGGCCAAGCAGGAGTTCGCCGTGCCTCGAGTGGTGGCCAGGGTCAACCATCCGAAGAACCAGTGGCTGTTCAACGAGTCCTGGGGGGTGGACGTGTCGGTGTCCACGCCGCAGCTCATGACGGCGCTGGTGGAGGAGGCGGTGTCGGTCGGGTCGCTAGTGCGACTGCTGCAATTCGAGGGCGGCTCGGCGCACCTGGTCGAAGTGACGTTGGCCGAGCACTCGCCGGCAGAAGGCGTGTCGTTGGCCGACCTGCCGCTTCCCCGGGCGGCCACCGTGGTGGCCGTGGTCCGAGCCGACCACCTGGTCGTTCCCCGCGGCGACACGGTGCTGAGCGCCGGCGACGAGGTTCTCCTGCTCGTGACCGGTGACGCCGAGCAGGACGTGCAGCAACTGCTCGTCGGGCCCTGAGGACTCCCACGGCAGCCGTAGACTCGTCCGGCGTGGAGGCGGCCTTCTTCGATCTCGACAAGACCGTCATCGCTCGGGCTTCCATGGCGGCATTCAGCCGCACCTTCTACCGGGGCGGGATGATCGCCCGCTCGACCGTGGTACGGGCGCTCACGTCGCAACTGGTGTTCATGCACCTGGGGGCGAGCGAGCAGAAGCTGGCCCGTATCCGCGAGCAGGTCTTGCTCATCACCCGGGGCTGGGACCAAAAAGAGGTGGCCCGCATCGTCCGTGAGGCGCTCGACGAGGTTGTCGAGCCGATCATCTATGCCGAGGCGCTCGACCTGATCGACCTCCACCATGCCGCCGGTCGGCGTACCTACATCGTGTCGGCCTCGCCCGACGAGATCGTGACGCCGCTGGCGGAGTACCTCGGGGTCGATGGGTCAATCGCCAGCCGAGCGGTGGTCGACCTCGACGGTCGCTACACCGGCGAGATGGACTTCTACGCCTACGGCCCGTTCAAGGCCCACGCCATTCGGGAGCTGGCCGCCGCCGAGGGCATCGACCTGGCCGAGTCCTTCGCCTACAGCGACTCCTACACCGATGTGCCCATGCTCGAGACGGTGGGCCACCCGGTGGTGGTGAACGCCGATCGCGTCCTGGCCCGATTGGCACGCGAACGCGGCTGGGAATCCCTGCAATTCACCAGGCCGGTGCGTCTGCGCGACCGGGTGCCGGTGCCCAACCTACCCACGGCGGCAGCCATGGGCGGCGTGGCTCTGGCCGCCACCGGGGCGGCCGTGGTGGCCTGGCGCTACGGGCACCGCCTGCGTCGTTCGAACTGAGCCGCCCGGCGCCGGGCGCCGGTATGGGATCAGGCTTCGCGCAGGCGCTTGGCGGCGACGAGCCCGAGGGCGACGAGGATGGCGAGGATGAGGAGCTTCTTCACGGCCGGGATCCTACCCGTGTCCCGGCTCCGGTGCCCCGGGGCGGTACAGCTCAGCCGGTGGGACTGCGGCTTAGACGGTGAGCAAGTCCCGGGCGCCGGTGTCGGAGGACGGGTGGCGCAGCTTCGACATGGCTCGGGCCTCGATCTGGCGAATCCGCTCCCGGGTGAGGTTGAAGTGCTCCCCCACCTCCTCGAGGGTGCGAGGCTCGCCGCGGTCGAGGCCGAAGCGCAGCCGCAGGATCTCGCGCTCGCGCTCGTCTAGGGGCGAGAGCAGGCGGTTGATCTCGTCGGGGAGCAGCGAGGTGGCGGCCACCTCAAAGGGCGACTCGGCCGAACGGTCCTCGACCACGTCGCCCAGCTCGGCGTCGCCGTCCTCGCGAAGGGGCTCGGACAGCGACAGGGGCTCGGCCCGGAACCGAAGGGCCTCGATGAGCTTGTCCTCCGGCATCTCGACCTCGGCGCCCAGCTCGGCCAGGGTGGCCGGGCGGCCGAACTTCAACTCCAGGCGGGCCTGGGCCTTCTGCACCCGGGCCAGGGTGTCGCCGGCATGCACGGGGAGCCGGATGGTGCGGCCGGTGTTGGCGATGCCCCTGGTGATGGCCTGGCGGATCCACCATGTGGCGTAGGTGGAGAACTTGAAGCCCTTGCGCCAGTCGAACTTCTCCACGGCATGCATGAGGCCCAGGTTCCCCTCCTGGATGAGGTCCAGCAGGGGAAGGCCTGAAGCCTGGTACTTCTTGGCGATAGACACCACCAGGCGGAGGTTGGACTGGACGAAGGTCTGCTGGGCCTGCTCGCCGGTCTGCACTTTGCGCTTGAGCTCGCGGCGCTTGGCCGGGGTCAGCTCCTTGGTGGTCTTGCCGACGATCGACTGCTCGGCGTCGCGGCCGGCCTCGATGGTCTGCGCCAGGCGCACCTCGTCGTCCTTGGTGAGCAACGGGTACTGCCCGATATCGGTGAGGTAGAGCCGAACGAGATCCTCTTCATCGCGTTCGACGCGTTCCTTTGCCACCGTCATCCAACCCTTCGTTCGATCGGCATCGACCCCTGATGGGCCATGCTCACGATCAGTCCTTGGCCGCCTTGCCCCACGGTCGTGGAACGGGGGTGGTCGAGCCGTGTCGCCCTTCGGCCGCCCACACACCTGACACGGGATCGCGACTGGCCTGTGGATATCAGTCTACCGGGAGCGTCAAGCCCCCTTGTCACACGGGACGCCGGCGGCCGTCGCCGGGCACCTCGACTTCCCGCTCGAGGCCGTGCACGCAAGAGGAACGGCCCGGCGCCGTCCGAATCACGGCGCGGTGGTCGGCGAAGATCCAGGCCACTGCGCCAGGCCGGGGCCGCTCAGCCCGAGGGAGGCCTCGATCCGGCCGAGCACCTCCCATGCGGCCGCCAGGCTCGCACCCCGCTCGGCGCCGGCCAGGGCTTGGACCAGGCTCTCCGCCTCCACCCAGGCTTCCACCTCGTCGCGCAGCACCAGGCGGAGTGCCCGCACCACCGGGGCGTCGGTGATGGCGGCCGTCGCCAGCAGATGGGCCCGGTAGCCCGCCACCAGACGGGGCAGCACAAGCCGGGCCATCGTGGCCAGGCGGACCAGGGTCCCGGCCATGGCCCCTAGGCCGTCCATGGCCCGGCCGACCTCCGGGCTCGGCGGGGCGATGACATCACCGGCGGGCAGGTGGGCGAGGAGTGGGAGGCGCTCCTCGAACAGAGCAGCGTGCCAGGCGTGCTGCTGGCTCTGGGCGTCGAACAGCACTGCCGCGGCGGCCGACACTTCGTCTGCGGCCCACGCGCCGAGGGCCTCGAAGAGGCGGCGCTCGCTCCAGGCATAGGCACCGAGGAGCCGGGCCGCCTGCTCGATGGGCAGCGGCCTCAGTAGCCGGCCGGCCACGTCACCGGCCATCGCCGCCGCTCCTGGGTCCAGGGTCGACGGGCGCGGCCGACGACCGGTCGCGGTAGCGGTTGGTGATGGGCATGCGCCGATCCTTGCCGAAGGACTTGGCCGATATCCGGATTCCCGGGGGGGACTGCCGCCGCTTGTACTCAGCCACGTCGACCAGGCGTGCCACCCGGCTGACGAGATCGGCCGGGTAGCCCTCGGCCACGACCTCGGCCACCGACCGGTCGAGGGCGACGAGGCCTTCGAGGACAGCGTCGAGCACGTCGTAGGGAGGGAGGCTCTGGTCGTCGCGTTGGCCGGGTCGCAGCTCGGCCGACGGCGCCTTGGTCAGCACCTCGGCCGGGATGAGGTCGGTTCCAGCCACGGCGTTGCGATGGCGGCACAGCCGGTATACAAGGGTCTTGGGCACGTCCTTGATGACGGCGAACCCCCCGGCCGAGTCCCCGTACAGCGTCGAATAGCCGGTGGCCATTTCGCTCTTGTTGCCGGTGGTAAGCACGATCCATCCCTGCGCATTGGACAGTGCCATGAGCAGCACGCCGCGTATGCGCGACTGTAGGTTCTCGTCGGTGAGCCCGGCGGCGGGTGCTCCGAGGGCGGAGTCGATGAGCTCGCTCAGGGCCTGGTGGGCGGGCTCGATGGGGACTACGCGCAGCTCGATCCCGAGGGCTTGGGCGAGCGCGGCGGCGTCGTGGAGGGAACCGTCGCTCGAATACCTCGACGGCATCGACAGGCCATGGACGTGCTCGGAGCCGAGGGCGTCGGAGGCCACCACAGCCACCAGCGACGAGTCGATGCCGCCCGACAAGCCGATGACGGCGTCGGTGAAGCCGTTCTTGCGCAGGTAGTCGCGCGTTCCGAGGACGAGCGCCTGGTAGACCTCGGCCTCCTCGGACAGCTCCTCGGGCTCCGCCGGCCGGGCACCGTCCGCCCCCGCTACCGGCCCGGGCCGGGTGGGGAGGGCCACGGTCTCGAGCGACAACGGCGCCCCTTCCGGCACGGCAACCTCCACCACCACCGTGGCCTCGACGAACTGCGGCGCCGAGCCGACGACCTCGCCTTCTCCCGACACCACCAACGAACCGCCGTCGAACACGAGCTCGTCCTGGCCACCCACTTGGTTCACGTAGGCGATGGCGCAGCCCGCTTCGCGCACCCTGGCGCGCAGCACGGTCAGGCGCTCGTGGCGACGCCCGATGGAGTAGGGCGAGGCGTTGATGTTGACCACCAGGCGGGCTCCCCCCGCCGCTTGGGCCGGGATGGAGCCGTCGGGATACCAGAGGTCTTCGCAGATGGAGACGCCCACCGCCACCGGGCCGAGCATGTACAGCATCGGATCGCCGGTGCCGGGGGTGAACCAACGCTCTTCGTCGAACACGCCGTAGTTCGGCAGGTTGCGCTTGTGGTACACGCCCACGACGCGCCCGCCGGCGCACACGGCCGCCGCGTTGCGAAGGCGTCGCCCGGGCTCCACAACGTCCACGAAGCCGACGATGGCCGCGCACGACGAGGTGGCGGCGGCCACCCGGTGCAGGGCGTCCAAGTTGTCCGACACGAAGGACGCCTTGAGCAGGAGATCCTCGGGCGGATAGCCGGTCAAGGCCAGTTCGGGGAAGGCAGCCAGGTCAGCCGCAGCATGCTCGGCGGCGGCCAGGGCGCCTAGCACCCGCTCGACGTTGCCGTCGATGTCCCCCACCACGGTGTCGATCTGGCACAGAGCGACGCGCACATGCTGCACCCTGGCAGCGTAAACGGAAGCCTGGCGAAGCCGGCCCATGACGCCCCTGGCATGCTGCGGGCATGCCTGATGCCAGGTCCCGGTTGGACGCAGCCGCCGAGCGCTCGGCCGCACCGGGCCCGGTGAGCGCCGTTCTCCTGCGCCTGACCGACGAGCAGCCCGACGCCGTCGAGCGGTTGTTCGACGGCGAAGGGCTCAGTTCGCTCGGCCGGGCCGTCGTGGCCGTGGCCGGCGCCAGCGACGTCCTGGCCCGGTTGTGCCTCACGGACCCAGTCGCCCTGGACGTGCTCGGATCGCTCGAGATCCCCTCACCGTGGAGCGCCACGGATGTGGCGGCCCTGGCTCGCAGCAAGCGGTTGGCCGTCTTGCGCATCGCCGGACGCGACCTGCTCGAGCTCGACCGGCTCGACGACGTGGCCTCAGCCCTGGCCGACCTGGCCGCCAGGGTGCTCGACGACGCCGTGGCCCTGGCCGGCGGCGGCGGTGCCGGCGACGAGACATTGGCTGTCATCGGGATGGGCAAGCTCGGGGGGCGGGAGCTCAACTACGCCAGCGACGTGGACGTGCTCTTCGTCAGTGGCGACGGCGATGACGGTGGAATGGCCCGCCGGGTTCTCGAGGTGGCTCGGCACTGCTTCCGGGTCGACGCCGATCTCCGCCCCGAAGGGCGGGCGGGGCCTCTGGCCCGACCCCTCGACTCCTATGTCTCGTACTGGGGACGATGGGCGTCCACCTGGGAGTTCCAGGCTCTGCTCAAAGCCAGGCCGGTGGCGGGCAGCGCCGCGCTCGGCCGCCGCTTCGACGGCGCTGCGGCCGAGGCGCTATGGGGTCGCGGCTACTCGGCCGACGAGCTGGCCGAGTTGCGGGCCATGAAGGCGCGCACCGAGCAGTTGGTCACCCGCCGAGGTCTCGGCGACCGCGAGCTCAAGCGGGGGCCCGGTGGCATCCGCGACATCGAATTCGCCGTGCAGCTGTTGCAGCTGGTCCACGGAGGCTATGACCCGGCCATCCGCACCCCGTCCACCCTGGGCGCCCTGGCCGAGTTGCGCGGAGCTGGGTACGTGTCGGCCGAGGACGCCGACGAGCTGGCCTCGCACTACCGGTTCCTGCGCACCGTCGAGCACCGGCTGCAATTGGTCGAAGAGGAGCAGACCCATGCCGTGCCGACGGCCGAGGCAGCCCGCCGTCGCCTGGCGCGCGTGCTCGGCTTCGAAGACGACGCCAGGGCCAAGGCGCTGGACCGTTTCGACAATGAGCTCCACCGGCGTCAGAACGCGGTACGGGCCATCCACGAGCGGCTGTTCTTCCGGCCCCTGCTCGAAGCGTTCTCCGGGGCCGGGCCGCCAATGGACCGAGCCGCCATCGATCGCAGGCTGGCCGCCTTCGGTTTCGGCGACGCCAAGAGGACCGCATCGGCCGTCGACGAGTTGATCCGCGGCCTAACCCGCAGTTCACGGCTCATGGCCCAGTTCCTGCCACTGCTGCTCGACTGGCTCTCGCTCACCCCCGACCCCGACCTCGGGCTGCTGGGCCTTCGCAACCTCGCCCTCCAGCGCCATCAGCGGTCCATCATGGTCAACAGCTTCAGAGAGTCCCCCGAAGCGGCCCGGCGCCTGTGCGTGCTGCTGGGCTCGAGCCGGGCCCTAGGAGAAGCCGTCGAGCGCAACCCCGAGCTCATCGCCCAGCTCGACGACGACGAGGCGCTGCGCCCGGGCCAACGCCAGACACTGGTGGCCGACGCCGAGGCGCGCATGGTGCGGGCCCGCGACGACGACGAACGCCGGGCGCAGATGGTCCGACTGCGCCAGGACCAGTTCGTGCGGGTGGCGGCCAGGGACCTGCTCGAGCTCGACACGGTGGAGGAGACCGGCGCCTCGTTGAGTGACACCGCCGAGGTGCTGCTCGAAGCAGCACTGTCGCAGGTGAGTCCCGGAGGTGGGTTCTGTGTGATCGGCATGGGACGACTGGGCGGCGCCGAGCTGGCCTACGCCAGCGACCTCGACGTGCTCCTGGTAGGCGACGACGACGTGGCCGGCGCCCTGCTCCATCTGATGCACGGGCCGAGCCCGGCCCACCGAGTGGCCACCATCGACCTGGGGTTGCGGCCCGAAGGCGCCCAGGGCCGGCTATCTCGGTCGGTGGATGGGTATGAGGCGTACTTCTCGCGCTGGGCGGCCACCTGGGAGCGCCAAGCGCTGGTGCGCGCCCGGGTGGTGGCCGGGGACCGGGCTGTCGGGGCGGACTTCTTGGCCGTGGCCACGCCGTTCGTCTGGGGGCAGCCCTTCGGCGAGGCGGAGGTGGCCGAGATCCGGCGCATGAAGGCGCGCATGGAAAGAGAGAGGATCCCGACGCGCGACGACCCCCAATTCCATCTGAAGCTCGGCCGGGGCTCACTGTCGGACGTCGAGTGGACGGTGCAGCTGTTGCAGCTGCGCCACGGCGTTGCCGCCACTTCGACCATGGAGGGGCTGCGCCTCCTCATGGAAGCGGGCGCCGTGAGCGCCGGCGACGGCGACGTGCTGCGTCAGAGCTACGTATTCTGCGAGCGGACACGCAACCGGCTCCACTTGGTCGGGTCACTCGGTGGTGGGGCACACAGCGGTGACGCCCTGCCGGCCCAAGCTCATCAGATGTCGCGCCTGGCTCGCAGCCTCCAGACCACACCGTCGGCCCTGCGCGACGAATACCGGCGCGTGACCCGCCGAGCCCGCCGGGTAATGGAACGCCTCTTCTACGGCGTGGAGGCACCATGAGCCCCGGCCCTGGCCTGGGCATCCCGGTAGGCTCGAGGCGGTGCATATCGGGGTGGGGCCATGACAGCGGCTGAGAGCCTCGACCCGGGGGGGACGCCCGGTGAGCTGGTGGAAGCCGTCGTCCGGCTGATGCCCGACCCCGCCGTGGTGGTCGACGGCACCGGCCGCATCGTGGCCGCCAACGCGTTGGCCGAGCGGCAATTCGGCTACCCGAACGGCGCCCTGGCCGGGACCTCCATCGAGAACCTCGTACCAGCGCGGTTCCGCAGCCGTCACTCCCGCCACCGCGCCGGCTACACGGAGCGCCCCACGCAGCGCCCCATGGGGGCCGGGTTGTCGCTGTGGGCCGAACGGCGCGACGGGACCATCTTCCCCGTGGACATCAGCCTGGCCCCGCTCGGAGTGCCCGAGCAACCCCTAACCCTGGCCGCCATCCGCGACCTGAGCGAACGCCGGGCCGAGTGGGAAGCCGAAGCCAGGCTGGCGTCGATCGTCGCCTCCTCCGACGACGCCATCATCTCGATGAACCTGACGGGAACGGTCACCAGTTGGAACCCGGGGGCCGAGCGCCTGCTCGGCTTCGAGGCCAAGGAGATGGTGGGGCGATCCTTCTGGCGTATCGTGCCGGCCCAACGGCGCGTCGAAGTCGAGGAGCGCATGGCCCGGGTCCGCGCTTCTATGCGGGTCCCGACACAGGACACCAAGCGCCTGCACAGCAATGGCAGCGAAGTGGACGTGGCCGAGTCGATGTCGCTCACCCCTGATGCCTCGGGCGATGCCGGGGGCTTTGCCGCCCTGCTGCGCGACATCACCGAGCGCAGAAGGGTGGAGAGCGACCTGCGCAGCCTGCTGGCCGAGAGTCAGCGGCGCGAGCGGTGGCTGGCAGCAATGACCGAAGTGCGTACGGCGCTGTTCTCCGGTGAGGATCGCCAGCGCTGGCTCGAGCTCATCACCCGCCGTGTGAGCGAGCTGATCGACGCCGACGGTGTCATGGTCACCTTGCCCCGCGACGCCGACCCCGATGCGCTATTCGTGGCTGCCATACGCGGGGAGGGCGTCATGTTGGCGCTCGATGACCGCATCCCCATCGACACCTCCCTGGCCGGGCGGGTCTTCCGAAGCGGCGAGTCGGTGGTGAGCGATAACTTCCATGCCGACTCGCCCGCCCCTGCCGAAATACTCGAGCGGGTGCCCATCGGGCCGGTGGTGCTGGCCCCTCTCACCAGCTCCGAGGGGCCCGCCGGCACACTCGTCGTTACCCGGGTGCCGGGGCGCCCGAGCTTCGGGCCCGAGGACGTCCGCCTGGTAGAGAGCTTCGCCCAGCAAGCCGGCCTCAGAATGGAATTGGCCCACGCCCAGGACGAGCGATCCCACTACGCCCTGGTGGCCGATCGCGAGCGAATCGCCCGTGACCTGCACGACCATGTGATCCAGCGGCTCTTCGCCGTGGGCATGTCGCTGCAGGCGGCCGCCCACTCCATCACCGACGCCCGGGCCCTTGACCGAATCGAGAACTCGGTGGAGGAGCTCGATGCCACCATTCGCGACGTGCGCAGCACCATCTTCTCATTGGAACTGCAGGCGACCGAGCACGTGGAGACGAGCGCCCGGTCACGCATCTTGGACGTGGCCTCCTTCGCCGCCACCGCCTTGGGCTTCCAGCCTCGCCTGCAGTTCGACGGCCCGGTGGACACCCTGGTGCCCGAGGACATGGTTCCCGACCTGCTGGCCGTGGTGCGCGAGGCGCTGTCCAACACGGCCCGCCACGCCCAGGCGTCCACGGTGGAGGTCCACGTCGGAGTGGGCGACGGACTGGTCGTCGAGATCACCGATGACGGCCAGGGGGCCGAAGGCCGGACGCGCTCGAGCGGGCTGACCAACTTGAGGGCCCGAGCCGAGAACCGCGGCGGTTCGATGACGGTGGAGCCCGGTCGCAAGAGCAAGGGCACCCGCATCGAGTGGCGGGTCCCGCTGCCCTAAGTGGACCGGCCCGCCGGCGTCCTTGGTCAGGCCGCCGTTCGCGCCTGCTCCGCCCGATCCGTCGCCGACGCCAGGACGCCAGCCCGCCGGCGCAGGCCGGTGAGCACCGCCTCCCAGGCCAGCTGGCGCTCGAGCCAGGAGAGCCCTTCCTGCTGCCGCGATTCCGCTGGAAGGTCCATCCGTTTCTCAGATACGGTCATGTATCTATGATACGTATCTGCTGATAGAAGTCAAGGCCGTCTCAACGGGGCAGACTGTGGGGGTGGCCGTGGAGCGCTGGACCCCCGAGCGCAGGCGTGAGCTGACCCGTACCGCGCTCATCGAGGCGGCGACGCAGGTCTTCGCCCGCCGGGGCTTCTACGGCGCCTCATTGGACGAGATCGCCGAAACGGCCGGATTCACCCGGGGCGCCATCTACAAGAACTTCGACGACAAAGAAGGCTTGTTCCTGGCCGCCGTGGACAACCACTCGCAGCGGAACCTGGCCGCCTTCTCCGAATGGTTCGAGCAAGGGCCGGCCACCGCTGTGCTCGACGCCGAGGCGCTGTCGGCCGCCTTCCGCCAGATAATCGCCCGCGACCCTGACTGGTTCGCCCTCGACCTCGAGGCCAGGCTCTACGCCCTGCGCCACCCGGGGTTCCGGGAGCGCTACGCCGCCAATGCCCGGCAGATGACCGACGCCGTGGCCCGGTTCATGGAGGAGCTGGCCTCGTCGGCCGGGCTGACCATGCGCCTGCCCCCGGCCCGCCTCGCCCACATCGTCGAGGTCGCCTCGGAGGGCTTCTTGGCCTGGGCGTTCCTCGACCCCGACGACGGCGAGCTGTTCAAGTCGTTCTTCGAGCTTCTCCTCGGGGCCATCGTGGCCGACGGCCTCTGAGGCCGCTACTTCACCCGAGGTCCTCCTCGACCTCGATGCCCAAGGTACGCAGGACCAGGGCCACCAGGTGGTACTGGCCGACCAGCATGATCAGCTCGATGGTGGCGTCGTCACCGAGGTGGTCGTGGACGGCGGCCCAAGCGCCGTCGGTAAGGGCCAGAGTCTGGTGCATTTCGTCGACCGCCCTGAGCACGTCGAAGTCGGCGGGGTCCCAGTGGTGGTCCCCGAGGGGCCGGCTCAGGGCGTCGATCTCGAGCGCCGACACCCCGGCGGCGCCGGCCATGGGGACGTGGTGTGCCCACTCGTAGTCGGCCCGGCAGTTGGCGGCCGTGCGCAAAATGGCCAGCTCGCGCGTGCGGGGCGGGAGGACACCCGACAGCAGAGCGCCGCCGAAGCCGATCCACCGCCGGAAGAGCTCTCGATGGCGGCCCAAGGTGGCGAAGATGTTGAGGGTGGTCTCGGGCCCCCCGGGGGTGGCGGCGGCCAGCCGGGCCAGGAACTCGTCCCATTCCGAGGCGGCGAGCGGGTCAAGGCGGGGTGCGGGAAGCGAAACGGGGGCGATGTCCATACGGCTCCTCGGCGTCGTTCAGGCCGACCGGTGCAAGGTGGCTTGGAGATGATCCCGCAGGTCCTCGCCCACCGCCGCCATGGCCAGGACATAGGACAGGGTGTCGCCCTCGAGCTCCATGGTGCGCGTCACCTGCGACACTTCCTTGGCCGTGGTGGTGAGCCCGATGTTCACGCTGCGCAACTCGAGGCGCCCGGCGGCCATGGTTCCCTCGGTCACCTCGACCACCCCCGTGGGGTGGGCGAGCACGAGCTCGACCCCGCCCGGTGCCGACGGCCGTAGATAGCCGACTTCGCTGTGCAGGGGACGCCCGTCTTCGAGGCTCCACGTCCGCTGGGCCCAGGTGAGAAAGGGCTTGCCCACGTGGCCGAGGCGCAGCTCCTCGCCATAGGTGAAGGAGGCGATGGTCGGGTAGAAGCCCCGCCCATGGCCGGTCCAGATCCCGATCAGGGCCACGAGGTCGCCGAGAGCCGGGTGCGGCTCGGGACCGAGGTCCGTCACGAGAGCACCCGCCGCCGGAAGTTGCGCAACCCCAGGGCGAGGAACCCGGTGCAGAAGGCGACGAGCACCGGGTAGATCACATACAGGTGCATGTGCGGAGCGTCGGTGAACGCCGCTCGCATGCCCTCGTTCACGTATATGAGCGGGTTCACGAGGACGACGGTCTGCAACCAGTGCCAGCTGCCGAGTTGCACCGGGGCCAGGCGCGTCCACTGGTAGTAGGTGCCGCCCAGGAACGTAATGGGCAGGACGACGAAGCCGAACATCAGGCCGATGTTGCGTGGCTCGAAGGTGGTGCCGAGCACCAGGCCCAGCGAGGTCATGGCGACGCAGGAGATGGGGACGAGGGTGAGGATGACCCACCAGTGCAGCGACAGCTCGGCTCGCACCCCCGCCGCGTGGACCACCGAGGCGATGGGGAGGACGATGGCGGCGGCTATCAGGCCCTGCATGGCGCCGGAGAGGACCTTGGACATTGCCACCAGCCAAATGGGACAGGGAGCCTGCACCCGGTCCTCGATCTCCCGGGTGAAGCCGAACTCGGTTGCCATCTGCAGGGCGACGGACTGCACGCCCTGGAACATGATCGAGATGCCGACCACGCCGGGCACGAGCACAGTGGCGAACGCCGATTGGACCGCCCCCCCGCCACCACCGCCGCCGGGGGGACGCGCCGTGCCGACGGCCTGGCCGATCTTGGGGAAGACGAAGAGGAAGACGAAGCACAGAAGAAACGGCTGCACCAGCGTCCTGATGGCGAACTCCCAGAAGTGCTTGCGCAACACCACCAGGTCGCGAAGCAGCAGTGCCCGCAGGGCGATCCTGCCGGCCGACAGCGCCGAGCGGGCCGGGCCGGCCACGATGGCACCGGGGACCGGTCCAGGGACGGGGGCGGAGTCGATGCCCACCATCAGTCGCGCAGCTCCTTGCCGGTGAGGGTGATGAACACCGTCTCCAAGGTGGGCTCGGTGACCGAGAGGTCCCCGACTTCGAAGCCACCGGCTTCGGCGCCGGCCACCACCCGGGCGAGCAGGCGCTGGCCACCGCGCACATGGAGCTCCACGCCGTCGTCGGTGAGCCGGGTGCGGGTGACTCCCTCCACAGCGCCGCTGAGCACCTCGGCCAGGCGCTGCTGATCCCCGTGGGCCTTGACCGTGACGATGGTGTCGGCTCCTACGCTCTGCTTGAGGCCGGCGGGGGTGTCGAGGGCCAGGATCCGTCCGTGGTCCATGATGGCCACCCGGCCACAGAGCTGGTCGGCCTCCTCCATGTAGTGGGTGGTGAGCAGGATGGTCTGGCCTTCGGCGTTGAGCTCGCGCAGTATCTCCCACAGCGCCAGGCGGCCCTGGGGATCGAGCCCGGCGGTGGGCTCGTCCATGAAGAGCACGGCGGGGCGGTGGAAGATCGACCGGGCCACCATGAGGCGCTGGGCCATGCCACCTGAGAGGTCGTAGACCGATGCCTTGGCCCACCGGGCCAACTGGAACTTCTCGAGAAGCTCGTCGGCGCTGCGGCGCGACTCGGCCGCTCCCATGGCGAACAGCCGCCCGTGGAAGTAGAGGTTCTCCCACACATTGAGCTGTCGGTCGAGCGTGTTGGTCTGCGAGACCACGCCGATCAGCTGCTTGGTCAGCGCCGGGTGAGCCACCACGTCGATACCGGCCACGAAGGCCTGGCCCGCAGTGGGCACCACCCTGGTCGTGAGCATGCCGGCCGTGGTCGTCTTGCCGGCTCCGTTCGGGCCGAGGAGGCCGAAGATCTCGCCCGCCGTGACGCTCAGGTTGAGCTCGTCGACGGCTCGGAAGTCGGTGCCGGCGTAGACCTTGGTGAGGTCGACGGTGCGGATGACACCGTCGGCACCTTCCCCCATCCGCTCGCCTCCTCGCCCCGTTCGACCAGGCGAAGCTACCGCAGGGCTATGGCCGTGGAAGCGGCAGATGGCGCTCTCACCCCGGCCCGCTCGGGCTGGGGGCACTGCCCGACTCCTGGGTCGGCATGGTCTGCGGAGTGGGGATGGGATACGCCGGTGGGCTTCCGACCAGTCCGAGCTCGTCGGCCTCGGCATTGGCCGGACATTCGGTGGCCACCGCCTCACCCTGGCCGGCCACGTCGGTCGAGGCCACGACTTGGGCGTCGGCCACCAGCTGGCGGACGGCCTCCACAGTTGTTGGCGACCCTCCGGCGAAGTTGACGGCCGAGGTGAGGTCGCCGGTCACGCTGCGGCGCCAAGCGCTCAGGTTGGGCACGGGTGTGGCGAAGCGGGTCTCGATGAAGCGGAGCAGCGACGTGTGGTCGAAGGTGTCGCGGCACACGAAGCCTCCGGCGCTGAAGGGGGATAGCACCAGCATCGGGACCCGGAACCCGAGGCCGATGGGCCCGGTGATGATGGTCCCACCGGGGCCGCCGTCGCCGCCGATGGTGGGAGTGGCCGTCAGATACTCGTCGGCGGTGCCAGCCGGAGCGGTGGGCGGGACGACGTGGTCGAAGAACCCTCCGTTCTCGTCGTAGGTGACGAACACGATGGTCTTCTCCCACACTGCCGGGTTGGACAACAAGGTGGCCAGCACCTGCTGGGTCACGGCCAGGTCGCCGAAGACCGGTGGGGCCGGCGGGTGCTCGTCCACCACGCCCATGGACATGATCCACGACACCGAAGGAAGCGTGCCGCTGGCCACGTCGGCTTGGAAGTTCCCCGGGAACGACGGCAACACGCCTTTGGCGAACAGCGGTGACGTCGGATCCTGGAATTGCTTGAAATAGAGAAGGACGTTGTCGGAGAAGGTGTCCGACACCTGCGAGCCCGGCGGTTGGTACGCCTTCCAGCTGACGCCGGCCGCTTCGAGGACATCGGCCATGGTCTTCCACCGGAAGCTCGGCCCCCCGAAGGTGGAAGGGGCCAGGGGTGTCTGGCCGCCGGGGTTGCTCGTGACCGGGCCTCCCCCGGTCCCGTGGGGGTCGAGGGTGGCCGACACCGAATAAAGGCGATTGGGCGTGGTGGGACCGAGCACCGAGTGGTGGTAGTGGTCGCAGATGGTGAAGGCGTCGGCCAGCGCATAGTAGAAGCCGAGGTCGGCCCGGGTGTAATAGCCCATGGTGTGCGGGCCGCCGGCCACCCCGTTGGCCGCGATGTGGGTGGAAAGGAAGCCGTCCATCGCTCCCCCGTTCCAGCTGAGGTGCTGCGGTGCCCAGGCGTGGGTGGGATCGTCTACACAGGCGGCGTCGGTCGAATGGCGCGACGTGTCGAGATGGAACGGCAAGGTGTAGTGCGCCGGGTCGGCACTCGCGTCGCCCGGCTCCCAGCCGTACTGGTACCAGATGGGCCGGTTTCCGTGAGCCGGCTGCAGGGGGACATGAGCGTCGGCGAAGCCGGCTACGCCCCGGTAGCTGCCGAAGTAGTGGTCGAAGGACCGGTTCTCCTGGATGAGGATCACCACGTGCTCGATGTCGTCGAGGCGGGCCGGGACCGAGGTGGACGATGCCACCGCGGCGTCGATCAACCGGCCCTGGCGTCGTCCCAGACCCAGCCCCCCGAGGGTGGCGCCGGCGCCGGCGGCGCCCAGCATGGCCCCGGCTTTGATGAAGGAGCGCCGGGACGTGACGCTACGGGCCGGGACCGGGTGCTCTGCCATGGACGTCCGCCTCCGCCGAGTCGAGGTCGGGCCCGAGGGCCGACCGCCGCCGTACTGCCGGAGCTGACGCTACTGCGGAGGGGTCGGGGCGTCGAGAGCGGTTGCTCCGATGCGTCGGACCGGGCATCCTTGGGCCGCGGGCGCCAGGGCGTCGACGGCCCGGCGAGAGGAGACGTGATGGGCCGAGTCCCCAAGGGCGTCATCGAAACCTTGCGTCAGGTGCCGCTATTCGCCGATTGCACCGACAAGGAGCTCCGCTCCATCGCCGGGCTCGGGACACCGGTGACCCTGGCCCCCGACCGGGAACTCACCCGGCCCGGCGAGCGCGGGAGCGAGTTCTTCGTCATCGTCTCGGGCAAAGCCGTGTGCGAGCTCGACGGCGCCCAGATGGCCGATTTCGGGCCGGGCGACTTCTTCGGCGAGATGGCCCTGCTCGACGGCAAGCCGCGCAGCGCGCAGGTGAAGACTGTGAGCGAGGTCGAGGCCCTGGTGCTCGACCGCCGAGAGTTCGTCCGCCTGGTCGAATCCTCGCCGGCGTTGGCGCTCAAGATGCTGGCCTCCATGGCCAGCCGCCTGCGCCAGACCAACGCTTCGGTCCAGCACTGAGGTTCGACGAGCTACCCAGCTCGCTCGACACGACCAGAGCGTGACGGGGAACGGGTCGTCCGCCTGGGCATTCAGGGCGCGCTTTCGGCGAGGCGCGTTCGGATGGAAGTCGTCGCGCCTGGCTGTGCAGCGGGTCAAGGAAGCGGCGGCTGAGATCAAGAAGGTCGCCCGCCACGACCCCGTACTCGGTGCTGAGGGTGCGGTGTTGTTCCTCGAGCGCGTCTCACCCGCTCTGGAGCAAGTCGACAGCTCCTCCGGCGCGCTCGGAACCGCTGTCTACAACGCCGTTCGCGACCTCGTCCCCATCGTCGCCGTAGTAGAAGTTGACGCAAAGACCCGCGATCGTTGGCTCGAGCGCCTCTGGGTCGCCCACGAAGCCGACCGCATGCCGTACATCGAGGTGCTGGCGGATTTCTGGGGCGAGCTGTGCGCCTCGAAGGAGGTCGCTTCAAACTGGGCTGACCGCCTACTGAGCACGACGCGCTTGGCCCTGAGTCCCGACCCTTCGCTGCACGGGCATTTCCACGGCACCTCCGCCTGTCTGAGCGCGTTGTCCGCGGCAGAGCGGTACCACGAGATCGTCGAGCTCCTCGAGGTGGACGCCATCTGGCCGTATAAGCGCTGGGCAGTGAAGGCGTTGGCGGCCATGGGACAAAAGGCCGAGGCGATCCGCTACGCCGAGTCCTGCCGAGGCCCGTGGACCTCCGGCCGCGAGGTCGACGAGATCTGCGAGGAGATACTTCTCTCCTCTGGCCTGGTCGATGAGGCGTACCGACGCTACGGGCTGCGTCCCGACAGGGCCACGACGTATACCGCCGCCTTCAGAGCCACTGCCAAGCTCTACCCGCACAAAGCCCCCGGGGAGTTGCTCGCAGACCTCGTACGGACGACGCCCGGCCAGGAGGGCAAGTGGTTCGCGGCGGCGAAGGCTGCCGGGCTCTACGACGATGCACTCGCCGTGGCGAACAGCACCCCGTGCGACCCGCGAACGCTCGCCCGAGCGGCTCGGGACTTCGCTGACGAGCGGCCGGCGTTCGCGCTCGGGTCAGGGCTCGCCGCACTTCGCTGGCTGGTAGAGGGCTACGGCTACGAGATCACCAGCGCCGACGTGTGGGCGGCCTACGGCGCGCTTATGCTGGCGGCCGCCAACCTGGACAGCGTCGAGGCCACGACGACACAGGTCCGACAGCTCATCGCCAACGAGCGGGAGCCGCGGTTCGTCGGTCACACCCTCGGCAGCGATCTCAGCCGGTAACCAGCCGGTCGCGAAGACCGTCGTCGGCAAGAGAAGGGCCGTCCCACAGGGCGCCCCTTCTCCAAGCTGCGATCCACGAACCGATCAGATGTCGTAATAGAGCATGAAGCTTCTGGGGCTTCCGGCCAGACGGCTCCAGACGGCTCCAGACGGCTCCAGACGGCAAAAGTGCAGCTCAGAAGGGTTGGTTTCTCCGGGCCAGCGCGGCCCAGTAGGCGCCAGAATGCACCAGTTCTAGACGCGAACCTAGACGCGGCGGGACCGACGAAGCGACGGCGTTCGCATTACATCCAGTAGGCGGCCGATTGTCTCGACAGCACGAACCAGCTGGTCGCAAATCGTCCCGCATTGCCACCAGATCTCAGAGCCGCCGCCAGGCGGCGCCACGGCCGGAACCGTCGTTGGTGATGCTGCCCTGCTCCTTGAGCTCACCGAGGACGATGCGAATCGTGTTGTCGCTCACGCCGGGCACGGCTCGACGTATCTCGGCGATGGTGAACGTCGCCGGAGCGTGGAGCAGGACATAGTCGCGTACTCGGTCCTGTTTGGTCCCACCCGAGGTGCCGGCGGCAATCCGCTCCTCGAAGCGGCCATATGCGTCGCCGACCCGCCCGAGGAGGTAACGAGCCCACGGCCAGACATCGTGGTGCCCGTCGTCAAACCAGCCGGTCGTGGATGCGCCGAGGGCGCCATAGTAGTCGTCCTTCGTGTCGTAGATCAGCTGCTCCAGGCTGACGTAGCGGCCGACGCCGTAACCGGTTCGGCCCATCAGGTACGTCGTGGCCAGGCGCGCGACTCGGCCGTTGCCATCTGCGAAGGGATGGATACAAAGGAAGTCCAGGGCGAACGCGGCGGTGGCGATCAATGGGTGCAGCCAGCCTTGCTGGAGAGCAGCGACGCTCCGGGCAACGAGCTCTTCCATGAAGAACGGAGTCTCGGCGGCACCGACCGGTCCGAAGCGGACCGCACGAGAGCCGTCGGGCAAGCGGTCGACGACGAGATTGTCGTCCGTCTTGAAGTGGCCACCTCGCCCTTCGGTGAACGAGAACAGGAGCCGGTGTAGGTGCAGAACGAGCCCGACGCTCAGGTCCCCTGGGTTGTTTTGATTCAGGTAGTCGAGGGCGCTGGAGTACCCGGCGAACTCGGCCTCGCTGCAGTTGCGGAACCCCCCTGTCGCGCCGGAGACGAGCTTGGGGACCCGGGCATCATCGACGATCACCCCTTCGATCGCGCTCGACGCGGTGATGGACTCGACACGGGCTTGTTCTCGCAGGGCGTCGAGGAGCTGAGGCAATTGGTCCGCGTAGCGCCCCTCGGCGCCGGCGGCGCGGTCGCTCCGGCGCAGGGTCACAACGACGTCCCCAGGGACGGGGTCGAGGGTCTCGGGGTGTTGGAAGCTCCTCATAGAACCCCTAATCATACCAAGATGGTCACGGATTGGTAGGTTTATGGGGTTCGCCGAGTGGGTTCGTCTCTACCCCGCCACCATTTCGAAAGTCGGTGGCGGGGCCAGATCGTCGAATCTGGCGCGGCGGACAGCGCGAGGCCCGCTGATCCCCATAGGAGACCCAGCAATCCGATTACCAGGCCGATCACCGAGCTGCGTTGCAATCCGTGAATGTTGTGGCCCAACTGACTGCCGATCACCGGAAATTGGCCGAGGGCCGAGTTGAGCAAGGCCTTCCGGGTGCCCGGATCTCCGGCCAACACGATGTTGAGCACGGTTAAAAGCACCAGCAGGAGCGGAAACACGCACACGAAGGCGGAGAAGGCGAAGCTGGAGACGAGGGAGCCAGCGTTGTCGTCGCCGAACTTTTTCATCACGCTGAAGATCAACGCCGCAGGTCCGAACCGTTGCTGCGCGGCGTCGATTCTCCGGGCGACCCGCTCGATCGGGTTCACCGCCGGTACGCCCGGTCGGCGCCGCCCGCTCCTCGAAGCATCATCAGAAGCTGACACCTCCGGTGGCCAACAGGGCGATCGCAGCGGCACCCATGAGCGCCGCTGTCGTGGGCGTTCACGACGTTGTTGGCCGGGTATTTGCGGTCGCGGGTCTCGGCCTGATGTTCGGGGCGAGCGGCTGAGCTATGGGAGGCGGCCCTCGCCCTCCTGGTTGGCGCCGCGCTTGAGCATTTCCTTCTCGTGCTCGGCGACGTCGGAGTCGACCTCTTGTGCCTCGGCTGCGGCTTCTTCTTGAGATGTCGGAGCGCGGTCGGACTCGTGATTGGTCTGCGCTTCGGCGTGCTCAGCGTCGCGAGTATCAGCGCTGGGACGTGTTGGCTGGGTGGGCTCGGTCATGGAACCTCCTCCTCGTTAAATGCGTATCCCTCTGTACTACGGCCACTGAAGGTGCACACATTCAGAGGCTATAGGTGCCGATAAATCTCATCCGGTGACGTTCAAAGCACGGATGATGTTGAGTACGACAACGCTGTCGCAGATGGCGTCCCCGAGACTCGACCCCGTGACAAGGAGTCAGCCGACTACTTCCGATGCAGAGCGTCCTTGGTCTTGTCAACCACCTTTTCGACCTTGTCCTTCGCGTGGTCGAGCTTCTCTCCGCAGGCCGCCTCGCCAGGACAGAGCCCCGGGCCGTCGTTAGGGGCAGCTTCACGCGGCGTTTGTCTAGATGTCGTAGTAGAGCATGAACTCCCACGGGTGCGGCCGCAAGCGGATGGCGTCGATCTCGTTCAGGCGCTTGTACTCGATCCACGTCTCGATGAGGTCGTCGGTGAACACACCGCCCACCTTCAAGAAATCGTGGTCGGCTTCGAGCGCGTCCAGGGCGGCGTCGAGTGAACCCGGGACCTGCGGTACCCGCTTCAGCTCCTCGGGCGGCAGGTCGTAGAGGTCCTTGTCCACCGGGTCCGGGGGCTCGATGCGGTTCTGTACCCCGTCGAGGCCGGCCATGAGCATGGCCGGGAAGGCCAGGTACGGGTTGCACGAGGGGTCCGGGCAGCGAAACTCCACCCGCTTGGCCTTGGGGCTCTGTGAGTACAGCGGGATCCGGCAGGCGGCCGAGCGGTTGCGCTGGGAGTAGACCAAGTTCACGGGAGCCTCGTAGCCCGGCACCAGGCGCTTGTAGGAGTTGGTGGTCGGCGCCGCGAAAGCCAGCACGGCCGGCGCATGCTTGAGCAGGCCGCCGATGTACCAGCGCCCCATGTCGGACAAGCCGCCGTAGCCGTCGCCGTAGAACAGTGGCTGGCCGTCCTTCCACAGCGACTGGTGGCAGTGCATGCCCGAGCCGTTGTCCTGGAACAGCGGCTTGGGCATGAAGGTGGCCGTGTAGCCCGCCGCCCGGGCCACGTTCTTCACCACGTATTTGTAGAGCATGAGCTTGTCGGCCATCTGCAGCAGCGTGTCGAAGCGCATGTCGATCTCGGCCTGGCCGGCGGTGGCCACCTCGTGGTGCTGGACCTCGATCTCGATGCCGAGGCGCTCCATGGTGAGGATCATCTCCGAGCGCAGGTCCTGGAAGTGGTCGGCCGGCGGCACCGGGAAGTACCCCTCCTTGGGCCGGATCTTGTAGCCGAGGTTGGGCTCCTCCTGGCGCGCTGTGTTCCAGTGCCCCTCGACCGAGTCGACCTGGTAGAAGGCCGAGCGCTGGTCCTGGGAGTAGCGCACGTCGTCGAAGATGAAGAACTCGGCCTCGGGGCCGAAGTAGCAGGTGTCGGCCAGTCCGGTGGTGGCCAGGTAGGCCTCGGCCTTCTGCGCCACGTACCGCGGGTCGCGCGAGTAGGGCTCCAGGGTCACCGGGTCGCGCACGAAGCAGTTCAGGTTCAGCGTGGCGTGCTGGCGGAAGGGGTCGATGACGGCGGTGTTGGGGTCGGGCATGAGGAGCATGTCCGACTCCTGGATCTCCTGGAAGCCTCGGATCGACGATCCGTCGAACCCGAAGCCCTCCTCGAAGACGTCCTGCGTCAGGGCGTGAGCAGGCACCGAGAAGTGCTGCATCAAGCCGGGCAGGTCGATGAACCGTATGTCCACGATCTCGATGCCTTCGTCCTTCACCAGGCGAAGCACTTCCGCCGGGGTCCGCTGCTGCACAGGTCCTCCCTAGGGTCCTATCGGTTCCAACTCGTCTGCTGCCGGCCCCCATCCCCATCGGGTGCTCCCCGGTCCGGGCGGCGCAGGCCGCCCCATGGTGGTGGGTGGGCGGGCCGGTCACAAATCCGCTCCCTCAAAGGTCGCGCACCAGCCTCCGGCGACTGCCCGGCGACAGCCTGGCACGTGGCCATTGCCGCTGCATGGCCGGGGTGTAAACGGCGTGTGAACCAGCGCGCAGGGCTGCCGGGGGCCTGCGACACTAAGGGGGGCCGACCAGATCGGGCCCAGGGCGGCCGGCCACGGCCACCGAAGGAGGCAGCGGAGACGATATGCGCAGCCAACAGGAGTACGTGCTCAGGACGGTCGAGGAGCGGGCCATCCGCTTCGTCCAGCTCTGGTTCACCGACGTCCTCGGCACGGCCAAGACCTTCAGCATCACCCCGGCCGAACTCGAGAACGCCCTGGAGGAGGGCATGACCTTCGACGGCTCGGCCATCGACGGGTTCAGCCGCATCCAGGAGAGCGATGTCCTGGCCCGCCCCGACCCGAAGACCTTCCAGCTCCTGCCGTGGCACCCCGACGACATCCCCGTGGCCCGGGTCTTCTGCGACATCTTCAACCTCGATGGCACGCCGTTCGAGGGATGCCCACGCCATGTGCTGCGCCGCACCTTGGACCGGGCCCGCGAGCAGGGCTTCACCTTCTTCGCCGCCCCGGAGATCGAGTACTTCTACTTCGCCGACGCCGACGCTTCGCACCAGCCGGTGACCCTCGACACCGGCTCCTACTTCGAGCTCACGGCCAGCGACCTGGCCAGCGACCTGCGCAAGCGAAGTGTGCTCACTTTGGAGGATATGGGCATCCCGGTGGAGCACGCCCAGCACGAGGACGCCCCCAGCCAGCACGAGATCGACCTCCGCTACACCGACGCCCTCACCATGGCCGACACCGTCATGACGGTGCGCCTGGTGGTGAAGGAGACGGCCCGGCGCTCGGGCGCCCATGCCAGCTTCATGCCCAAACCGTTGGCCGGGGTGCAGGGCTCGGGGATGCACACGCATCTGTCGCTCTTCGAGGGCGACACCAACGCCTTCTACGACGCCGACGACCCCTACAGCCTGTCGGTGGTGGCCAAGCAGTTCGTGGCCGGGCTCCTGCGCCACGCGCCTGAGATCGCGGCCGTCACCAATCAGTGGGTGAACTCCTACAAGCGCCTGGTCACAGGGTACGAGGCGCCGGTGCACGTGTCGTGGGCCCGCAACAACCGCTCGGCGCTCGTTCGGGTGCCGGTGGTGAAGCGCAACAAGGTGGAATCGACCCGAGTGGAGTACCGGGCTCCCGACTCGGCCGCCAACCCCTATCTGGCCTTCGCCGTCATCCTGGCCGCCGGGTTGAGGGGAATCGAACAGGGCTACGAGCTGCCGCGCGAAGCGGCGGCCAACCTCTACGCCATGACCCCCGAAGAGCTGGCCGCCGACGGCATCCGCACCCTGCCGGGCAGCCTGCACGAGGCCATCGGGGAGATGGAGCGCTCCGAGCTGGTGGCCGAGACCCTGGGCGAGCACGTCTTCGAATGGTTCATCCGCAACAAGCGGGCCGAGTGGTCCGCCTACAAGACCCACATCAGCCAGTTCGAGCTCGACCGCTACCTGCCGCTTCTGTAGGCGACGGCACCGACGAGACGAGGAGGCGAGCAGGGCACCATGGAGCCGCTTTTGTGCTTCCCTGACCCCTTCCCGCCCGAGATCGCCCTGGTCCTCGAGCGCGCCGGCTACCCCTGGAAGGCGGTGGCGCGGCCCGAACACGCCGAGTCCGACGAGCCCGAGGACGGCTGGGCCGGTGCCGTGGTGTGCGCCGAGCGTGACTCACAGGGGGCATTCGCTCTTTGCCGGCTGGTGCGCGCCCGCGAGGTTCCGCTGCGGCCGCTGCTGCTCACGGTGTCGGCCATCCAGGTGGCGGAACTGCAGCTGCGCGAGGACCACTTCGACGACTTCGTGGTCTTACCGGCCCGCGCCGACGAGATCGCGGCGCGCCTGGCACATCTGTTCTGGCGCACCGGCCGGGGGCTTCGCCCCGAGCTGATCGAGAACGGCCCGCTCGTGCTCAACCTGGAGACCTACCAGGCGGCGGTGGCCGGGCGGGCTCTGGACCTCACCTACATGGAGTACGAGCTGCTGCGATTCCTCGCCGCCCGGCCGGGCAAGGTCTTCACCCGCGAGACGCTGCTCAGCCGGGTATGGGGATACGAGTACTACGGCGGGGCGAGGACCGTGGACGTCCACGTCCGGCGGCTGCGGGCCAAGTTGGGCGAGGAGCACGCGCACCTGATCGAGACGGTGCGCTCGGTCGGTTACCGCTTCGGTCAAAGCACATGGGTGCCCTGATCTCAGCCCTCGGCGTAGGCCCAGGCTTCGATCTCGACCAACGCCCCGAGGGGTAGGCCGGCCACGGCCACGAGCGACCGGGCCGGGCGGTGGGTGCCGAGCAGCTCCATGTACAGGGTGTTGAAGGCGCCGTAGTCGGCGATGTCGGCCAGGAAGACGGTCGTCTTCACCACGTTGCCCCAGGCCAGGCCCCGGCCGGCCAGCAACTCGCCCACGTTGGCCATGGCCTGCCTGGTCTGGGCCTCGAGGCCGTCGAGGAGCACAAGTCCATCGGGCCCGTGCTGGGCGCCGATCTGGCCCGAGCACACCAACCACGGACCCACTCGCAACGCCGGCGTGTAGGGGCCGACCGGGGTGCTCATCTCGGACCTCCTCGCTCGACCGGCCACGCCGGGCCCAGGCCTGACGCCAGCCACGCAGCGGTCGCCACGGCAGCGAACACGGCGTCGCCCACGCGCACCGGTGGGCCACCAGCATGGTCCACCTCGACCTCCACCGGCGGCATATCACGGGCTGAGATGACGCCGAAGGACCGGATGGTGAGGTCGAGCACCTGGCCCTCCTCGTCCACGGACAGCGCTTCGCGCCGGACCCAACCGAGCGCCTGGTGCACGGCCCCGAGGACATAGGAGCGCAGCACCACCTCGTCGAGGACCTCGCCTCCGGCCACCGACACCGACACCGATCCGTCGCCGGCCACCGAGGCCGCTGCCCGCCCGCCCTCGGCGGACATCACCGTCACCTCGGACCCGGGGCCGACCCGGCCCGAGGACCGGGCCTCGAGGGCGGCCAGGAGCACGGTGGCCTCGGCCCAGCCCGCCGTCCGGATGTCGGCCGACACCGGCGGCCCGGCCACCTCCACCTCCTCCACCGTGAAGCCCGGGGCCGCCGCCGCCACGGCCCGGCGCCAGGCGCCGAGGTCGCCCGACCGCGGTGTCCGGGCCACCCGCAGCACCCCGGTGCCGTCGCCGCGCACGCCGGCGGCGATGGGCGGCCGCTTGGGCCCGAGACGCACTACGTCCTCGCGGGCCATCACCACCCGCACCGGGCGGCCGTGGTGGTCGGCCAGCCGCCGGGCGGTGACGCCCACCACCGACGTCTGCTTCCCCCCGAAGGCCCCGCCGTTGGCCAGCGGCCCGGCCGGCTCGCCGCCCGGGACACACCACGAGGCGTCGGGCTCCAGATAGGCCGGCTCCACGAACGTGGTGCGCAGGGTCAGCTCGAAGGAACCTGGTGGCAGCTCGAGCGGGTGACGTAGGGCAACCGTCGAGCGGCGTCCTTGGACCTTGCCGGCGGCGGCGCGCGCCTCGTGCAGGGTGTCGGCCACGGCCCAGCCGCCGATGGCGTCGGGCACGGCTACCAGGGCGTCGAGGGGCGCCTCGTCGTCGGCGAAGCCGCCTCGGCCGAGGGCCACGGCCTCTCCCACCTGTTGCGGCGTGCCACCCTCGAGCGCAGCGCGGCGCGCCGCGGCCTCGAGGTCCCTCGGGGCGCGCTGACCGGCCGCCCCGGCTCCCATGGCGGACGCCGCCGCGTCGAAGATCGAGCGCCAGCCGGTGCACCGGCACAGGTGGGCGGCCAGGGCCATGGACAGGGCCGCTTCGTCGGGGGGAGCGCCACCTGCGGCTTCGGCCTTCATCTCCGAGGCGGCCAGGCGCATCACGATGCCCGGGGTGCAAAACCCGCACTGGCTGGCGCCGGCGTCGGTGAAGGCCCGGGCCCAGCGGTCGCGCCGCTCGTGGTCGAGGCCGTCGATCGTGGTCACGCTGCGCCCGGCCACCCGCCGACACGGGGTGACACAGGCCACGCGGGGATGGCCGTCGATCCACACCGTGCAGCAGCCGCACTGGCCCTGGGGACTGCACCCGTCCTTGGCCGAGCGCAACCCCAGGCGGTCGCGCAGCACTTCGAGCAGCGACGAGCCGTCGTCGGGGACCTCGACTTGCTGGCCGTCGACGGTGAACTGCAGCACCGGGGCCGGCGCCGCCCGTGGCGGGGTGCCGATCAGCTGAACGAGGAGCCGCAGCCGCAGGTGCGCGTGGCGTTGGGGTTCGAGATGTGGAACCCCGCACCTTGCAGGCCGTCGGAGTACTCCAGGACCGACCCCTTGAGCAGCTCGGCGCTGGCCGGGTCCACCACGACCTTCACCCCACCGTGGTCACGCAGGACGTCGTCGGCGGCGATCTCGGAGTCGAAGAACATTTCGTAGCTGTAGCCCGAGCAGCCCCCCGGCCGCACCGCCACGCGCAGGGCCAGGGCGTCGTTGCCCTCCTGCGCCAGGAGGTCCGTGACCTTGGCGGTGGCTTCATCGCTCAGCGTAATGGGGCTGGGCTTCTTGCCGATGGTGACCGTTGACATCGTCGTCACGACTGCTTGCCCTCCGGGAGCTCGACCTACAGGTGGTGGAGTGCCCGCTCTGGGCCACCGCCTTCTGACCCTGATCCTACCCGAGGGCTGTCCGATAGCGGACCGCCATTAGCATGCCGGATGTGCCCGGCGACGTGGAAGTTCCTGCTCCGGCGCCCGGCGAGGCGCCAGATGAGGCGCCAGACGAGGCGCCAGACGAGCAGTCCGTGCGAGCGGCGTTGACCGGGGTGATCGACCCAGAATTGGGCGCCGACATCGTGGACCTCGGGATGGTGCGGGCCGTGGCCGTCCACCCCGGGGGCCGTGTCGAGGTCGAGGTGGCCCTGACGGTGGCCGGCTGCCCGCTGCGATCCCAGCTGCGCGCCGACGTGGAGGGCCGCGTGGGAGCGGTGCCCGGCGTCCACGAGGTCGTGGTGACCATGGGAGAGATGAGCCCCTCGGAGCGATCGGCCCTCATGGACCGGGCCCGGCGCAGGGCCCAGGACGACCGGGCCATCGTGACCGACCTGCCGGCGTCGTGCCGGGTCTTGGCCGTGTCGTCGGGCAAGGGCGGCGTGGGCAAGTCGTCGGTCACGGTCAACCTGGCCGTGGCCCTGGCTCGGCGGGGGCTGACAGTGGGCCTGCTCGACGCCGACATCTGGGGTTTCTCGGTGCCGCGCCTGCTCGGCATGCAGGGCGAGCTGCGAGCCGAGGCCAAGAAGATCGTCCCCCTCGAGCGGCCCATCGGCGACGGGATGCTCAAGGTGGTGTCGATGGGGTTCCTGGCCGACGAGGACACCGCCATCATGTGGCGCGGCCTGATCTTGAACCGCGCCGTGCAGCAGTTCCTCGAGGACGTGCGCTGGGGACATGTCGACTATCTGCTCATCGACATGCCCCCCGGCACCGGGGACATCCAGATGGGCCTGGCCCGGATGCTTCCGCGCACCGAGGTACTGGTCGTCACCACCCCCCCGCTGGCCGCGCAGAAAGTGGCGGCCCGGGCGGCCGACATGGCCCGCAAGGGCCACCTGCGGGTGGCCGGCGTGGTGGAGAACATGGGCCCTTTCACCTGCGAGCACGGCTCCACCTACGCCTTGTTCGGCGAAGGCGGCGGGGCGCGGCTGGCCGCCGATGTGGGCGCCCCGTTGGTGGGTACCGTGCCGCTGCATCCCGACATGTCCCAGGCCGGCGACCAGGGTCGTCCGGTGGCGTTGGGCCAGGGGGAGCTGGCTGACGCCTTCGCCGCGCTGGCCGGTCGCATCGTCGACGACATCGCCCCCGTGGTGGAGCTGGCCGGTTGCACGGCCCGCCTCCTCGACCATGTCGAGCAGGCGCTCGACGCCGCCGGGGCCTGAGAGCCTCAGGCCACCTGCCAGGGGGCGTCGATGTCGTCGGCGTCGGTCCCCTCCACCCGTCCCTCGGTCCCGAGCTTTCGCAGGTGGGCCCAAAGCGAGAAGCGCGCCACTGGGTGCAGCGCCTCGTGCACGTCGGCGTAGACCGTGGCGAGCAGCTCGTCGACGGTGGCCCGTCCGGCCCCGGCCAGGGCGCCGAGAACCGACGCCTCGCGGGCCAAGCGGTGGTTGATGATGCCCGACACCAAGGCGGCAGGGTCGGTGATGAGCGACCCGTGGCCGGGGGCGATGGATCGGATGGGCGGATCGTCGCGCAGGAGACGGTCCAAACTCGAAAGGTAGTGACCCATGTCGCCGTCGGGTGGGGCGATCACCACCGTCGAGCCCCCCATGACGTGGTCGCCGGAGAAGAGCATCTGCTCGCCGAGCAGCAACCAGCACAGGTGGTTCGAGGCATGTCCCGGCGTGTGCAGGGCCCGGAGGCAGAACCCGTCCCCGGCCAGCTCGAAGCCCTCGGCCACGGCCCGGTCCGGGGCGAAGCCGTCGCGGGGGCCGAACCCGAGCACCTCGGCTCCGGTGCGCTCGGCCAGCACGGCGGCGGCCGGGGCGTGGTCGGGATGCGTGTGGGTCACCACCACCCAGCGGATGCGTCCGGCCCCGTGCTCCACCAGGGCGTCCACGTGGGCCGCCTCGTCGGGGCCGGGATCGACCACCACGACCTCGGTGGTGCCCACCAGGTAGCTGTTGGTCCCCGGTCCCGTCATGAGCCCGGGGTTGGGGGCTGTCACCCGCACCACGCCGGGGGCCAAGGTGACCGGGCGTTCGGGGTCGGCGGTGGCCGACGGGTCGAGGACCGGGTCGCTCACGGGCGCTGCTCGCTGCGGCCGTCGGCGCCCACGCTGCGCACCACGGCGCCTACTTGAGCCGGGGTCAGCCTCGCCCCCGAGTCGGCCGGGGCGGCCACGGCCTCGTCGTAGCCGTCGTCCCCGGGCAGAAGGATCCGAAAGCCACGGTGATCGGCCACCACCCGCGGCAAAACGGTGGGCACGCGCTCCACGGCAGCGGCCGCCGCCAGGAGCTCGGCACTGGTGGTGAAGCGGGCGATGGCCTCGAGGTTCTTGATGGTGGGGAAGATCAGGTCGAACTCGCCGGCCTCGGCCCGGGCCAACGCCTCGGCCGGGCGCACCCACACCGTCTCCACCGTCTCGTGGTCGTCGTGCACCGGCACCTGGCCCGGTGGCAGGGCGGCCACGAAGAAGCGCGTGTCGTAGCGCTTGGGGGCCGGCTCGGGCGTGATCCAGTGGCTGAAGTAGTGGACGCGGTCCACGGCCAGGCGCAGCCCCTCGGCCCGGATCAGGTCGAGGAACCCCAGCCGACCGGCGTTGAGCTCCACCCGCTGGGCCGCCAGGCGACGGCGGGCCTCGGGATCGGACATCTCGATGAGGACGTCCCCATGGGCGTCGCCATGTCCGTGGGCGCCGTAGGCGAGCAGCACGCCGGCTTCCTCGAAGCACTCGCGCAAAGCGGCGATCCAGAAGGCGAGCCCGCCACTGTCGACCCCGAGCATGTCGCTGGCCGACGCGTCGTGGCGACCGGCACAGGTGAAGCCGGCTTCGGGCGTGCGGTCCTCCTCATCCACCTTGCCCCCGGGGAAGACGTAGGCCCCACCCACGAAGTCCGAATCCAGGTGGCGACGCAGCATGCACACCTCGAGAGCCGGCCCCTCAGGCGACGGCGCGTCGCGCACCAACATGATGGTGGCCGCGTCGCGCGCTGGGATGGGACCGGAGTCGAGTGGAGCAGTGCCGCTCATGGGCTCAGGCTACGGGCGCCGGGCTCGCCCCGCCTACCCGGGTGGTCGATCAGCCGGCGGCGGCCAGCGCCGCCTCGACCATGCCGGCGTCGACCATGGCCCGCAGCACCACGTCGGCGAAGCGGCGCGGGTCGGCGATGAGCCAGCTGTGGTTGCCCGGCACCACCACGCCGTCGATGTCTGCCGCCCGGCACAGCGCGGCGAAGCCGGCGTGGGGCACCAGGCGGTCGCGATCGGACCACACCAAGGTGACCGGCAGCCGGTCGGCCACCGCCTTCATCTCCGACAGCAGGTGGGCCTTGCGAACGAACTCACCGACGCGCCACATGGCCCGTGGGTTGTGCACCAGGTTGGGCACGGCCTGGCCGAGCAGCGCCGGCAGCACCCGGACCATGGTGGGCAGGTCGAAGAGGTCGGCGCCCAGGTAGCGGCCCCACTCCCACAACGGCCGCTCGGCGCTCGAGGCGGTGCCGGGAGGCCCGGCCCACGGGAAGCCGCCCACGCCGTTGCACAGCACCACGGCGGCCACCCGGTCGGGGAAGTCATGGGCCAGTTGGATGGCCACCCCGCCACCGAAGGAGTGCCCGACCACCACCACCGGCTCGTCCATGGCCAAGGCGTCGAGGCACGATGCGGCGAAGGCGCCGTAGCCGGGGAAGTTGCACTGTCCCGGGACGAGCTCGGGGGTGCCGGCGAAGCCCGGCAGGGCCGGGGCCGCCACCTCGCAGCCCAGGCTCATCAGCTCCGACAGGGCGGCGCCATAGGCGTGGGGCCCGACGCCCCAGCCGTGGAGGAACAGCACCGGAGTCCCGCTCCCCCCGGTCACCACGTCCACCGTCGATCCGTCAATCTCCAGGCGCATGACTTGGGAACGCCGCAGACGGTGAAGTTCTTGCGCCGAAAGGCGCGCGCTGGGCGCGATTTCCACGTTGGGCACTGTAGATCGAGGAGCCATGGCCCACGATGGATGCCCCGCCCGGCGGTGGCGGTAAACAGGCATTGCGTCGGTAGGCTCTCGGCCCCAGATGACCATCGTGCCGCCGGGATCCGCACCGGGCCCTCCGCCAGTCCCCCCGCCTACGGCGCATCGCCTGCCCATGGCCCTGCTCACCTGGGCCCTCATGGCCGTGGTGCTCGTGATCGTGATGGTGCTGGTGGCGCTCAAGGTCACCCGGGGGGCCACCGCGCTGCCGGCGCCGGCGGTGGGCCGGGCCCCGGCTTCGGTGGTGGCGGCGGTGGCCGGCCTGCCGGCGGCCGCCTATGACGTCGCCGCCGCGCCGGCGGGAGCCGATGCAGCGGGCGCCAGTCCCACGCCCGGCGTGCAGCACGGTCAGGGCCCGGTCACGGTCCAGCGACAGCCAGCGGTGGTTTTCGTCGGAGCCGAGTTCTCGCCCTACAGCGCGGCGTTGAGCTGGGCCCTAGTGGCGGCGCTGGACCGCTTCGGCTCCTTTTCGGCCCTGGGCGCTACGGCGTCGTCATCCGCCGAGGTATTCGCCCGCACGCCGACCTTCACCTTCGACGGCTCCGCCTACCGAAGCCGCTACCTCACGCTGGTGGCCGTGGAGCAGTACGGGGCCAGCCTGTCGCCGGACGCCCCGGGCGGCTTCCCCACATTGGACACCCCCGGAGCCCTGGCCTCGACGCTGTTGCGGCGCTACGACGCCGGCGCCGGGGCGGGCGGCGCATTGCTGCCCTTTGCCGACGTGGACAACCAACTGATCGAGACCGGGGCCGGCATCGGCTTCTCACCGGGGGTGCTCCAGGGACTGTCGATGGCGCAGGTGGCCTCGGACCTGGCCGACCCCTCGAGCCCCGTGGCCCGGGCCGTGCTCGGGGCGGCCGACGAACTCGACGCCGCCATGTGCGCCGCCACCGGCGGACAACCGGGGCCGGTATGCGACAGCGCCGCCGTGAAGTCGAAGGAGTCGCTGCTCGGGCTGGGCTAGCGGGTTCAGCCGGCCCAGCGCTCGAGGACCTGCTTGCGCTCGGTCTCGTTCAAACCTCCCCAGATGCCGTGGGGCTCACGGATCCGGATGGCGTACTCCAGGCAGTCGCTGCGCACAGCACAGGTCTCGCAGATGGCCTTGGCCCGTGCCTCGCGTGCCAGCTTGTCTTCCTTGCGCTCGGCATGGGTGGGCGGGAAGAAGACAGCCGCCTGCGGCCCTCTGCAGGCCGCCCTCCCTTGCCAAGCTTCCCCCAATGTGCGTGTCGCCAACTCCCCCTCCTCGGCCCTCCGACGGCGACGCTAGCTGTTGGCCCTCCGGCGCTACAAGGGGTCTGACCAGGGATTGCACACCATGGTTGCCGACACCACGCACCGCACCGACCCGGCCACGCGTCGGTGCGGTCGGGCGGGGCACAGAGGCCTGGGCGGCGACGGATACGCTCGGCCCGAGCATGGACGTCGCCTCGTTCTGCCGGCAGAGCCGGGTCCTCGTGGTCGCCGGCAAGGGAGGCGTGGGGAAGACCACCGTCACCGCCGCCCTGGCTCGAATGGCGGCACAAGCCGGGCTGTCGGTGCTGGTGGTGGAACTCGAGGGCAAGCCCGGGGTCCCAGCCGCTTTCGGGAGCGCCGTCGAGCTCGACTACGAGGAGACACTGCTGAGCGGGCCCGACGCACGCACCGGTGGCGAAGGGTCGGTGCGCGCCCGGCGCATCACGCCCGACGACGCCCTGCTCGAGTACCTGGCCGACCACGGGATGAAGAGGATCTCCAAGCGCCTGGTGTCCTCGGGCGCCCTCGACGTGGTGTCGACGGCCATCCCCGGCATTCGCGACATCCTGGTGCTCGGCAAGGTGAAGGCGCTCGAGCGCGAGCAGGCAGCGGAGCTGATCCTCGTGGACGCCCCGGCCACCGGCCACGCCATGACCTTTCTGTCCTCGGCCCAGGGACTGCTCGACGCGGCGCGCACTGGCCCGGTGCGCGCCCAGGCCGCCGACGTGGTGGAGCTGCTGGCCGACCCGACCCGGTGCCAGGTGGCGCTCGTCACCATGCCCGAGGAAATGCCGATCAACGAAGTGGTGGAAGCGGCCTACGCCCTCGAAGACCGCATCGGCATCACTTTGGGCCCGGTGGTGGTCAATGCCTGTCTGGCCGAAGAGCCTGCCTTGGAGCTCGACCCGACCTCGGTGGCCGCCGGCATGGGGATCACCTTGGAACCGGGCCTGGCCGATGCGCTGGCAGAAGCGGCCACCTTTCGTTCTCGGCGCTGGCGGCTCCAAGAAGAGCAGCTGGCGCGCCTGGCCGAGGAGCTTCCGCTGCCGCAGCTGCGGGCTCCATTCCTGTTCTCGGCCGACATCGGCCCCGACCAACTCGAAGTGCTGGCCAGTGACCTGGCCGCCGGCATCGAGGCGCTCGACGACGACGCCAGGCGGTTGGCCACCGGGCGCCGCAGCCGAGGGGCGGCCGGTGAGTAGCAACCTCATCCACCTGGTGGCCGAGCGGACCATCGTGGTGTGCTGCGGGTCCGGTGGCGTGGGCAAGACCACGGTGTCGGCCGCCTTCGCCTTGGAGGGCGCCCGCCGGGGACGGCGGGTGTGCGTGGTCACCATCGACCCGGCCAAGCGCCTGGCCGACGCCCTGGGCCTCGAAGCACTCACCAACTCCCCGCACCAGATCGACGGACCGTGGCCCGGAGAGCTGTGGGCCCTCATGCTCGATCCCAAAGGGACCTTCGACGACCTGATCCGTCGTTACGCACCGTCGCCGGAGCAAGCCGAGGGCATCCTGGCCAACCGCATCTACCGCAACCTCACCGGGGCGCTTTCGGGCACCCAGGAGTACATGGCCATGGAGAAGCTCTACGAGCTGGCCGAAGGCGGACAGTTCGACCTGGTGGTGGTGGACACGCCACCCACCCGCAACGCCCTCGACTTCTTGGACGCCCCACGGCGACTCACGCGCTTTTTGGGCCACCGGCTCTTCCAACTGCTTCTCATGCCCACCCGCGCCTACCTAAGGGCTGTGTCGGTGGCCACCCAGGCCCTGCTGCGCACCATTTCGAAGGTGGCCGGAGCCGAGATCGTCCAAGACGCCATGACCTTCTTCCAAGCCTTCGAGGGGATGGAGGAGGGCTTCCGCCTGCGCGCCGAGCACATGCGCAAGCTGCTGGCCCGCACCACCACCGCCTTCGTCCTGGTGACCTCCCCTAGGCGCGACACGGTGGAGGAAGCCGGTTGGTTCGCCGACAAGCTCAACGAGTCGGGCCTGGCCGTGGAGGGGCTGGTGGTCAACCGGGTCCACCCGGCCTTCGGCGCGGCGTCGGAGCTGCCCGACGTGGCTCCGGGCACGGACTTGGCCGCTCTGGTGGACAACCTGCGGGGATACCGGGCCGTGAACGTGCGGGAGGAGTCGGCGTTCGCCGAGCTGGCTTCGGCGCTGGCCCCGGCGCCGGTGGCCCGGGTGCCGCTGCTCGACGTGGACGTCCACGACTTGGACGGGCTCGGGTTGGTGGCCGACCACATCTTCTCGACGGCCGCTTCGGCGCCGCGACGTGCGTCGGGCGGTGGGCCGGGCGATGGACCGTTGGTGGGCGCCGGCGACCCCGGGTTAGCCTGAGCCGGTGCGAACCATCGTCGTGGCCAGCGACGCGCCATCGGTGCGGGCCGAGGTGGTGGCCGTGATGGGCGAGGCCGACATCACCATCATCGAGATCCACTCGGGCCATGGCGTGCGCCCGGCGGTGGACGAGCACCACCCCGACCTGGTGGTGGTGGACCTGCAGATGGGCAACATGGGGGGCATGGCAGTGTGCCTGGACCTGCGACTCGAGGAGTCCTACGGCAACCTGCCGCACGTGCCGGTGCTGATGCTGCTCGACCGTCGCCCCGATGTGTTCATGGCCAAGCGCTCGGGGGCCGAGGGCTGGATCGTGAAGCCACTCGACCCCATGCGCCTGCGCCGCGCCGCCACCGCCCTGCTGGCCGGCGACACCTACCACGACGACTCGTTTCAACCCATGCCGCTGGCCGGCGCCCCGGCTGCGGGCAGCTGACCACGGCCCCGGCCGTGTTCCGCCGACGTCGCAGCGCCGAGGACCGCCCTCCACATCGCGGGTCCTCGCCGGGTGCCGAGAACACCGGCGAGGACCAGGAGCAGATCATCCTCGCCGCCTTGGCCGACCTGCGCGACACCAACGTGCGCGAGGTGATGACGCCGCGCGTCGACGTGGTGGGCCTGGCCATCCCGGTGCGGGCCGAGGACATCGCCCGGGCCGTGCGTGAGTCTGGCCACAGCTGCTTCCCCGTCTACGACGACGACCTCGATCACTTGGTGGGCGTGTTATTCGTCAACGATCTGTTCCGAGCCGGGTGGGAGATCGGCGCCAACGGAGGCCCGCCCGACAGCGATAGACCGTCGCCCCTCGAGATATCGAGGCGCCTGCGCCAGCCGTTGCTCGTGCCCGAGTCCCGGCTGGTGCTGGACGTGCTGGCCGACATGCGCCGGGATCGCCGGGCCTTCGCCGTAGTGGTGGACGAGTACGGCGGTGTGGCCGGCGTGCTCACCGTCAAGGACCTCCTCTCGGCGCTGGTGGGCGACCTGCGCGACGAGACCGACGGGACCGAGGAGCCCGACATCATCCGGGTGGACCGCACCCGGTGGTTGGTGGACGGGGGCATCAGCTTGGACGACCTGCGCGATGCCCTGGGCCTGGCCCTGCCCGACGGCGAGTACGTGACCTTGGGGGGATTCCTCTTCGACCGCTTCGGCCACATCCCCGAGGTGGGCGAGCGGCTGGAGACCGACGGGTGGGAGCTGCGCGTGGCCGAGATGGACCGCCGGCGCGTGGCCAAGGTGGTGGCGGTGGCCGGCACCGAGCCCGGAGCGGCGACCTGAACCAGGATGGGCGACGTCTTCGACGACCTTCGAGCAGAGCAGGACCGCTTGTCGGCGTTGCTGTCGGGGCTCGACGCCGACTCCTGGGCCATGGCCTCGGGGGCACCAGGGTGGAGTGTGGCCGACGTGGTGCTGCATCTGGCCCAGAGCGAGGAACTGGTGGTGGCGAGTGTGTCGGCCGGCGCCGGTGCCGGTGCGTTCGGCGACGACGCCACGTCGGTTGACGAAGCCATGGAGCAGCTCGTCCGCCAGGAGCGGGCCGAGCCGGTGGCCGTGCTCGAACGCTGGGAGAAGGGGCGGCACCTGGCTCTGGCAGCGCTGCGGAGCGCCGATCCCGACGTGGCGTTGTCGTGGGCGGCCACACCGCTTCGGCCCCGCACCTTGGCCACCACCCGCCTGGCCGAGCACTGGGCCCACGGCCTGGACATCACCGGGCCGCTGCACCTCGACTTCCCCGACACCGACCGCCTGCAGCACATCGCCTGGTTGGGGCACCGGACGCTCGCATATGCCTTCGACCTGGCGGGCGAGGAGCGCCACGAGGTGCGCTGCGAGTTGACCGGGCCGGACGGGGACCGGTGGGTCATGGGCCCGGCCGGGGCCGACACGCTCATCAGCGGCCCAGCCGGTGACTTCGCCCGGGTGGGGGCCCGGCGCCTGGCACCGAAGGACAGCCGGCTGGTGGCCGAAGGGCCGCACGGACCGCTGGTGTTGCGCCTGCTCAGGAACTACGCGGCCTGAGCGTCGGTTCTCTGAGCGGGGGGCGAACGGGGCTGAAGGCACTACCATCGGTGCTTCGCTCGCCGGCGACGGGGGGCAGCGGGGTGTAGCGCAGCTTGGTTAGCGCGCCACGTTCGGGACGTGGAGGCCGCCGGTTCAAATCCGGCCACCCCGACCAAAAATTTCCTGGTCAGCCAGTCGGGCCGCCAGTGCCTCGGAGGCACGACGTTCGGACGTCTCGAGCGCCTCGGCGTAGATGTCGAGCGTCATCGCACCGAAGTCCAATTCCCTGACGAGGCCGTCGGAGAAGGTCAGGCGGAGGCTGAGATTTCCGAGGTGCTCGACTTCGACGACCCTGGGCAGCTCGCTCACGGCGATCAGCCTACGGAAGAGGCTCGATCCGAAGCATCGCCCCGGCCAAACCCCCAGTTGACCTGCGCCCCAGTTGCCCGTACATTTGTCCGTACAAGGAGGTGCGGCCGTCATGGCCAAGGACCGGCGCCGGGAGCTGCGGCTCTCCTCACACGACGACGATCTGATCGCGGAGGCGGCGGGGCTCTGCGGTGTCTCCGTTTCAGAATTCCTCTTGAATCGCGCCGTGGCCGACGCCGAGGTGATCGTGGCCACCCATCACACTGTCCGCCTCAACTCCGCTGCTTACGAGAAATTCCTCGCCGCACTCGATGCGCCGGCCCAACCCGTGCCAGCGCTCGTGGCCCAGATCCGTAAGGCCAAACCGCTCAAGCACGTCGACTAGATGTACGTCGAGCGGCTCGACGAGAGCCACGACCTCACGAGCTTCAGATGTGGGGTGGAAGCCCTTGATGTCTGGCTCAGGGTCCACGCGCTCGAGAATCAGCGCCGGAACCTGTCTCGCTCGTTCGTCTTGATCGATGGCGCCCAGGTCATCGGTTACTACTCCCTGACCATGGGCGGTGTCTCAAGGGATGAGCTCCCGCGGCGCTTCGCAAGGGGTCTTCCGGATACGTTCGACATCGGCATGGTGCTGGTGGCCCGGCTCGCCATCTCGGTTGACCATCAAGGTTCGGGGCTCGGCCGGAACCTGCTCGTCGACGCCGTCGTCCAGGCGGCGGCGGCCGGGGAGCACGCCGCGGCCCGCTTCATCGCCGTCGATCCGATAGATGATCGGGCTCGGTCGTTCTATGCCGCCTTCGGCTTTCGAGATATTCCCGGCGATGGCGAGGAAGGGAAAGGCCGGCGCATGTACATACGCCTCGATGAGGCAGTCGCCTCCTTCGGCATCGCCGGCACTCCCTGAAGACCCCCATCGCGCGTTCATCGCGCTGACGCCGCCGTTCACCCCGGTCCGGCCGAGTGGGGACCACGCCCTCACCTGCGAATTCCGTCCGCCAAAGTCCGTCGAAATCCGCCAAAGCCACGTTCGGGACGTGGAGGCCGCCGGTTCAAATCCGGCCACCCCGACCACGAAGTTCCTAGTCAACCTGTTGTCCGGCTAACCGCGCGATGCGGGTCGGACGGTTCGCAGGCAGCAGTGGTGACTACAATCATAGTCATGACAGAGACGTTGCCGCTCGCTGAGATCAAGGCCCACCTGTCCGAGATCGTGGACCGCGTGGAACACGAGCATGACCGGGTTGTCCTCACGCGCAACGGTCGAGCAGCCGCAGTCATCATGAGCGCTGCCGACCTTGAGGCCCTGGAAGACACTCTGGAACTGCTCTCAGATCCCAAGGCTCTCAAGGAGATCCGGAAGGCGAAAGAGGAGATAGCGAAGGGTCGAGTCGTCAGTGCCGAGGAGCTGCGCTCGAAGTACCTGGGAAGGTGAGCGCACCGGTCTATCGGCTAGTGATGGCACCAAATGCCGAGCGTGGGCTGACTCGCCTACCGGAAAAGGCCGCGGCGGCAGTGGTGGAGTTCGTGACCGGCGCGCTAGTTGAGTCGCCTCGCTCAGTGGGTCATCCTCTGCAACGCGAGCTCGCCGGACTCTGGGCAGCCCGACGGGGTCCGTACCGGGTCGTTTACGGAATCGACGACGATGCCAAGGTCGTCAGTGTCCTGCGCGTCGACCACCGTACTGACGTCTACCGCTCGCACTGAACCTCCTCCCGATAGGCAATGCCGGTGCCCACGACAAATTCTGTGCAGCGCTCGACGCGTCGGTACAGCCCGATGTACCTACGTATCGACGAGGCGACGGCCTCATTCGGAGTAGCCGGCGATCCCTGACGCTGATCATGGACTGCCCATGGCGGCGAGCCCGGCGCGCAAGGTCGGGTGCCAGATCTCGTTCCCTCGAAAAGCCATCTGGGAAGCCAGGTGGGCCGATTCGGGGAGCCCGTGTTGTCCACTGCAAACGTTGCAGGCCGTGGTACAGGACACACCAAAGCGCGCCACGCCATCACCGCCATGGCGGCCGCCGTCGTGTGCGCTACCGCACCGGTGGCATTGATGCTCGTCACGGCGCAGAGCCCGGCGGCAGCGTCGAGCGGCACGTCAACCACCGACCCTTTCGGGCTGTCGTCGCTGCTTCCCGCACCATCGGCCGGCGTGCCGGCCACGGTGGCACCGACGACGCCGGCGACAACGGCCGCGAGCGCGACCAGCGGCACGGCCACTTCGGCATCGGTCGCCTCGTCCGCCCCGGCCGGCTACGGATGCGGCCCGGCACTGTCGTACCTGGCTGCACACGCCGCACCCGAGTTCACCTTCGAGTGCCCGGGGTACTCACTCGGGCGCGAGGCAATGACGTGCGTCGACTACGCAAACGTCTGCCCGAACGAGAAGATCATCGTGATCACCGACCCGTGCCCGCAGGCCTACATGAACGAGGCCAGCAACAGCTGGGTGCTCACCCACCAGTCGAGCGCGCCCATCGATCCCTACGGGGCCTGTCCGGCCGGCGAAACGGGGACGACCAAGCCATAAACGGCGCAACCCACCGGCGCCGGGCCAGGACGGGCCTCAGCTCCGTATGGGACACGGTTGCCAGTGCAGGCCCCCGTCCGCGGTGAGAAACAGCTGCCCGAAGCCGGCCATGGTGTTGCCGGCTTCGATGATCGACAACACGAGGCTGGCGGCGCCGTGGACCATGGCGCCGTAGTCGGCGTCGACGAAGGCCATGTCGCTGTCGCGGATCCCACCGTCGGTGAAGGTCAGGGGTGTGGTCCACGCCGTGTCGGGCGAAGCGATGCGGTAGATCCAGGTCGCTCCGGAATTGGCCCCCAGCAACACGGTGGTGGCGCTCGGCATGGACAGGCCCGACTCGTCGCCGCCCAAGGGAGCCGGCGCCGTGGCATCGAAGCTCCGGCCCCCGTCGTGTGACAGGTAGACGGACTTGGCCGAGCTCCCGGCACCCGAGCTCCCCGTGCAGGCCACGGCCACCTCGGTGGGGCTGCTGGCGGCCACGCCGACCAGGAACGACGGGCCGGCGCTGCTCGAGCCGCCGCACGGACTGGTGAGCGAGCTGAAGTGCACGCCGTCAGCCGAGGCAATGAGCGTCGGCTGGGGTTGGCGACCATCGGCCACGAAGACGGCCGGGCCTACGGCCACCACGGTGGCACTCCCCTGGCCGTATGCGCCGGAGACGCCAGCCACCTGGGTCCAGCTCCCACCGTGCACCGGACTTCGGTAGAGATGGCCCGGCGACGTGCACGTCGGGTACGACAAGCACTGCACCAGGGCGTAGGCCTGCCCGGCTGAGCTGGCCATGGACACCACCGGGCCACCCAGGTCGACCGACGACCACCGGGTGCCGCCGTCGTGGGTGGCCCACAAGCCCGGCCCGTACGCCCACCCGTCGGCCTCGTCGGCGAAACGCACCTGGCTGACCGCCGCCGGCGACGTGGTGGAATCGGTGGTCCCGAGGGTGGTGGGAGGCGGAGGGACGATGGACCAGGTGGCGCCTCGGTCGGTCGTGCGGCGCAGAGCCACGCATGTCCCCGCCGGGCATGGCGCCAGGCCGAGCACGAAGCCGGCGCTGTCCGACACGAAGCTCACCGACTGGGCCAGGAAGCCGGAGATGGCAGTGGCGGAAGTGGCCGGCACGGCCACGGCGCCCGGCACCGTGGCCGGCTGGGGTGATGTCACGGGGACGACGCGCCGCCCCGATGGGGACCCGGGCGCGCCATGGGGGCCGTAGGCCAGGGCCAACGCCACCACGGCAGTGGCCACGGCGACGACCACGGCCACGCGCAGCGGTGAGACTCGTGGTGCCCTGGCATGGCGCGGCTCGAATGTCGGGGGGCCGGCCGGCACCGGCTGGTCGGCGATGGCCCGCAGCGTGCGCCGCAGCCGATCCTCGGTGGCGTCGTTGTTCATGACAGCTCGCCTCTCAGCTTCTCCAGGCCCCGATGGAGCCTGGACTTCACGGTGCCCAACCGGCATCCGAGGACCGCGGCGATCTCGGATTCCGACATGTCCTCGTAGAAGCGCAGCACCAGCACACCCCGGTGACGCAGCGGCAGTCGGCCCAGCGCCTGCCACGTCTCGTCGATGTCGGGGTTCCAGACGTGGAGGTCCTCGGTCACAGCCGCAGCACGCTCCACCCGCAACCGCCTCAGATGGCTTCGGCACAGGTTGGTGACCGTCGTGCGCAGGTACGCCTCGGGATTGTCAGGCCACTGTCGTAGTCGGAAGACAGCCAAGAAGGCCTCCTGGACGATCTCCTCGGCCAGGACCGTGGACCCAGTGATCAGCCTGGCCAACCGGATCATGGGATCACGCCGGGCCCGGTACAGCTCGTCGATGCCGGATCCCCGGGCGGCCTGTGGCTTCGAAGGGCTGGAGCTCACTATTCCCACACTCTGGATGACGCCCGAGCGACCCGAAAGGTTCCATATGGGCCGAACCGTGTGGACAACGCGTCGACAACGCTGGGGGCGGAACCCCGAGTTACTCGGTCGGCCATAAAGGTCGGCTCCTCCCCCATCCGATACCGCGGGTGTGAAAAGGATGCGCCAGATGGTGCCCTTGTGCCTGAGCATCGCCCTCGTCTTCGCCACGGGCGGTCTCGGGATCGCGCTCAGCAACCATGCCAATGCCCAGGCCGAGGCGGTCCTGCGGGCCGACCGCGAGACTCTGCAGAGCACCCTGGCCTCGCTCGGCAAGCAGTACGTGCTGTTCAGCCTGAAGGAGGGACTCGACTACGCCTCCACCGGCACGTGGGCCCTGACCCCCAACGACCTGGCCGACCAGGCCCGTCTGCAGTCGTTCGTCACCCACGCCGTGCTGCTCAATTACGGCGCCGCCCTGGTGACCTTGAGCGGGCAACCGCTGACGTCCTACGCCGCAGGACCCGGACTGCCCCCCTCGACCGACCCGGGCTACCGGCCGATGGTCAGCGCTCTGCTCGCCGGACGACCCAACACGTCGTCGGTCATGAAGGTAGGCGGCGTGGACGTGGTGGCCATGGCCGTGCCGGTGACGGTGGCCGGCCAGAACAAGGCCCTGTTCATCGGGTACGTTCGCCTCGACCGCTCAGCACTCGAGACCTACGTCGAGCAGCTCCACTTCGCTCGCACCGGACAGGTCTACGTCGTTGACTCCACCGGCACAGTGGTCGCCGCCACCAGATCGGCAGCCATCGGCACGCACCTGGCCCAGCCGCAGGCGCTCGCCGCTCTGGGCAAAGACCGGTCGGGATTCGTCCAGGATGCCAAGTCGGGCACGGCTTCGGCCTATGCCCCGTTCGGCATCGGCGGCTGGGGAGGCCTCACCGTCCAGAGCTCGAGCGAGTTCTTCGGCCCCATTCGCAGCGGGCACCTGCGCATCGAGTTGGGCATCATCGCAGTGTTGGCCATGGCCTCGGCCATCATCTTGGTGCTCGGCTACAAGCAAGAGATAGTTCGTCGCCGGTTCCAGGAGCAGCTGGCCCACCAGGCCTACCACGACGGCCTGACGGCCCTGGCCAACAGGGAGCTGTTCCAGCACCGCCTCGCCCAGGCCCTGGCCCGGGCCAAGCGGCAGTCGAGCACGATGGCGGTGCTCTACCTCGACCTCGACGGCCTCAAGCCGGTGAACGACAGCGAGGGCCACGAAATCGGCGACGCTTTGCTGGTCCACGTGGCCAACCGGCTACTCGGGATCGTCCGGACCGAGGACACCGTGGCCCGCATGGGTGGTGACGAGTTCGCCATCCTCATGGAGGACTTGGACGACACCAGTGGGGTGATCAGCATCGCCTCGCGGATCGTGGAGGTCGTCTCCACGCCCGTGGTCTTGAACGAGCGACGGGTCAGGGGGAGCGTCAGCGTCGGAATTGCCTTCAGCCACAGTGGTCGAAACGACGCCGAGACACTGCTGCGCGACGCCGACCTGGCCATGTACAGGGCCAAGGAATCGGGCAAGAACGGCTACATGGTGGCCTACGACCCAGCAAAACTGTCCGTGCCTGTGAGCTCGCACTCGGAGAGCATGCAGCACTGATCTCGCACCACGAGGAGCGGGCCGATGTGGCCACCCTCGGCGCTGGGCATGATGGGGAGCGATGTCTCGTCGGGGAGCGATGCTGTTCGCGGCCATGTGCGTCATCTGGGGGCTCCCCTACCTCCTTATCCGGGTGGCCGTCCGGGAGCTCGACCCCCCGACCCTCGTCTTCCTGCGCACCGCCCCGGCGGCCATGTTGCTGTTGCCCATCGCCGCCCATCGCCGCCAGCTCGGCCCGCTCCTGGCCGCCTGGCGCTGGGTGGTGGCCTACACGGTGATCGAGCTGGGCCTGCCGTGGCTCCTGCTGTCGCGTGCCGAGCAGCGACTGTCGAGCTCCACTGCCGGGCTCCTGGTGGCCGGCACCCCGCTCGTGGCCGCCGTGCTCTATCCCCTCTTCACCGGGAGCGCCCATCTGGACCGTCGTCGTCTGTTCGGCCTGCTGGTCGGGTTCGCCGGGGTGGGAGCCCTGGTGGGCGTCGACCTACGCGGCGGCAGCCTGGTGGCGGTGGCCGAGGTGGCCGTCACCGTGGTGGGCTATGCGTGTGGCCCATTGGTGATCAGCCGCAAGCTGTCCGACCTCCCCGGGCTCGGGGTCATAAGCGTCTCACTGGCCCTCAGCGCGCTGGCCTATACCCCGGTGGCGCTCACCCACCTGCCGTCGCACGTCTCGGTCGAAGTGGTGGCTTCGGTGGCGGCGCTAGCCCTCGTGTGCACGGCTTTGGCCTTCGTGCTCTTCTTCGAGCTGATCGCCGAGATCGGCCCGTCCCGATCGGTGGTCATCACCTATCTGAACCCGGCCGTGGCCGTGGCCCTCGGGGTCGTGCTGCTCGGAGAACCGTTCACCGTGGGCATCGCCATCGGCTTCCCGCTGATCCTGATCGGCTCGGTGCTGGCCACTGGGCGCTCGAGGCCGGTGCGAGTCAGCGATCTGACTGGTCCCACTCCTCCGACACGATCTGCACCTCGATGAGCGAAGCCACCTCATCGGCCAGAGCCGAACACCGGCACGGCGCCTCAGCCAGGTCGGCTTCGAGCACGAGCGACACGAGCCGGTCCACCACCCGCTGCTGGCCGTGCTCGACCAACCGGGCGGTGAAGGGGGGCAGGCGCAGCACGAGATGACGCTCTTCCTCAGCGTGGCGCACGAACGCCTCGAGGAGAGCTGAAGCCTCACGACTCAGCCGGGCGTGGTCCCCTTTGTTGGCCACGGCGGGGAGCTCCCTCGACATCTCGAGGATGCGGCCGTGGGAGGCGGGGCCGCGGGCCGCCATGGCGTCGAGGTCATCGTCGAACGCGCTGGTGTCGTCAGGCTCGATCGGGTCGAGGGTCATGGCAGAGGCCCCCCCGGGCTCTCGGTGTGCCGGTGCCTACCAATATCTGCTCATCGGGGGGCCAATACAAGGGTCCGAGGCCCAAAAGCCCCCCAGGACGGGGGCGAGGGGCACGCAGCGGCCGAGACGCGGGGAATCTAGGGGAGGACGACTCTGGTGCCCCGGCCCCGGCCCCGGTCACGATCGGGGATGGGCCGCAGTCCGATGCGGCCCGGGGGGTCATGACATGACGCTGTCCACGCTGGGACCAGCAGCGGCCGACGAGCGAAGCTGGGGGCTGGCCTTCGGCCGCCGGCAACTCGCCCATTACCCCGATCGGGGGCGGCGGTTCTTCTACCTGGGCATCGTGGTCCTCACCACGATCGTCCTCTACTACCTGTACTACGTGGAGGGCGCCGTCACGCCTCTGCTGCTGCCCTCGCTGCACATGTCGTTCCGTTACTTCCTCTACCTGCTGGTGATCTCGAACGCCATCGGTGCCTTCTCGGCCTTCATCGGGGGTCTTTCCGACCGCGTAGGCCGGGCCAACCTCACGATCTACGGCACCCTGGCCGTGGGACTGGTGCAACTGTTGGCCGTCCCCCATGTCCACACGAAGTTCGCCTTCTCGGTGGCCTACTGCGTCATCGGCTTCGTGGAAGGCGTCATCCTCGTGTCGACTCCGGCGCTGATTCGCGATTTCTCTCCCCAGATGGGCCGCGCCTCGGCCATGGGGTTCTGGGCCCTGGGGCCGACCATCGGCAGCCTGGCCGCCAGCGAGGTCGCCACCCGCACGCTCCCCCATCTACATCCGTGGCAGGACCAATTCGTGATCTCAGGCTTCGTCTGCCTGGCGGTGGTGCTGATCGCCTTCTTCGGCCTCCGAGAGCTCGCCCCAGGCTTGCGGGACCAACTCATGGTCTCCGAACACGAGCGAGCTCTGGTGGAGGCCAGAGCGCGAGGCATCGACGTCGCCGCCGCCACCTCTCACCCGCTGCGGTCCATGCTCAAGCTCGACCTCATCGCATCGTCGGTCGGCATCTCGCTCTTCCTGCTCATCTACTACGCGTCGGTGAGTGTGCTCACGCTCTACTGGGTGGTCGTCTTCAACCGCTCTACGGCGCAGGCCAATGGCATCAACACCTGGTACTGGGCCTTCGACGCCGCCACCCTGGTCGGCATCGGGGTGTTGTCGGACAGATTGCGGGTGCGAAAGCCCTTCATGGTTCTGGGCGCCGCCGGTGCCGTCGTCATGACCGTGCTACTCGAGATGCAGGCCGGTCATCCGCATGCGTCCTACGACGCCAACGTCGGGATCGTCGTCCTCCTGGGCGTGGCCATCGGCTGCGCCTACACACCGTGGATGGCGGCCTATACCGAGCGGGTGGAAGCGCACAACCCGGCCCTGGCCGCCACCGGGCTCGCTGTATGGGGATGGATACTTCGCATCGCGGTGGCCCTCTCCTTCGTGGTGCTCCCTCGCGTGATCACCACGTCCACGACCTTGGTAGACAACCAGGCGTCGGCCACCGCCCTGCAAGCGATCGAGGCGGCCCGCCCGTATGCACCTCCGGCCACCGCCGGGGCCCCGGTCCCCGCTCCGGCGCCGGCCCCCGTGCTGGCCGGGCTCCGGGCCATCGGCCCGCCGGGTGTGGCGTTGGCCAACCTCACCGTGGCCTACGACAGCTCGCACAATCTCCTCTCCGCCTTCGGCACGCTGTCGCCGGCGCTACAACGCCAGGCACTGGGTCTCCTGGCCTTTGAGCCACTGGCCGCCGGAGTCCAAGTCGGCCAGCCCGTATCGGCTGCCCAGCTGGCTGGGGTGGCCAAGAACTCACCCCAACTCGCCACCCTGCTGCAGGCCGAAGAGCGCCTCGTTCCGGCACAAAAGGCTTCCCCGTCGCAGTGGCAACGCTGGTGGTGGGTGTGCATCGGGGGCCAGCTCGTCTTCTTGGCCCTCGTCTTCACCATGCGGGGACGCTGGAGCCCCCGAGCGGCACGGCGCGACTTCGAGGAGCACGAGCAAGTGGTGCGGGCCGAGCTCCAGAGGCTGCGAGCCGGGGCCGGAGCCTTGGCCGAATCGGTCGGCCGCCCTGTGGGCATCACCACATAGGGGCCGGTAGGGTCCGGGCGATCCGCCGGCCACCACCGGCGGCTATCGCTCGGAGGAGAACGATGCTGCTCGAAGGCCGGGTCTGTGTGGTGTCAGGCGCCGGGCCCGGCCTCGGGCGACAGGTGGCGCTGTTGGCCGCCCGCCACGGCGCCGACGTGGTCCTGGCGGCGCGGCGACCAGACGTGCTGCGCCAGGTGGCCGACGAGGTGGAGGCGCTCGGGCGACGGGCTCTGGTCGTACCGACCGACATGACCGACGCCGGCCAGTGCGAAGAGTTGGCGGCTCGGACCGTCGACGTCTTCGGCCGAGTCGACGCCTTGGTGAACAACGCCTATGTCGAAGACGTGTTCAAGACGTTCCGTCGCGTCGAGCTCGATGAGTGGCGGCGTCTCACGGAGATCAACCTGTTCGGTCCGCTGCAGGTGACCAAAGCAATGGTGCCGGCCATGACCGAGCACGGCGGGTCCATCGTCTTCGTGAACTCGATGGTCATACGAAAGCCGCTTGCTCAACAAGGGGGCTACGCCGTGGCCAAAGGAGGTCTCCTCACCGCGGCGCGCGTCCTGGCCAAGGAACTTGGTCGGTTCCGCATCCGGGTCAACTCGGTGTTGCCCGGTTGGATGTGGGGACCCCAGGTGGAGGGCTACGTGAAGATGATGGCCGAGCAACGCCAAGTACCGCCCGAGAACATCGTGGCCGATATCACCAAGGACATCCCGCTCGGCACCGTCCCCACCGACGGCGAAGTGGCCGGCGCCGTAGTGTTCCTGGCTTCGGACCTGGCCTCGGCCATCACCGGCCAGGCGCTCGACGTCAACGGCGGCGAGGTGTTCGCCTAGGGCCGGCGGGGGACGGAAGAATCGGATTTCTCGCTGCGCGCTCTGCGTGGCGAACCCCAGGTAGGCAGGCCCTTTCGTTGTACAAGCCACCGACCTGGCTTGCCACCGCTTCTAAGGGCTTGCTAAGCATGATCCCTATTGTGACTGACGTCGAGATCTCCTCGACGGCACGGTCGGGCAGGCGGAAGCCGTGGTTGCGAGCGGCGGGCGTTGCCGGATCTGTCGTCACAGTGGTCGCTTGCGTTCTCGGCCCGCCAACGCGGGTGGGGGCGGATCCGCTGGCCACTGCCCGCTCCCAAGCGGCTCAGGTCAACGCTGAGCTGCAGAGCGACGGCGCCCGCCTGGACGCCCTGTCGCAGCAGTACGAGGCAGCCCAGGCTCGCGTCAGCGGACTGCTGGGACAGATCAGCCAGGACCAGGCCGCCATCAGCCAGGACCAGGCCGAGGTGGCCGCCGACCAGGCCAACCTTCGCCAGCAGGCCCTCGACGCCTACATGGCCGGCAGCAGCGACTCCGGACTGTCCTCGATCTTCGGGGCCGGCGGTGAGCAGGCGGCTGTCACCAACGAGTACAAGACCCTGGCCACCGGCAGCCTCACCAACGCCGTCGACGGCCTCAATCTGGCTCAGGCCCACCTGGCCCAGCAGCAGGCCCAGCTCCAGTCGACCGAGACCCAGGCCCAGGCCGCCTTGGACGAGGTGGCGGCGTCGCGCCGGTCGGCGGAAGCCACCATGGCCTCTCAGCAGGGCGCCCTGCGGTCGCTCAACGGCCGGATCGCATCGTTGGCGGCGCAGCAGCGTGCCGCCGCTGAGGCGGCCGCCTACCAGGCCTATCTGGCCCGGGTGGGGGCGGCCCAGAGCTACGGCAACGTCCCGGCGGCCGGTGGGGCCAACACGGCGGTACGGGCGGCCGAGAGCCAGATCGGTGTCCCATACGAGTGGGGCGGTGAGTCGCCGGGCCAGGGATTCGACTGCTCAGGGCTCACCCAGTGGTCATGGCGCCAGGCCGGTGTGGGGATCCCGCGCACCGCCGACGATCAGTACCACTCGGTGGCCTGGGTGTCCCTGGCCGACATGCAGCCGGGCGACCTCGTGTTCTGGGGATCGAACGGCTATGCCGAGCACGTGGCCATCTACATCGGCAACGGGGACGTAGTGCACGCCCCGAGTAGCGGCCAGACGGTGCGGGTCCAGGCCATCTGGGCCAACGGGCTGCTCGGCGCCGGCCGTCCCTAGCCGAACCCTCCGCCGAATCCCGACCCGTTCAGCACCACCACGCGGGTGGCCGTGACGGTGGAGCCATTCCGAATGCCCTGCACGAACACGCGGGCGCCGCTCACTACCGCGCTGGACGAAGCTGAGTTGCCCCCGCTGGAGTAGATCGTGGAGGGCTGCTCGTCCACGGTGACCACCTGCCCGGACCGGTCGGTGACGGTGAAGGTGCCACTTCCCACCGATGTCACGGTGCCGGCGGTGGCGAGGTTCCCTCTGAATCCGCCCGCACCGAAGCCTCCGGCGGCGGGTCCAGGAAGGCGAGGGCCCGCCCCGAAGGGAGCAGGCATGCGGAGGGCCCCGCCGTGGCGGGTCCCCAAGGCAACCGACAGACCGACCACGGCCAAGGCCAACAGGGCGGCCACCGTCCAGGCCACGGTGGCGTTGTGCAGAGCAGCCCGAAAGCCGTGCCCTCGAACCGGGGGCGGCCCGTAGCCAGGGGGTGGCCCGTAGCCAGGGGGTGGCCCGTAGCCAGGCGGCCCGTAGCCAGGGGGTGGCCCCTGGGCCCCCGGCGACCAGGTGACCGGATCGGGCCCGGTGGCTGGCGGGGGCGTCGGCGCGATGGGTTCAGTGACATCGTCCATGGCTCCATGGTGCGTGTCGTCCCTGTGAAGGGGCTGTCAACGGCATCCCGGGGCTGAGGTCGAAGGACCGCCGTTAGGCTCGGCCCGGTTGGCGAGCGACGCGGAGGATGACATGGACATGGAATATCGGCGCCTGGGCAGATCGGGGCTCAAGGTGAGCGTCCTCTCCTTCGGCTCCTGGGTCACCTTCGGGCCGCAACTCGACGGGCAACTGGCGGCTGACTGCATCGCGGCGGCGGCGGAAGCCGGAGTGAACTTCTTCGACAACGCCGAGGCCTACGCCGGCGGGGAGTCCGAGCGCATCATGGGGGAGGCCTTCGCCGCTCTGAAGTGGCCGCGGCACACCTATGTCGTCTCCACCAAGCTCTACTGGGGATTGCACGAGGGTGTGAATATGCGCAACACCTTGAACCGCAAGTACCTCATGCAGGCCATCGACAGCTCGCTCGATCGTTTCGGCCTCGACTTCGTCGACCTGGTGTTCTGCCACCGGCCCGACCCCGAGACGCCGGTGGAGGAGACGGTGTGGGCCATGTCCGACATGATCAGTGCCGGCAAGGCGCTGTACTGGGGCACGTCGGAATGGGCGGCGGACGACATCAGGGCCGCCTGGGACATCGCCGACCGGCACCACCTCCACAAGCCGGTGATGGAGCAACCTCAGTACAATCTTCTGTGGCGCAAAAAGGTGGAGCGGGAGTTCACCCGGCTCTACGACGACATCGGGCTCGGTCTCACCACCTGGAGCCCACTGTCGTCCGGCCTTCTCACCGGAAAGTACATCGACGGCGTGCCCGAGGGCAGCCGGGCCAGCCTTCCCGGTTACGAGTGGCTGCGTTCGATGCTCACCGACGAGCGATCCAACGCCAAGGTGAAGTCCCTGAAGGCGCTGGCCGTGGAGCTCGACTGCACCCTGGCGCAACTCTCGCTGGCGTGGTGCACGAAGAACCCCCATGTCTCGACCGTCATCACGGGAGCCAGCCGGGTGCAACAGGTACGGGAGAACATGACAGCCCTGGAAGTGGTCGATCGGCTCGACGACGACGTCATGGCCCGCATCGACGCCATCACCCGCTGAGCAGCGCTCAGGACTTCGGAGGGGCCGGCGCCTTGGCGCCGTAGGCCAGGGCGAAACCGTTCGTGTCGGTATCGGGCGACGACGGAGAGGACACCACCGTGGCCGTGGTCCCGAGCAGGCTCGCCTGGGATTGGACCATGCGGCCCTGGTCGATGGTGGAGAAACGCGGGTTGGCCCCGTTGGCCGTGGCCGAGTCGAAGTCGAAAGTCGAGTACCGGGCCAAAGTGGACACCGACCCGTTGGTACCGGGTGCCTCCATGATCCATTCCACCGAAGCTCCGGTGCCGCTGTAGCTCACCGTTCGCCGGAAGGTCCACGGGAAGCTGACGTCGCGCAGGGATATCGCCCAACACGACGACGAGCAGGTGCTGCCAGGGGTCGGCTGGCAGCCGCCCATTCCCACTTTGCAGATGGTGAGGGCCATGACATCACCCGGTCGGACCGGCTCGCCGGTCGGCTGTTCGATGTAACGGAATCCCGATGTGGTCCACCATGCCGCGTACGATGTGAGGTTGTAGCGCGAATCCTGCTCGGTGCCGGCCTGGATGAGCGGGTAGTTACTGTCACCGGCTGATGAGTCGTTGGTGGCCTTGGACCGGTCGAACCCGTCGATGCCGGCCCACGTGGCTGAGTAGGTGGCCGACTCGCTCGGGGACACCGTGGGCACGGTCCAGGTCGCCCCGACGCTCGTGTAGGGGGCGGAGGAAGTCTGGGCGTAGCCGGACCAGTTGCCCGACGACCACCCCGGATATGTGCTCGACGTGCCGCCGAGGCCGGGCACGGTGGAAGGTGCCACCGTGATCGTCGCCGGCCGAGCCGTCGTAGTGGCCGATCCCGGTCCGCCGCTCACGAGCGACGCCAGTCCGGCCAGGGAGACGGCCGCCGCCACGCTCGGTGCTGTGCGCCTCGCCATGCCGCCTCCGATGCCCATGCCGCCTCACCTCGACCCGGGAGTGCCCAATGCTCGCACACCGCCAGCGGCGACGAGATACTCAGGGGGATTCGAGCAGCCCCTGCCGCAGGCGGTCCACGGCTTCGGACACGTCGAGGGTGGACGCCAGGTCCTCGAAGGACCCGAATCGGGCGTGCACACCGGCCAGGAAACCGGCCATGGAGGCGGCGTCGACCGACAGGATCACGGGAGCGAACCGGGCCACGATGTCGGCCGAATCGGGGAACTCGGCTTCGAGCCCAGCCAGGACCTGCATCATCGGGCCGGCCGACAGTGCGTAGTCGGCCACGATGTCGTCATCTGACACTCCGAGAAGTCCGAGGATCACTGCGGCCAGCACACCGGTGCGGTCCTTACCGACGCTGCAGTGGAACACAGCCGGCAGGCCGCCCGGCTCGGTGAGCAGCTCCAAGGTGGCGCGCAGTGTCGGGGCCCCCGAGTCGAGCATGGCCAAGTACCGCTGCGCCACGAAGGCGCTGTCGCCCCAGTCTGGGGCTTGCTCGCCACCGGGCAACGTGTCGGTAAGAGGAAGGTGGTGATACTCGATGAGGTGTCCGCCGTCCGTGCCGAAGCGGCCGCGGATCTCGACCTCGAGCATCGTGCGCAGGTCGATGACGTGGCGGATGCCCAAGGCCCCGAGCGCCTCCATGTCCTCGTCGGTCAAATGCGACAGGCCGTCGGCCCGGAACACCTTTCGCCAGCGCACCACTCGGCCGTCGGTGGTCCGATATCCGCCCAGATCGCGGAAGTTGCAACAGCCTTGGAGGGCCACATGTCGGTCCGGGGTGACGGGCACACTGGGAGGCTACGACATGGACGATGCGGATCGGCTCAACCGCCTCCGAAGCGCCGAGCGATAACGGCGGGGTATTCGGGGAAGTAGCGGGCGATGACCTCGAGGTCGAAGGTCGAAAGGATGGAGCTGGCCGGCTCGCGTTCGAGCAGGAACTCGAACGAAGCTCGCACCAGTTCGACCGGAGGCACATGGCCCAAGCCCAGGCGATCGGCGAAGCCGGCGGACACCGTCACCTCGTGGCGCGTGGTGCGGCCGGCGCTCGACACTTCGATATCGAAGCCGTGCTGTCTTTCGTGGACCACGATAGTTCCGCCCATTCGCGACCCCTTTCGGGTGCTCAAGCCTGGGCTTTCGGCGGTGGCAGGACAGGCACCACGGACCGACCGCAGGCCATCAGCAGCAGCACGCCGACCGGCAGGACGAACACACCGATGCTGAGAGCTCCTACGACGGAGAAGGCGACCATTAGACCCGACAGGCCCCAGGCACCGTAGGAAGCGACCGTTGGCCCCCCACGGCGTCGCCAGCCGAGGAGGGCGCCCACCATGACCACCACCAACAGCGGCAAGGAGACGAGGGCCACAGCCCTCACCCCGGCGACGTCGACGAAAGACCTCATGACGCTGACGTGGTGGGTAACGACGGACCCCGAGATGGTGCTCTGGACGGTGTCCGTCTGAGACGTCGAGGTACGAACGACGACAGCACCCACAATCAATCCGACACTCCATATGGCTGCCAACCCGAGTAACACCGGCGTGGGGCAGCGGCCCGGGGTTTGCGTGGCATCGCCGACGGCGTCCTCCATCGGTCGCCCTAACACTTACGGCATTTCACCGCCGTGCCGTAGGCGCAGATCTCGGTCCAGTTGCCCCCCATTTCGGAGGTGTCGAATCGCATGGCCAAGATGGCGTCGGCTCCCTTGGCGGCGGCCTCCTGCACCATGCGCTCTGTCACCTCCTGGCGACTGGCCACGAGGTTCTTGGTCATGCCTTTCAGCTCCCCGCCGGCCAGGGCTTTGAACGATGCCCCGATCTGGGATCCCACGTTGCGGCTTCTAACGGTCAGCCCGAACACTTCGCCGAGGACCTCAGTGACCTCGTAGCCGGGCAGGTCGTTCATGGTCGAGATCAGCATCTGGCCCTTCGCTCTGGTGTCGTCCTCTCCATCACCAGGTTAACGGCTTTGGCGGCGTGAGCCGGAGACGCGACAACAGTCGTCCTCGCTACCGCTGTCGAGTTGAACGCCATGGCGTGGCGGGATTTCCACCAAGTGTTCTCTGGGGTCGTTTCGGGAGGAGTGCGAGCGACGCCCGTGCTGTCCCCCGTCGTAAATCCGGGGACGCAGAAGCAACCTTCACTCCACGTCTTTCAGCGGGCCTATGCGGCTACGCTGGCCCTCTACGGGAACGGAGGTGGCGCCGTCATGGCCGACTATCGAATCAGTTGCGTCGCCCGAGTCCCGAGAGGTGATCACCACCACATCACGAGTGCAGGCGTCGTGCGTCCGGGTGTCAAGGCACGGGTCACGTCGGTGAAGAAGATCCGCAAAGCCATCAAAGCCGGGACCGATACCTTCCATACCGTCGATCCGACAACTCATCAGTCGGTCCCGGTTGAACGGTTCAAATGTTGTGGAGTGAAGACGATCCGCTCGTTGGCCGACGACGCGAAGACCGACAATCTCGACGCCTTGCCTTCCTGCGATTAGGAGCGCCTTGCCCTTTCAATCTCCATGCAGCGTCTCGACCCACTTGTGGTTGCAGGCGGAACTGGCGCACACCAAGTATCGGTGATCCTCGGAGGTTGAGCCGGGCGGACACTCTTAGTGGGTGTACTCGTCAACCTGGCTGCTACCACATCGCGGGCAGCTTTGTTTCTCAGTCATGGGCGATCTCGCGTGCGACCACTGTACCCGTGATCGCCAAGCAGAAAGGCATAGCGTCGTCCATCGAGACCGTCGAGCACACGTTTGCAATCTGGTGGACCATTACTTCCACCGGAAATGGATGAACACCCTCCCGAAGTTGTCGCTGTCCTTCTCGACGCGGTCGTAAAGCGTCTTGAGGTCCTTCTGGTCGAGGAAGCGCAGCACTCGCTTCTTCAGTTTCCCGCGTCCCTTACCGGGGATGATCTCGACGAGACGGGCCTTCTTTTCGACGGCCTCGTCGATGATGGAGCGCAGTGCTCGGTCGATGTCGTCGCCCCGGTTGTAGATCGCGTGAAGGTCGAGCTTGAGCTTCACAGAGGCATGCGTCGAAGTCGACGAGAACGACCGATTGTTGGTAGCGCGGCAGCCTTCTTCCTGACCTTAGGGCGCTCATACCCGGATGCACCCCGGACGCCGGACACCGTCCACTTCTCAGCGCCCCGCGCTTCCATCATCGCCCGGTTACGGCGGTCGCCATCATCTCGACTGGTTCGTCAATCCCGTCGAAACAGACAACTACGTCGCTTGTCACTCCAACCTCCCTCGCTCGGGTCTCCGCACACACTATTGGGTAGCTGTGACGTCGCCACCTTCCCTGGACGAGGCCGGGTTAGGCGTCCGAGCCGACCCGTAGTGCGGGTGCCCGTGCAGAAGGGCGCCTTCCTCAACCGCAATATTCCCTTCGTTGACTGGTCCAATACAAGTCAACGACCCCGGGGGCTCCCGGCACTGGTGGTTGCTGTGTGACGCCGCCCACTGACCGGCCGCGGACCGCTGCGTCCCGGTGCCCTACGGTGTCGTCGATGGGTCCGCTGCAGGGTGTCCGGGTACTCGAGCTGGCAGGGCTCGGCGCCGCGCCGTTCTGCTGCATGCTGCTGTCCGATCTCGGCGCCGAGGTGTTGCGCGTAGACCGCCAGGGCTCCTCGCCGCTCGACTTCACCCTGCGCCGGGGCCGGCGCTCGGTAGTCGTGGACCTCAAGCACCCCGAGGGCGCCGATGTGGTGCTCCGTCTTGTCGATCGGGCCGACGTGCTGGTGGAGGGGTTCCGCCCGGGCGTGGCCGAGAGGCTCGGCGTCGGTCCCGAGCTCTGCTGCACCCGCAACCCGGGCCTCGTCTATGGGCGCATAACCGGATGGGGCCAGCAGGGCCCCCTGGCCCAGGCCGCCGGCCACGACATCAACTACATCGCGGTGGCCGGCGCGCTCGAATCCATCGGCCGCCGGGGCCAGCCCCCCACTGCGCCGCTCAACCTGGTGGGTGACTACGGCGGCGGTGGCATGCTGCTCGCCTTGGGAGTGGTGAGCGCGCTGGTCGAGCGCGGCCGCTCGGGCCTCGGCCAGGTGGTGGACGCGGCGATGGTGGATGGCGCGTCGCTCCTCATGACGCTCTTCCACGGCCTGCGCTCGCTCGGGGAATGGAATCCCGAGCGGGGCTCGAACAGCCTCGACACCGGTGCCCCCTACTACGACGTGTACCTCACCGCCGACGATCGCTACGTGGCCGTGGGCTGCCTGGAGGCCCGCTTCTACGAGGAGATGCTCGAGCGCCTCGGCCTAGAGCACGAGCCGCTGCCGGCGCAGACCGACACCACCCGCTGGAGCGCGCTACGCGCCCGCCTGGCCGCCGTCTTCCGCACGCGCACGCAGCAGCAGTGGTGCGCGCTGCTCGAGGGCACCGATGCCTGCGTGTCGCCGGTGCTGACACCGGCCGAGGCACCCGAGCACCCGCACCACCGGGCGCGCCAGAGTTTCGTATCGGTGGATGGCGTGGTACAGCCGGCGCCCGCCCCCCGCTTCAGCCGTACGCCGGGCGCCGTTCAACACGGGTTCCACGAGCCGGGCGCCGACACTGACGACGCCCTCGTCGACTGGGGGCTGCACCCCGACGAGGTGATCGTCTTACGCCGAGCCGGCGCCATTCACTGAGTCGTCCGTCACAGCTCCCAGGCGGCCAGACGCCCGTGGGTTTCGAAGGCCCGCCGCAGTGACTGCTCGTCAGCCATCGTGAACGGGCGGTAGACGTGCTCGCCGCGGCCCCGGGCGTACAGAGCATCGGAGCCGATCCGGTCCGAGCGGAATTTCTGGTGAACGAGCGTGCGCGCCAGTACTTTGTTGGTCAGGGTGGTGGGCAGGCTCCGGCACACCCGGACGTATCGAGGCCGCCACTTGGGGCTCAAGTCGGGCTGGGCGTCGAGCCAGGCGGCGAAGCCCGCCTCGTCGAATACGGCGGCGGGGCGGGGCACCAGCGCCACCATGACCTGGTCCCCTGCCTCGGCGTCGGGTACGCCGTAAGCCGATGCCATCAGCACGTCGGGATGCCGGCCGACTATGGCCTCGATGGGGGCTGTCGGGAAATTCTCGCCGTCTACGCGCAGCCAGTCAGACGTGCGCCCGGCGAAGTAGACCCAGTCGTCCTCGTCGACATACGCCAGGTCACCGCTCCAGTACCAGCCATCGCGGAGAGTGCGGCTCATGGCCTCGCTGTTTCGGTAGTAGCCCTCGAAGGGCCCACTGCCGAGCGTGTTCACGATCTCGCCAACGCACTCGTCCGCGTTGAGTAGGCGCCCCTCACCGTCGAAGCGCGCCCGGGGCGCCTCGTTGCCCGCTGCGTCGGCGACCAGGATCCCCTGGCGTAGCCGGCCCACCGACCCCGGCGGCGGGCCGCCCGAGCGGTCGAGGGCGATGGCCCCTTCAGTGGAGCCGAACACGTCGACGATCTGGATACCGAAACGGCGCCGGGCAGCCTCCACCAGGTGGGGCGAACCCTCGTTGCCGAAGGCGATGCGCAGCGTGTTCTCGGCATCGTCGGGGCGTTCGGGGGTGCTGAGGATATAGGCGAGGAGTTTGCCCGTGTAGTTAAACCAGGTAGCCCCGTAGCGGCGCACATCGGGCAGGAAGCCCGAGGCGCTGAAGCGGCGCGCCAGGGCGAGCGACGCGCCAGCCACCAAGGCTGGGGCCAAGCCGGCCATGAGCGAGTTGGCATGGAACAGGGGCATGGCGGCGTAGCCCACGTCGTAGGGACCGAGCCCGAGCATTGTGGCCATCCGGCGCCCGGTGCACAGCAGCCGACGCTGGCTGCATCGCACGGCTTTGGGTGCGGCCGAGGTTCCCGAGGTGAACAGAAGCGCCCACAGTATGTCCGCGTCGCAGTCCTCGTTCCAGCGCGGCGCGGGGGCCTCCTTGGCGACGTCATCGAGCGCCGCCTCCAAGGGGCGTCCGAGCGTAGGCGCCGGGTCACCGGCCTCGGCGAATCGCTCGGAGTGCAGTATCCCGCCGGGTAGCTCGAGCGAAGGGGCGATCGAGCCCAGCAGCGCCTCGTGGCGCGCCTCGGTGACGAGCAGTTGCACATCGGTGTGATCGATGTCGGCGGCAAGGTGCTCGTCGCGCCGGGCGTGGTTGAGGCCCGCCACCGTCGCACCGACCAGCCCGGCCCCGCACAGGGCAAAGACGTAGTCCGGTGTGTTGTCGAGAAGCACGCCGATGTGCAGCGGGCGCGCCGGGTCGAGCGAACTGCGAAGCAGCGTCGCGAAGCGCTCGGCTTCTTCGAGCAGCTGGGCGTGCGACCAGCACCGGGCCCCGAAGCGCAGCGCCGTCCGGGCGGCGACGTCGGGATCGGCAGCGTTTCGTCGCAGCAGCGCGGCGACGTTCGGCGCCGGGAGCGGCACCTCCTCGAGTGGTGGGGCGAGGGCGCGCCCGGTCACGGCCTCGGCGACCTCCGCTACAGCCGTTCGAGCACGGTGCCCGTGGCCAGGCCGCCGCCACAGCACATCGAGACAAGGGCCACCGACGCGTCGCGACGCTCGAGCTCGTGAAGGGCGGTGGTGATGAGCCGACTGCCCGTGGCCCCCACCGGGTGCCCGAGGGCGATGGCACCGCCGTTGACGTTGACCTTGTCAGGATCCACTCCGTGGCTCTTCTGCCACGAGCTCACCACCGAGGCGAAGGCTTCGTTCACCTCGAAGACGTCGATATCGGCGATTGTCATGCCGGCCTGGGCCAGCACGGCCGCGGTGGCGGCGATGGGTCCGTCGAGCTGGTAGTACGGGTCCGATCCCACGAGGACTTGTGCAACCATCCGCGCCCGCGGTCGCAAGCCGGCGTCGCGGGCGGCTTTCTCGGACATCCACAGCACCGCCGCGGCGCCGTCGGACACTTGCGACGAAGTGCCGGCGGTATGGATGCCCTCGGGGAGGATCGGCTTCAACGCAGAGAGGCCCTCGGCGGTGGTGTCGCGTAAGCCCTGGTCGCGCGCCACCACCTGGGTCTTTCCCGTCGGCCCGTCGGGCCCGGCAACCGGCGCCTCCACGGCGAACACCTCGCGGTCGAAGCGCCCCTCGGCCCATGCGGCGCCCGCCTTGCGCTGCGACGCGAGCCCGATGGCATCGGCCTCGGCCCGGCTCACGCCGTATTTCTCGGCGATGCGCTCCGCAGCGTGGAACTGGTCGGGGACCTGGAGCGGAAAGTTCCTAGAGAACGGCCGGCCCGGCCCACTGGTGACGTTGGCGCCGAGCCCGACTCGGCTCATGGCCTCCACACCACAGCCGATGCCGACATCGATGGCGCCGGCCGAGATGAGCGCGGCCACGATGTGGTTGGCTTGCTGCGACGAACCGCACTGGGAATCAACGGTGGTGGCGGCCACCTCCCAAGGTAGGTCCTGGCCCAGCCAGGCGGTACGCGTGATGTTGAAGGCCTGCTCCCCAGCTTGGGTGACGCACCCACCAAAGATCTGCTCGACACGGGCCGGATCGCAGCCGCTGCGCTTCATCAGCTCGACCAGCGTGGCGCCGAGGAGATCGGCCGGGTGCATCTGCGACAAGGCGCCGTTGCGCTTGCCGATGGGCGAGCGCACGGCGTCGACGAGTACGGGCTGGGTCATGATCGCTCCTTGGCCCTGGTGCTCAGGTTGCGGTCAGGTACTGGTCGACGCCGCGGTGCATGTGCAGGACGTTGCTCTCCTGGCGCCGGTTGAGGCGCAGGCCGGGCCCCCGGGTCTTCAGGCCGATCTGAACGTGCTCCATGTTGGCGTAGTCCTGGTTGGTGATGATCCCCCAGTCGCGCTCGCGCCAATCCGGGTAGAAGCGCTTCTCGATGCGCGTCGCCGGCTTGTCGGGATGAGGCCACTCGAGGAACCAGGTGTCCTTGACGCAGCAGTCAGGATCGGACCCGTGGGGGCGGACCCGGAAGACGATGGCGCTGCCCGGATAGATGGGGCCCAACATGTTGGGGAAGAAGTAGACGTCGTCCGCACTCGTGAGCTGGTCGTCGTCGAAGGCGTCCACCGGCACGCCACGTGCTTCGAGCAGCCGACGGCGCTCCTTTTGGTAGCGCCCCAGCATCGGCTCGTCCGAGGGCGTCGAGAGGATCTTGTCGACGATGGCCCGCTCGTCGTCGTAGAAGAGACTCCCCAGGCCCGCCACCAGCGAGGCCAGGATCTCGCCCTCGTCATACTGCCCCTCGCCCAGGCCCAGGCGCGGGCTCGGGCGCAGAGTGCGCCGGGCATTGGGCAGCCGCCCGTAGTGAGCATGAATGCCCAGCGGCCGGTAGGCGAGGTTGACGTCGTCGGTCCAGGGCAGGATCTGGGGGTGGGTGCCCTGAACGTGATACGCCTCGTTGAAAGCGTCGACGGCCACCTTCCAATTGGCGGGAAGCACCGTCGAGTAGTACCGCCGCATACGCATCTGCTCGAGGAGGTACGGGGCCAACAGCGTGGGCAGCGGATCGAGGAACTCGAGCAGCGTCGGGGCGGTGGGGTCGAGACAGACCCACACGAAGCCGCCCCAGCGCTCAGCGCGCACTTTCCCGAGGCACGTTCCATCGGGGATGGGGTCGAACTCCTCGCGGTCGACGACCTCCACCAGCGTGCCGCTCAGATCGTAACGCCAGGCGTGGTAGCGACATCGTATGCCGGCGTCGTCGAAATGTCCGGTGCCCTCGGCCAGGCGCGTACCGCGGTGCAGGCACGAGTTGTGGTGCGCCACCACGACCTCGGGAGCCGAGCGCACCACCAGCACCGACTGGTCGCCGATCAGGTACTCGCAGTAGTCGCCGACCTCGGCGACCTCTTCCTCGCGACACGCCACCTGCCACACCCGCGACCACAGGCGCTCGGTCTCCAATGCGGCGAACTCCGGGCTCGTGTAGCGCGCCCGGGGGACGATGTCGTCTGAGCCAACCAGCAGTCCGTGCAGTCCCTCGTCATCCATCGGTTGTCACCTTGCCATTGCGACGCCTAACGCCGCCATCGCCCGACCCGGTCGGGCGGGTCACGGTACGGTCTGGAACCCCCAAACCCCGCCGAGGCTGCTCGTACCGGGAAGGCCATTCTCGGTCGTCCCCGCCCCCATGTAGAGCGAGCCACCCGAAATGGCTACTGGCGACGAGCTCGGTGCGTCGAGCGGTATGGCCTTAATCACAGCCCCAGTGTCGGCATCGAGCACGAGAAGCGAGTCGCTCACCGTGTCGGGCACGAACACCACGCCGTTGTCGAACACAGCCGCGCCATAGGTCGGCGCGGCCGGGAGGTTCCACACCACCTGATGCGTCACGGCGTCTATGGCGTGCACGCCCATCGCCTGCGTGGGGTTGGTGACGTCGTTCTCGATGCTGCCCGACGGGTCGTCCTCGGCCACGGGGATGGCCGTGTCACAGAACACGGCTTCGTCCGTGGCGCCCGACACGGGGTCGGTGATTCGCCCCACTGCCGTGCTGCCGATCATGCCGCCGATGCCCGACCCGGTGGCCACCGTGGTCTTCCATACCGCCGTCGGCGACGTCGAGGACGAGTCCAACCGGTACGCGTAGTAGGTGCCGTCCTTGCCGCCCTCACCCACCAGGCCGCTGCCCAGCAGATTGGGCGTGGCGCCGAAATCGAAGTCACGCTGGTTGGTGTAGGGGTCCGGTCGCGCCTGCCACAGCAGATCCCCGGAGTCGAGGGCCACGGCGAAGGTCGACTCGTCCTGGTTCGGGTTGGCAGGGTGGCCGCAGTTCCCGGCCCCGAACACAATCGTCCGGCTGGCGAGGTCCACCGTGGGCGAGGACCACACGTCCCCGCAGCCGTGGTCGGCCGGCGTGGTTTCGGGCGGCGCCAGGCCGGCGTAGGTGGTGAGCGTCTCGGGGTCGAACTGCCACAGCGGCGTGAGCGCTCCCGAGGGCGACAGTTGGAGGGCCACCAGGCCCTCCACCGGTGAGGGGGCGGCCTCGTTGGCGTCGTTGCCGACGACGACGAGATCGTCGCCCGGAGTCCACGACGCACCCGGCGTCCACGCCACGATGGCCGGCGACGACTCGATCTCGCTCGTGATGTGCGACTTCCCCTGGCACGTCGGGTCGAGCCGGTCAAGGCACTGGCTCCCGAGCAGCGAGCCGTCGGAGGTCTTCAGCACGAAGAACGTGTCGCCCCCGCCGAAGAGCACCATCTGAGTGCCGCCCAAGGTGGTCACGGCTGCCGATGCGTCGACACCGTAGTCGGTCACCTCGTGGTCGTATTTGGTTGTGTCGAAGGCCCAGTTCTGGGTGCCGGCGGCCGCGCTGATCGAGTAAAAGAGCCCGGTGAAAGCCCCCACGTAGACGCTACCGCCGGCCACCATGGGCTGGGCCGAGACAGGCCCGTTCGTATTGAAAAACCACTTGGGCGTGAGCGTGGCCGCCGTGACCGGGGAGATACAGGTGTCGGGCGAGGCAAAGGATCGGCCGAGGTCGTGGCCGAACATCGTCCAGTCGGTGGCCGTGCAGCTCGAGAGGAAGCCGGCCGGCGCGTCAGCCGGCGTGGCCGGGAGTACGACACCGGCCGTGCCGGCTCCGAGCGCGGCCGTGAGCAGCGCTCGGCGGAGGGTCGTCTTCATTGCCGGACCCTCAGCAGCCGCTGTTGGAGACGGGCAGGCCGTTGGTGTCGACGTAGGACGACCCCGGACCCACCACGTAGCCGGGGTCGAGACCGGTGGTGCCGCTGTAGCCGGCGCCGCCGCTGTCGTTCAGGTAGACGCCGCACGTGCCGGCGTAGGCGCCGGGCATGGCCACAATGGGCGAGCGCTGCGGGTCTGGGTCCTGGTACGTCTGCACGCCCGGCTCGGTGTCGACCTGCTGCGGCGTGTTGGAGCGGTAGCCGTTGGCGCCGTTCGGGTTGGGCGAGCCGTTCTGGTTGGTGTAGCACGCCGTTTCGCTGGACGCGGGGCCACCGCTCGAGCAGTTGCCCGACTCCTGGGTCGAGGCCGGCGTGTTGTTTTGGTAGGCGTCGGTGCTCTGTGCCGTGCCCGGCTGGCACTGGTCGCCAGCCGTGTTGTTGGGCGGCGTCGCCGCGGTGTCCACTCCGTTGTTGGCCCACGTCTGGTCCTGGGCGCTCGTCGGGTCGTAGCAGCCGTAGTAGATGGCCTGCTGCTGGGTGGTCGCGCCGTTGCAGATCCCGTCTGCGCAGAAGCCGTAGGAGAAGTTGGCCAGGCCCTCGGGATGCGTGGCCGTGGGTGTGTTGGTCCCCCCTTCGGGGGTCGCCGACAGGGTGATGGCCCCGCCGTCGGAGTTGCCGTTGAGCGTTCCGTCAGTGTTGTTCAGGCCGTCGAAGCCGTCGTGCTCGCCCCGGTCGAGGTTGTCGGTGGCCCCGATGTAGACGAGCAGGCCCTGGGTGAGAAGCACGCTGTCGAGCGGGTTCTGGGTGTCGACCAGCGCGTTCTGCGTGCCCGTGTCGATGCTCGGGTTGAGCGTCTGGCCGCCCGGCCCGGGACCCGGCTCGAGGCCGCACTGGTACAGCGGACCCACGTTCTGCTCCGGCACCATGTGGAAGAGCGGGCAGTAGAAGTCATAGTAGTCGTAGTTCCACTCGAACCCCGACCCATTGGCGTTGTTGCCACAGCCGGTGCCCGTGCCGCCGCCGGTGCCACCGGTGTTGGCGGCCACGCAGCCCGAGTGCGGCTGCTCCTGGGTGCCCGGGTCACCGATCTCGGTGATGGAGGGGTTCGAGCTCTCGAGGGGCTCCTCGTTCGAGCCCCACTCGACGTAGCGGGTGTTGGTGCCGTTGGCGTCGCCGTTGGTCATGCCGCCGCTCTCGACGCTGATGGCGAAGGAGTGACACCCCTGCTCCACCACCCCGTCGGGCGTGGCCCAGCTCGACGAGGAGAGCGAGCAGTCCTGCTGGCCTTGGTTGTAGCCGCCGCCGCTCGAAGCCGCTGCTGCGCCGGCCCACGCCGCCACCAGTGCGATCGCCCCCGCGCCGAGCGCGCATAAGCGCGTCTTGCGTCCCACAGACATTGCCGCCCTCCCCTTCCGCCTGTGAAGCCGGTGGACAGCACGACCGTGTCAACGTCCGGGTCCGCCCCCGACCACCGACTTCGTGGCACCCCAGCCGGGTGCCGCGGCGAAATAGTGACATAGCCGTCAGGTGCTGTCAACAGGCTCTGGCTCGACGAGCCCTCGGCCCGGAGCATCACCTCCAACCACGCCCCGGTGTCGGTCGGTGTCTCGACGATGCAGTCGACGGCGAGGTGACGCACCGCGCCGCAGCCTTCTTGCCGGTGCCGACCAGCAGGGCAAGTGACCGAGGCGGCGCGCGCAGCAGAGGTCGGTGGCCGTATCGCCGATGACCCACATCTCCCCGCACCGGTAGCGCTCCCCGACCCGTTCGGCAACCACGTCGCGCGAGCGCTACAGATCCCGCACACGTTCGACGCTGGCGAGCATCTCGATGAGCGGCCGGGCAAAGACCGGTGCACGGCGGTGTCGAACAATGGCTGGGCGGTGCGACTGGTCAGCGGGGATCCCACCTATCATGGACAGAGTCGGTTCCCCTACCTTTCCCCCGTAGGTCTGGTCACGGGGCGATTTCCCCCGGATTCCGCAAGCCTGGTGACACGTGACGACACGCTACGACACAAGAGGAGATCAGGAGCTCGGCGAATCTGCAGGCAGAAGCCGGTTTAGGCTTCTGAGAAGCATCTTGGGGACGTAGCTCAGCTGGCTAGAGCACCTGCTTTGCAAGCAGGGGGTCGTGGGTTCGAGTCCCATCGTCTCCACCGCTCTGTATGATATCAAAGGGTGATATCAAAGTATCCGTGTGATATCATACGGACATGAAGCAGCTTCTGCTTCGGGTTCCCGACCATATCCACCGCCGCCTAGCGGCGCGCGCTGCTCGTGCCGGTCAGAGCGTGAACGCCGTGGCCAACGAGATCCTCGACGCGGCCGTCGACGCCGACGAGGGCGACCGGCGGACTCGGCTGCACGCGCGGGCGGCGGCGTTGGGAGTGCTCCAGTCAGCGACTGGCCCAGTGGTGAGCCCCCTTAGGCGACGGCGGATCGTCGCATCGACGAAAGGTACGGGTCCCGTCATCGACCAGTTCTTGGCCGAAGAGCGTGAGCGGGTGTGATCGTCTACCTGGACTCATCGGTGCTGGCGCGTGCCTACCTCGCCGACGAACCCGGACACGAACAGGCGACGTCACTACTTGCGGATCTCGAGATCGGGCTCATCACCGGCACCTGGACGCGTGTCGAGGTGTCTGGCGCATTGGTACGCGCGGCTCGGGCCGGGCGAGGTGACGAGCCGGGCCTCTTGGAGCTGCTCGATGGGGACTTGGGAACAGACGGTCCGGTGACTGTGGTCGCCGCTGATAAGGAGGTGGTCGAGGAGCGTGCTCTCCATCTCGTTCGTGAGCACGCCCTTCGTGCTATGGACGCATGGCATCTCGCCGTGGCGGCCTTGACGCTTCCGAGCCTGGTCGAACCAGGAGAAGATGCCGGCTTCGCCACCCGAGACGAAGCGCAATCCAGCGTGGCGATGAGCCTGGGGCTACGGCTCGTGTAGGTCGACCATCGCAGAGAGCCGTTTCCGCAGCTCAGGATAGTTTGAATAAGAGATCATCTTCGGCATTCCGTGCGAGCTACGTGCGCGTTTGTCCTTGTTCTGTCTTGTTCTGTCCCGGTAGCTGCTTTCCGAAGCGGCTCCGGTACGCGTGTTCCACTTCGGCACCCGGCTCCGGGACCTGGGCGACACTGGCTTCGGTACCTGTGTCCCACTCACTCCATTTGCCCGAGCGGCCCGTTTGACCTTGGCTCGGCGTCATCCGAGCCCAGGAGGCGATCATGGCACTGGTGGAACAGGTGGCTCGTCCACTATGCCAACGAGGGCATCGGGGCACTGGCCGAGAAGAGCTTCAAACCCGACCGCTGTCCGCACCTGAGCTTTTACACCACGAGGACGCGCAAGGGTGAATGGGCTGCGGCCATCTGGTCGTAGTCGTCATCCTGCGTCAGCACCGGCAAGCCGAGGTCGATGGCAGTTGCGGCGATCAGCGCGTCGGTGAGTTTGACGGTCCGCTGGATACCTGCACTGCGGCAATCGGCGACGAGTCGTGCCCATGCCGTCATGATCGGCTCGCTGATGGGAACGGGATCCACGGTCCTGGCGAGCGCCAGCGTTCCCGCCCGTCGGGCTCTGGTTGTAGCGTCGGCGGCGCTCAGTACGCCCAGTTCGAGCTCGCCGAGCGTCACGACCGACACCGTCACCCGTTCGGGCAGTTCACCGAGCGGTCGGTCGGCTTCACGAGCGACAAAGACAGACGTATCGAGCAACCCAGCCACGACGCTCACAGCTCATCCAGGGTCTGCCCGGCCAACATGTCAAGGTCGTCACGGAGTGCGCCGTCGGCTGCCCGATCGGCTAGTTCGCGGCGAATGAGCTCACCAGGTACCCAGCGCGATCGCCGGGCGTGCGGCACGATGTCGGCGATCGCCTCGCCGTGCACGGTGAGAACCACGCGCTCGCCCGCTCGGACGGCATTTATGACCTGGCTGGTCCGATTGCGGAGCTCCCGCACCCCGATCTCCATGTGCGATAGCGTAGCACATATTGAAAGAGACTGAGGGGCGTAATGCTGCTCGAGCGCTACTCGCGGTCGAGAAACGCAGCGACGTGACGGGCGGTGTCGTGGTGCACGCCCACGGTGTAGTGATGCGCGTCGACTTCGACCGTCGTGGCCCCCGCCACTTTGCGCTCGAAGCGCTCGGTATCGGCCGCATTGAGGATGAAGCCCCGGCCGCCTGGGATGGCCATGGTCCCTCGCACCAGCAACGACGGTACCTGCACGGCATCCCAGAGGTCGTAGGAGAAGTTGGCGACGCGGTAACGCTCGTCCTCCCAGCACGCCTCAGCTGAGGTACGGACTCGCACCTGTCCGCCTTCGATGGTCTCCAGCTCGTAGTCGAACAGAGCCCTCCACGCCTCCCACGGCTCGTAGAACCCGATGGCCCGCACCGCTTCCATAAAACCTTCACGTGACGGGTACACCGTGCCCAGGCGGTTCAGCCCGGCGTAGATCGGCACCAGGGCCGAGTCGTCGGGTACGCCACCGCCGTCGATCAGCACCAGACGACGCACCCGGTCCGGCGCCATCCGGCACACGGTCATCGCCACCCAGGTGCCGAACGACCAGCCCACGAGGTCGAACTGCTCGTGGCCGAGCTGGTCGGCCATCTCCAGGACATCTCTGGCGTGGGCCGGCCACCCGTAGGTGCCCGCCGGCGTCGTGTCGCTATGGCCGCGACCGCGGGGGTCGAAGGCCAGGCGGCGGTGGGTCGCCGGGTCCAGATGGGAGAACAGGACGTCGAAGCTGCGCAGGTTGGCACTCAGCCCGGGGACGGCCACCACCAGCCTCCCCGTCGTCGACCCCGAGACCTCGCTGGCCACCGTTCCCGACGTCAGTGCTATACGCTGTGCCGCCGTCGGAGGCGGTGATGCGGTCGCCGGTTGCGTCCCGCCGCCGCGCCGCGCCAGCAGGCGGCCGATGCCCAACTCGGCGGCGACCCGCTCCCGATCGAGCGACGAGCTGGCACCGCTGTAGACCACGCGCCCACCGCGCATGAGATGTGCCGTGTGCACCAACTGCAGCCCGAAGGTCACGTTCTGTTCGACGAGGAGGATCGTTAGCCCGGCGCGGTTGAGGTTTTCGAGTGTGTGGAAGAGCTGCTCGACTACCAAGGGTGCCAGCCCCGCCGAGGGCTCGTCGATGAGGAGCAACTTCGGCTCCGACATGAGGGCCCGGGCCACGGCCAGGCTGGCTTGCTCACCTCCCGACATCATCCCTGCCACTTGGTCGCGACGCGTCCCGAGCACCGGGAAGCGCTCGTAGACGCCCTCGAGCACGTCGCCGTAGCCTTGGCGGTTTCGCCGCCGCAGCTGGTAAGCGCCCAGGCGCAGGTTCTGCTCCACAGTGAGCTCAGCGAACACCTGCCGTCCCTGGGGGACATTGCCGATGCCTCGCGCCACCCGCCGCTCGGCGCTGTCGCCGGTGATGTCCAGGCCTCCGAGGCGCACCACCCCGCCCCAGGCCGGCACCAGGCCGGCGATCACCTTCATCGTGACGCTCTTGCCGGCGCCGTTGAGCCCGAAGATGCCGGCGATCTCACCGGGTCTCACCTCGATGCTCACCCCGTGCAGCACGGCGTGCGCGCCGAAGCCGGTGACGATCTTGTCCACCTCGAGCAGCGGCGCCGCGGCGGGCTGGCTCAGGTCGTCGGCCGATCTGGTAGTCGGTTGCACCGTCACAGCGCGGCCTCGCCCAGGTAGGCGCTGACGACGTCGGGGTGGGCCATGATCTCCGTCGGTGTACCCGACGTGAGCACCTTGCCGAAGTTCAGCACGTAGACGTAATCGCAGACATCGAGCACCAATGGCACGTTGTGCTCGATGAGCAGCACGGTGCGGCTCTGGGTGTCCCTGAGGTCACGGAGGCGGTCGGCCAGGCTCTCCGCTGCGGCCGGCGACATCCCCGCCGATGGTTCGTCGAGCATGAGCAGCTGCGGATCGGTGAGCAGGGCGCAGGCCACTTCAACGATGCGCTGCTGGCCGCCGGAGAGCAAACGCACCGGAGTCTCCTCGCGCCCGGCAAATCCGAGCGCAGCAATGGCCAGCATGGCGCGGTCTTTCATCTCGGCTTCGGATGTGGCCACGCCGCGCGTGTACACCAGGGCTCCGGCGCTGCTGTAACCGGATAGCACGTGCTGCGCCATGAGCATGTTGTCCAGCACGCTCTGATCCTTGGACAGGCCGATCTGCTGGAAGGTGCGCGACAGGCCGAGATCGGCGCGTTGGTGGGCCGCCATGGACGACACCTCGCGTCCGAACAGCCGCACGCGCCCCGAAGCGGGCCGGAGAAGGCCCGAAATAGCGTTGAAGAGGGTGGTCTTGCCGGCACCGTTGGGGCCGATGAGCCCGACGATCTGCCCTGCCCGCACCTGCAGAGAGGCACCGTCCACCGCTGTCAGGCCGCCGAAGCGCACGGTGACGTTGTCGGCTTCGAGCACCGGGGCCGAGGTGTCCAGGGCCCGAGGGGCCGCCATTCTGGCTGGCCGCGGCATCTGCGGCAGCTGCGGCATGGGCGGTTCCTCGGCCTCCGAATCCGTTCCGGCGCGTCCCCGCCGCTCGCGGACCTCGCGAACGGCGCCGGCAAAACCGCCTGG
>DATKSG010000031.1:0-8714 GCA_035531775.1 Acidimicrobiales bacterium | reverse complement strand
GCCATCGACGCCCACATGGACTCGAGCGACGGGGCGCTCAAGCTCGACCTCGGCCACATCGACCCGGCCGACCTCAAGGTGACGCTCGACTACGGCACGGCCAAGTCGATCCTGGTCGAGGGCAACCCGCAGGCCGGCATGCAGGCCTTCATGGCCGGCAAGATCAAGGTCGAAGGGGACATGGCCAAGCTCATGGCGCTGCAGGCCGCCCCGCCCGACGCCACCGCCCAGGAAGTGGCAACGCGCCTGCGGGAGATCACCGACTAGGGCGTTCCGGTGGACAGCACCGGCTGGCGCTCGGACATGTCGAGAGCCTCGGTGGCATCGACCACGGCGGCCCGCCGGCGCTCTGTCGACCTCGTCATGGAGGCGGCCGCCACCCCCACCAGGGCCACCGCCCCACCCACCAGGTAGGCCAGGTGGAACGACGACAGCAGCCCGGCCGGCCCGCTGCGGCGCTCGGCGGCGGCCTGCACCGTCTGCATGACCTGGATACCGGCCACCGTGCCCACCTGGTTCATGAGCTGTTGCGAGGCACTGGCCGTGCCGAGGTCCTCGGCGGCGAACTCGTTGGCCACGGACGCGGAAAGCGGCGGCTGGCCGACGCCGAGCCCGACACCTGACAGCACGAAGGCCACCTCGACCAAGACCAGGCCGGTGGAGTGGCCGGCCATGGCGAACACCGCCATGGAAGCCACCACGGCGCTGGTGCCGATGACGGCCGAGGTCCGCTCGCCGATGCGCACCGACACATAGCCAGCCACCGGGGCGATGAGGGAGAAGACGATGGGCCTAGGCAGTGACAGGAACCCGACGGCCGACTGGTCGTGCGCGTAGCCGAAGACCTCCTCGAGCAGAAGCGGTGCCAGGAAGAAGGCGCCGATATAGGCGAAGTTGGCGAACGTCTGGGCCACGATGGGGAAGACGAAGTTGCGCCGTCGCAGGTAGTGCAGCGGGAACACGGGCTCGGCCGCCCGCCGCTCGGCGGCCACGAATCCCAAGGCCCCCGCGACCGACAGGGCGAAAGCGACCATGATCCCGGGGCTCGCCCACCCCCAGATGGGGCCGCGGTTGAGCGCCAGCAGGAAGGAGCCGACGCAAGTGGCGATGGCAGCCGCCCCGGCCCAGTCCAGGTGCAGCTCGCCCGGCGCCACATGGCGCCGTCCAGCGGCACGTTCCGGGAGCACGGCGGTGGCCAGCAGGGCCGAGGCCACGAGTAGGGGGATCTGCATGACGAAGATCCACCGCCATCCGAAGAGCTGAATGACGGGCCCACCCAAGGCCACGCCGATCACCGGCCCTCCGGCCCCCACCAGGGACCAGAAGCCGAGTGCCTTCACCCGGTCGCCCTTGTCGAACACCGACAGCACGAGCGCCATGGAGGCGGCGCCGATGGAGGCGCCCACCAGTCCCCCGAGGGTGCGAGCCAGGATGAGTACCCCGGCGCTCGGCGACAAGGCCGACAAGGCGGCCACCACCACCTCGAGGCCCACCCCGACCAGGAAGATGCGGCGGTGCCCGAAGAGGTCGCTGGCTTTGCCCACCAGGGGGGCCACCACCCCGAAAGCCAGCATGGGACCGGTGACCACCCACGTGATTGTGGCCACGCTCGTGTGCAGCCCGCGTGCCACTTCGGGCAGCGCCACCACGAAGACGGTGAAGAGCAGGTTGGTGGCGAGCAGGCCCGACAGCACTACCCACAGAACCCACCACTGGTACCGAGGACTGCGCCGGGCCCGCTGCCCCAGCGCCACGTGCCACGCCCAGCGTCGCCGCGTGCCGCCGGGCTCGTCACGGGCGAAGGGCGGGCGCATGGCCCGCCCAGGCTACCGTCGGCTCTGACCGGCCTCCGATGGTGCAGGATCGCCCTTGACCATGCCCGGCACGGCGTCGGCCAGCTCGGACAAGGTCCAACGATCCTTCTTGTCGATGGTGGCGGTCATGGTCCACGGTTGGAACAGCCGGACCTGGCCGCCCTGGACGAAGAACACCTGTCCGTTGACTGGGCAGTGTTCGGCGGCCAGGTAGCCGACGAGCGGCGAGATGTTGGCCGGGTTCCAGACATCGAAGGAACCGGGGTCATTGGGGGCCTTGACGATGTCGCCGAGGCCCGGAGTCTGCTCGGTCATGCGGGTGCGCGCTGCTGGCGCAATGGCGTTCACGCGCACGCCGTAGCGACCGAGCTCGGCGGCGGCGATCACGGTGAAGGCGGCGATCCCGGCCTTGGCCGCTCCGTAATTGGTCTGGCCGGGATTGCCGAGCAAGCCCGAGGTGGAGGACGTGTTGATCACCGACGCCTTCACCTCGCGTCCAGCCTTGACCTGCTCACGCCAGTAGGCGGCGGCGTGGCGGGTGGGCACGAAGTGGCCCTTCAGGTGGACGTGGATCACCGAGTCCCACTCAGCCTCGGCCATGTTGACCAGCATCTTGTCGCGCAGGATTCCGGCATTGTTGACGAGGACGTGCAGATCGCCGAACGCCTCGACGGCTGCCTCAACCAGGCGCCGGCCACCCTCCCAGTCGGCGATGTCGTCGGAGTTGGCTACGGCCTCGGCGCCCATGGCCCTGATCTCGTCGACCACCTGCTCGGCCGCCGTGCGGTCGTCCCCACCGCCGTCCACGGCGCCGCCGAGGTCGTTCACGACCACCTTGGCACCCTCGGAGGCGAACAGCAGGGCGTGCTCGCGGCCGATGCCTCGGCCAGCGCCCGTGATGATGGCCACCCGTCCTTGCAGCGCACCCATGTCTGCCCTCCCTATCGACGGGCCAACCCTGACAGGGCGCCCGGTGAGGGTCAAGCGGAGAGAAGGGGTCGCACGGCCCTGGTCACCTCGGCGCGATCCCCGGCCACCAGCACGTACTCGACGTTGCGCAACCTCCCCACCTTCCCCACTCGTACGCCGGCTGGATTGTGGATGCCGATCCGGGCCCCTACGTAGCGGTTGGAGGGGAAGGAGAGCACCTCCACGTGGCCCCGCACAGCGCAGATGTCCACGAGGTCGCCCAGACCGAGAAACGACTCGTCGTTGTACGACAGCACCAACAGCCCGGCCCGCACCTGACGGACCACCGCAGCCAGGGCGTCGGGCATGGTGCGCCGGGAGTTGAAGGCGCTGCGCGGCGTGCTGCGGAGGTCGGTGCGCTTGCAGGCCACGCCGTAGTAATCGGGGGAGTCCCAGGCCACCAGCGTCTCCCATACGTGATAGTTCGACTCGTAGCGGTGCTGGTTGTAGGGCGGGTCGAGATAGGCCACGTCGAAGGGACCAAGCCGGCCGGCCCACTCCACGGCGTCACCACGAAGGCTGTGGCCCGGGCCGGGCAGCAGAACCGGGGCCCGCAACTCCAAGGGCCGGAACGATCGGGGCGCCCACTGCTTGACGTAGGCCATCTGCAGCCCGACGGTCGAATCGACCCGGTCGGCGGCCTCGAGAAGGCTGGTGAGCAGCACCGACTCCAGAGCCGTGCCGGAGTGGTCGCTGGCGATGGCGTCGCGCACGGCATCGATGCGCGCCCCGTTATGCGGCTGGAAGAACCTCGACTGGTGGCAGAATGTCTCGGTGACGTACCCGGGCCGCCCGGGCAGGGCGTTGAGGCGGTCCAGCGCTTCGGCCAGGTCGGCGTCGTCCACATCGCCGGCATCGGTGGCCACGTAACACTGGGCCAGGACCGCCGCGCAACGAGTCGAGTCCACAGCGGTCACCTCGGCACCCGACGCCTTGAAAGCCTGGGCCACCCTGGTGGTGCCGGTGAACAGGTCGAGCGCGCTGTCGGCCCCGACCCGTTCGAGGAGCCCGGCCAGCACCGGCACCAGGCGGCGCTTGGAGCCCAGGTACTTGATCATCAGCGGCGGCGGCCGATGCCCATGCGCCGGGCCCACCAGTTGGGATCGCGCGCATGGGCGTGGAAGTGGTCGGGGATCTGGCGCATGACGCGGTCCACCGACCACGTTCCCGGCCCGAGCGACTGGTCGGCTGCGGTAGCCAGGCATTGCAGCATGTGGTCGAGGTCGGCGGCGGGCGGCTCGGTGCCATGGTGGCGCCACACCACCATGGGCACGGCGCACACCTCGCACTCGGCCACCCAGCACACCTCGTCTTCGTGGTACCAGGTGGTCAGCCGGGCTTCCTGGCACAGCTCGCAACCGCCGTCGCCTCGCATCGGCTACTTGCTATAGAGGTTCACTGTGGTCCCCTCGGGCACCGTCGTCCCCTCGGGAGGGTCGCTGGCGAAGACCCTGCCGCCGACCGGCCCCTGGTCCTGGCCGGCCACCAGCCCGGCGGCCTGGAGCATGGCCACGGCTTGCGAGACGGTGTGGCCGTAGATGGCGGGCACCACCACGGGCGGGGGGCCCTGCGAGACCTGGACTGACACGGTGGAGCCCTCGGGGGCCTGGCCCGTCGGGCTCCAGCTCACCACCTGGCCCGACGGGACGGTCGTGCTGTACGCGTCGGTGCACTGAGCCACCAGGCCGAGCGCCTGCAGGGTGGTGGTGGCACCGGTGCACGTCGACCCGGTCAGCGACGGGATGGTCTCCTCCGGCGGCCCCGACGACACCGTGACGTGGACGGTGGACCCGAGTGGGGCATGTCCTTTCGGCACCCAGGTGATGACCGAGCCAGCCGGCACGGTGGTCGAGCTGCTGTGGGTGCAGTCGGTCTCGAGCCCCGCCGCGGCCAGCACCGATGTGAGAGCGGCACAGTCACCGGTCACCGACGTGAGCGACGGCACCGAGACCGGCGGCGGCCCCGACGACACCACCACGGCGATGGTGGTGCCCTCCTTCACCGACGTCCCGGCGGCGGGGATCTGGCGGATGACGTGGCCGGGGGCGACGCTGACCGACGGGCGGCGCCGGATCACCTCGAGGCGTAGGTGAGGGCTCCGCAGCGCTGAGGCGGCGGCGGCGAGCGTGTCGCCGGTGAGGCGCGGCAGAACATGGCTGGGGGTGAACACCTCGAGCTCCACGGCGCCGGTGACGGCGCCGGCCACGAGCACGGCGGCGAGCAGGGCTGCCAGCACGACCAGCCGTCTGTCATGTAGCCCGGCGCCCCGGCGCCGCCACGGGCGCCGGGGCGACCCGGAGGTCCGGGCACCATCATGATCACCATCACCATCACCATCACCATCACCATCACCATCACCATCACCATCACCATCACCATCACCATCACCATCGGCCACGGCACCTAGCTCGGTGAGGTCGTCGACGCCATGGAGCGGCGGGGCGGCGCGCCGGGCCACGCCGTTTCCACCGGGACCGGCCAGCGGCAGGCGGCCGGGCGCCTCGAGCGACGAGGCCGTTGCCCGAAGGCGCTCGGCCAGGTCAGAGGCGGCGGGGCGATCCTCGGGCTCGGGCGAGGCTGCCGCGTCGAGGACGGCGGACAGGGGGCCGAGGGCATCGTGGCCCGGGAGGTGTCGGCCCACGCGGCCCATGAGGGTGGCCAGTGTGGTGTCGGCAGCGAAGGGGACGGTGCCGGTGACGGCCTCGTAGAGCACCAGGGCCAGCGAGTAGACGTCGGCGCGCCCGTCCACCCGACGGCCTTGGGCCTGTTCGGGAGCGGCGTAGCGGGCCGTGCCCAGCATGGCGCCGGCGGGCTCGGTCCACGCCGCCTCGGCCAGGGCCCGGGCCAGCCCGAAGTCGGCCACGCGCAGGCGCCCGTCCTCGCCGAAAAGGAGGTTGGCCGGCTTCACGTCTCGGTGGACGAAGCCCCGCCCGTGGGCGAAGGCCAGCCCTTCGGCAGCCTCGGCACCCACGGCTAGTGCCTGGGCCACGCTCAGACGGCGCCCGTCGTCGAGCACGTCGCGTAGCGAACCACCGCCGAGGAACTCGAGCACCAGGAAGGGGCCGCTGTCGGCCTCGCCCCAGTCGTGCACGGCCAAGATGTGCGGGTGGGCCAGGGCCGCCGCCGCCTGGGCCTCGGCCCGGAAGCGACGCAGGAAGGCGCGGTCGCCGGCCAGTGCCGGGTGCAGGACCTTCACCGCCACCCGGCGCCGCAGATGCACGTCCCATGCCGCGAAGACATGGGCGGACGCCCCGCTGCCGAGAGCGGATTCGATCCGGTATCGGCCTGCGAGGACCCGTCCGATGGAGTCGGTGATCGTGGCCATGGGTCCTCGCCCAGGCTACCGACGCTCGCGCGAAGGTCGGTGGACGGCCACAATTCGTGACCACCTGACCCCGTGCTGTCAGGCGGAGGGCGGCTGGGGCACGGTCGGCACGGGTAGGCCGTCTTCGAGGTACACGACGCCCCTCCGGCCGATTGCCGCCTGCACGCGCCGGCGCAACGGCCCGCTCAGCAGAGCTTGGGCGGCCACCACGTCGGCCAGTCGGTAGTCGGCGATCTCGTCGGGGGGGAGCGTGAGCCGGGCCAGCGTGTCGTCGGGGACCGACCCGCAGTCGAAAAGGAAGCGCAAGCCGCCGGGCTTGCCCGGACGGGAGCGCAGGAAGTCCACACACGCCAGGCTGGCGCTCGGGACATCGACTCCACATTCCTCGCTGACCTCGCGTCGGCAGGCATCCCAAGGGGATTCGCCATCGGCTTCCATCTGGCCGCCGGGGAGGGTCCAGCCCGCCTTGTAGGTGGGCTTGAGCACGAGCAAGCGCCCCAGGGAGTCGAAGATGAGCGCTCCACACGACACCGCCAGGCGCGCTGTCGGCGTCGGGGCGGCGGCGCCCGACCCACTGGGACCGCTCACGGACCCGGCAATTCGCCCGACAGCAGCAGCTGCTCGAAGAGTGCTCCGTCGACCACGGCCACGCCCAGCTGCTCGGCCTTTCGCAGCTTGGCCGCACCGGGCTCGGACCCGACCACGACGGCGAAGGTCTTAGACGACACGCCGCCGGGCGACTTCCCGCCACTGGCCACGATGGCCTCCTCGGCCTCCTGGCGCGTGTAGCCGGCCAGCGCACCGGTCACCACCACCGATTTGCCGGCCAGGGTTTGGGCCCGGTGGCCGGCAGCTCCGGCCTGCTCCGCCCGGGCGGCGTCTCCAGCCGCCTCCCCCGGTTCGACCAGGGCCAGCCCCGCTTTGCGCAGCTTGTCGAGCACGGCCTCGTTGGCCGGCGAGGACATGAACTCGGCCACGCTGGCGGCGATCACCGGCCCGATGCCCTCGACGGCGGCCAGCTGCTCGACCGGCGCGCCGACCAAGGCGTCGAGAGACCCGAAGGTCCGGGCCAGGGTGCGGCCACCGGTCGGACCCAGGTGGCGGATGCCCAGGGCCACCAGCACCCGCGACAGCGGTCGGTTCTTCGATCCCTCCACGGCGCGCAACAGGTTGTCGACCGACAGCGCCGCCAGCCGCTCGAGGGCCACCAGACGATCGCCATCGAGGAGGTAGATGTCGGCCGGATCGCTCAGCATGCCGGCCTCGACCAGCTGCACGACCCTCTTTTCCCCCAGGCCCTCGATGTCCATGGCGCTGCGCGAGGCGAAGTGCACGATGCGCTGCACTCGTTGTGCTGGACAGTCCAGGTTCGGGCAGAAGGTGTCGCTCTCCTCCGGCAGCCGGCGCAGCGGGCCGCCGCAGCTCGGACACTGCGCCGGGAAGGCCCACCGCCTGGCCCGCTTGGGACGCTCGGCCAGCACCGGGCCCACCACCTCGGGGATGACGTCGCCCGCCTTGCGCACCACCACCGTGTCGCCGGGGCGGACGTCTTTCAAGCGGACCTGGTCCTCGTTGTGCAACGTGGCCAGCCCCACGGTCGAGCCGCCCACGAACACCGGGTCGAGGACCGCGAAAGGGGTGGCCCGTCCGGTGCGCCCGATGGACACGTGGATATCGAGCAACTTGGTGGCCCGCTCCTCAGGAGGGAACTTGAACGCCACGGCCCACCGCGGCGCATGCGAGGTGGCGCCGAGCCGGCGCTGCAAGACGAGGTCGTCCACCTTGACCACCACGCCGTCGATCTCGTAGCCCAGATCGTGACGGTGCTCACGCCAACGCGTGCAGAAGGCGAACACCTCGTCGATGCCGTGCACCACCTTGATCTCCGGGTTGACCGGCAGCCCGCAGCGGGCCAGCAGGCCTAGGGCAACGCTGTGACGCTCCAACGTCGGGCCGCCGTCGACCGCCCCGATCTGGTACGCCCACATGGACAGGTCGCGACCGGCGGTGATGGAGGCATCCTTCTGCCGCAGCGATCCGGCCGCCGAGTTGCGGGGGTTGGCGAACGTCTTCTGGCCACCTTCGATCTGGCGGCGGTTCAGCTCCTCGAACGAGGCCACCGGCATGAAGACCTCGCCGCGGGCTTCGAAGAGGGCGGGGACAGGCCCGAGGTCGGGCGGCCACGACAGTCGAGGAGGTACCACGGCGATGGTGGCGACGTTGGCGGTGACATCCTCGCCGGTGACGCCGTCACCGCGGGTGGCGGCACGGATGAAGCGACCGCGCTCATAGGTGAGCGACATGGCCAATCCGTCGATCTTCAGCTCGCAGACGAAGTCCGACTGCAAGGCGGCCTGGTCGATGCGGCCGATGCGATCGGCCCAGGCGCGGAGCTCGTCGAGGTCCATCGCATTGTCGAGGCTCATCATGGGGACGCCGTGGCGGACCGGTGAGAAAAGGGCCGAGGGCGCTCCCGAGACCCGCTGGGTGGGCGAGTCGGGGGTGACCAGCTCCGGGTGGCGTTCCTCGAGCTGGCGCAGCTCGGCGACGAGGGCGTCGTAGCCGGCGTCGGCGATCTCCGGCGCGTCGAGCTCGTAGTACCGGCG
>DATKSG010000030.1:0-20962 GCA_035531775.1 Acidimicrobiales bacterium | reverse complement strand
AAGCTGGCCAACATGTTCGTGGCCCTGGAGTCGGCCCGGGCCACCACCTACTTCGCCGCCGCCGCCATCGACGAGGACGACCCCCGAGCCGAAGCCGCCGTGTGGACGGCCAAAGCCAGCGCCGGCGACTGCCAGAAGCTCATGGCCCAGGAAGGGATCCAATGCCTGGGCGGCATCGGCTACACCTGGGAGCACGACATGCACCTGTACGTGAAGAGACAGAAGGTCCAGGCCGCCGTGTTCGGCACGGCCGCCACCCACCGGGCGGCCCTGGCCGCCCACCTGGGCCTGTGACCGCGCCGAGCGGACCGACGGGCACCACCCGGCGGCCGCTGGCCCTGGTGACCGGAGCCTCGTCGGGCCTCGGGGCCTGCTTCGCCCGCCAGCTGGCGACGGCCGGGCACGACCTGGTGCTGGTGGCCCGAAGCGGCGACGTGCTCGAGAGCCTGGCCGGCGAGCTGTCCTCGGCGCAGGGTGCCTCGTGCGAGGTGCTGGTGGCCGACCTGTCGGCGCGCGACCAGCTCGACACCGTGGCCGAGCGCATCGCCACCGGGGCGCCGGTGGACACGGTGGTGAACAACGCCGGCTTCGGCTTCTACGGCCCGGTGAGCGGCCACGGCACCGAGCAGGAGCTCGGCATGGTCGAGGTCAACGTGCTGGCTCTGGTGGCCCTCAGCCACGCGGCGGCCGCCGTCATGGCGCCACGAGGCCACGGGCGGATCTTGAACGTGGCTTCGGTGGCCGCCTTCGCCGCCACGCCGAACAGCGCCACGTACTCGGCGTCCAAGGGCTTCGTCCTCATGTTCTCAGAGGCCCTTCACGACGAGTTGGCCCCGAGCGGCGTCCACGTCACCGTGCTCTGTCCCGGATTCACCCGCACCCACTTTCAGGCCAATGCCGGCATCGAGGCCAAGGGCCTTCCGGGCTTCGCCTGGAGCGAGCCCGACGACGTGGTGCGCCAGGGCCTGGCCGCCTTGGAGCGCAACCAGGCCATGTGCGTGCCGGGCCTGGTCAACAAGATCACGGCCGCATCGCCACGCTTCTCGCCCCGGCCCCTCACCCGCCGGATCGCCGGCTCGGTGATGAAGCGCCTGTAGCCCCTGTGCGCCCGGTGACCTAAGCCGGGACCAGCCGGTTGGCCTGCCGCAGCCGGCCGGCCGCCACATGGAGCATGCGCCGAGCGACCTCGGGCGAGATCAACAGCAGGTGGTCGAACTCGGCGCGACCGAGCACCAGCACGTCCATATCGGTGTCGGCCACCACCGTGGCCGTGCGCCGCCCGCCGTCGAGCGCCGACACCTCGCCGAAGAAGTCCCCGGGCCCGAAGTTGGCCACCGTCTCGCCTCGTACGTGACACGAGGCCATCCCCTCCACCACCACGACCACGTCGGTGCCGTGCCCGCCTTCTATGCACACCGTCCGCCCACCCGGCACACGCACGCGGGTGCCGATGTTCCGCAGCTTCTTGTGTTCCTTGGGCGTGCATCCCTCGAACAGCCACATCCCGTCGAGTCCCGCCGGGTTGGCGTGTCGTGGTGCGCGTCTTCTCATCGTCCTCCTCTGTCGACCGGAGTCGGAGCTCGCGGTGTCGGCCATGGGTCGATGGTACGGCACCGTCGTTACCCCTCCGTGCGAGCGCCGTGAACAGCGCGAGAAGCGCAGGTGAACGGTGGGTGTCAGGGGACGAGCAGAACCCGCCCGAAGGCCCGGCGGCTCTCGATGTAGGCGTGGGCGGCGGCTGCTTCGGACAAGGGGAAGCTCTGGTCGATGACCACCCGCAAGGTGCCTTGGGCCACCTCGTCTAGGAGGTCGGTCACCAATTGTCGGGCCCGGGTGCCGGTGAAGAGCTCGGCTCCGAGGAAGTAGCCGGCCAAGGTCTGGTTGTTGGCCCGCAGCGTCGAGATGTCCAAAGGCTCGCCCCGGTGCCGTCCGGCGTCGCCCACCGTGACGCACCGGCCCCGGTAGGCCAGACAGCGCAGGCTGCCCGGCAAGGTGGTGCCCACCGAGTCCACCACCACGTCGGCGCCATGTCCGTCGGTGAGCCGGCGCACCTCCTCGGCGAAGTCGGCTGTGGTGTAGTCGATCCCGTCGTCGAGGCCCAGCGCCACCAGGCGCTCGAGGCGCTCGGCGCTCGACGCGGTGGCCAGCACCCGGGCCCCGGCCCGCTTGGCCAGTTGTATGGCGGCCACCCCCACACCGCCCGCTCCGGCATGGACGAGCGCCACCTCGCCACGCTGTAGGCGCCCGAACTCGAACAGGCAGTCGTGAGCCGTGGCGAAGGCGATGGGCACGCAGGCCGCTTCGGGCACTGACAGGCTCCCCGGCACCGCCCAGCAGAAGGCTTCGGGTACCACCCGGAGCTCGGCGTGCGATCCGTCGAGCTCCACGCCCACCACCCGGTCGCCAACGGCCACCGAGCTCACGTCCTGGCCCACGGCGATCACGGTGCCGCCACACTGGTAGCCCACGATGTGGGGGAAGTGAGCCGGCTCGGCTTCGGCCCGGGCCAAGGTGTCGCCGCCCTCGACGGCGATGGCCTCCACCTCGATGAGCACGTCACCAGGTCCGGGGACGGGATCGGGGACCTCGCCGTAGCGCAGGACCTCGGGGCCACCGGGGGCGTCGATGAGGGCTGCTCTCACGAGCGGGCGCCCGCCCCGGGGTAGCCACCGCCACCGAAACGGCTGTCGAGCGCCTGGTAGTCCACGGCCCAGCCCTGGCGCGGCAGTTCGTCTAGGAACTCGACCGACTTGGGCTTCTTGTAGGAGGCGATCTGGTCGCGGCAGTGCCCGATGAGCTCCTCGGCGCTGATCGTCTGGTCGGGGCGCAGCACCACCACGGCCTTGACGTTCTGACCCCAGGTGGCGTCGGGCACGCCGATCACAGCGGCGTCGGCCACCGCCGGATGCGCCTTCAGGCAGTTCTCCACCTCGATGGGATAGATGTTCTCGGCCGCCGACTTGATGAGCCTCGTCCTCGGGCCGATGAAGGTGAGCGAGCCGTCCTCTTCGAGGCGCCCGAGGTCGTTGGTGTGGTGCCAGCCCCCGGCCTGGCGCTCGGCGTTTAGCTCGGGGCGATGGTGATAGCCGTTCATGACGGTGGCGCCGCGCACGCAGATCTCGCCGGTGTGGCCCGGGCCGAGCTCGGCCCCGTCGGGGTCGAGGACACCGATGCGCACGAAGGGAGCCGGGCGGCCGTGACTGCCGAGGCTCGGCTCCAAGGCGTTGAAGGTGGCCAGGCCCATGACCTCGGTCTGGCCGTAGCCGGCCGGCTTGCGGCCCCAAGGGCTCGCGTCGACGCTGACCATGGCGGTCCACGCCGGCTTGCCGGCGAAGGTGCGCAGGCTCTTCAGGTCGAAGCGCCCCTCGGCGTTGAGCTCGACGATCTGGTCCATGGTCGGGGGCATCACGAAGGCCCCAGTGCAGTGCTCCTCGGCGATGAGCCGGCACAGCTCCTCGGCATCGGCGCGCGGCGTGAAGACGTTGGTGCCGCCGGAGACCAAGGTGGCCAACGTGGTCATGAAGGTGGCCACGTGGAACAGCGGGCCGCAGTTCAGGTACACGTAGTCGGGGCCGATGCCCTGGAGCTGAGCCATGAACGAGCCCTGGTGGACGAGAGAGCGGTGCGACAGCAGCGCTCCGTTGGGCAGGCCGGTGAAGGCGGCCGTGTACATCATGAGCACGGCGTCGCCCTCGTCCACGTCGGTGCCCGGCTCGGTGTCCGCACCCTGGGCCACGAAGGCCTCGTAGCTGCCGTCCCCGTGCCCGTCGTGCTGGAGCCACAGGGCCTTGGAGTCGGTGTCGGCCCGAGCCTGGCGCAGCGCGTCGCCCATCTCGGCCTCCTGCCAGAACACCACGGCCGGCTCGCAGTCGTCGATGACGAAGGCGAACTCGGCCGCGCTCTGTCGCCAGTTGGCCGGGCAGAACACTGCGCCGATCTTGGCCGCCGCCAGCAGGCCTTCGAGCAGGCGGTGGCAGTTCTGGCCCAGCCACAGCAGGCGGTCGCCGTGGCCCACCCCGGCCTCGAGCAGGGCGTTGGCCAGTTGGTTGACGCCCCCTTGCAGGGCGGCGTAGTCGAGGCGGTCGTCCCCGCACACCACGGCGCTGCCCGTCGGCCGGTTGCGGGCGTGCCCGCGGACCACGTCGGCCATGGTGTGCTGGTGCAGGTGCCCGGGCGCCGTCATTCGTCTACCACCCGGGCCGCCTTGTAGCCCGAACGCGGGATGGTCTCGCGCTCGAGCAGGTCGATCTCGGCGTCGATGCCGAGCGCTTCGCGCACCGCTGTAGCGCACTTGGCCGCCGTGTCGGCGTTGTCGCCTCCGGCACCGCCGCCGCGCTCCACGCGCACCTTGAGCGGCGCGGTGTCGTCGGTGGGGCGCACCATCTGCCATTCGAGGCTGGGATCGTTGACCTCGGGCACCTTGCGCAGCGCCGACTCGACCTCGTTGGCCTGGAAGCGCTTGCCCTGGGCGGCGATGAGGTCCTTGAAGCGCCCGCCCCACAGGCCCCGGATGCTGGTCTCGCCGCACGGGCACGGCTCCCGCAGGATGGCGCAGGCCTCCTCCAGGTCGTATCGCAGCAAGCCGTTGTCGCGGTCCAAGGTGGTAACCACCAGGTCGCCCCACTCGCCGTCGGGCACCTCCTCGCCGGTGGCGGGGTCCACGGCCTGGACCACGGCCCAGTCCTCGTTGATGTGGGCGCCGGGCGACTTGCCGCACGCCCCGCCGACGTAGGCGTAGCACTCGGCCCCGGCCGTCATGAGGGGCATGCCCTTGCCCAGGCCGAAGCCGGGGAGGCCCTTGAACTCGAGGCCGGCGTCTTTGGGGTTGATGCCGAGCTTGGCCGCCACCTCGAAGAACCGCCCCGTCGAGAAGCCCATGAAGGGGATGTCGGGCTTGACCCGGGTCCAAAAGCGCAGGCCCTGCTCGGCCGCCTCGTCGGTGTCGGGCGGGGGCACCCAGATGTTCAGGAAGCCGAAGTACTCATACGAGCCCGACAGCATTGGCCCGCCGCCGTAGAGGTAGGCCGGGTGGGCGTGGGTGGCGATCATGCCGGGCCGGTGCCCGTAGCGCCACCAGGTCCGGGCCGAGGACTCGTACTCGATCCACAGGTCGCGCCGGGTCCAGATCGAGATGGTGGGGGTGCCGGTGGTGCCGGTGGACGTGCCGATGCGCACGGCGGCGCGGGGGCTCGTGAAGCGGTAGTCGCCCCACGGAGGCTCGGCCGACTCGGAGTCGCGCAGGTCCTGCTTCAAGGTGAGCGGCACGTGACGGAGGTCCTCCACCGTCTTCACGTCCTCGGCCGCCTTGATGCCCGCGCTCTCGAGCTTGCGCTTGAACAGCGGCACCGGCGTGTCGAAGACCTTGCGCAGCAGCGTCTGCAGGCGCTGCTGTTGCAATGCCTGGAGGCGTTCGCGGTCCATGGTCTGGATCTCGGGATCCCAGAACTGCTGGGCCGTGTCGCGTGGCGGCGGGCCTATGACCTCGGGGCCGTAGTCGGGCATTGGTGGTTCCCCTCCTGTGTGGTGCAGCGAATGGTGTCTAGGCGGACGTAAGTGGTGCAGTGCGGCACGCGCTGGTGGCCGGCCGGCGCTCAGCGGCGCGGCAGGCCGAGCACCCGCTCGGCGATGATGTTGCGCTGGATCTCCGACGTCCCCCCGGCGATGGTGCCGGCGAAGGACTGCAGCCAGTGCACCAACCACGCCTCGTTGTCGCGCCGCCCGATGGACGGGGCGTCTTGGCGGTCGAGGTCGATGCCCGCCGCCCCGAGCGCCTCGCCCACGTCGAGGGCCAGGTTGCGGCGCAGCTCGCTGCCGAGCAGCTTGAGCACCGAGTGCTCGGGTGACTTCATGCCCTTGGCGAATTTGGCGAAGCCCCGGTACCCGAGCAGCTTGAGCGCCTGGGACTGCACATAGGCCCGGGCCACGGTGTCACGGAAGCCGGGCTCGTCGGCCAGCAGCCGGCCGCCGGGCAGCGGGCGCTGGGCCGTCTCCACCACCCGCTCGATCATCCGCTCGATGCCGGTGGCCTCGTTGATCCACAGCATGCCGCGCTCATGGGCCAACGATCCCCCGGCGATTGACCACCCATGGTGCAGCTCGCCCACCAGGTTCTCGGCCGGCACCTCCACGTCGGTGAAGAACACCTCGTTGAAGTCGGCGTGCTCGTGGTCGGTCAGCTCGGGCAGCGGGCGGGTCTCGATCCCCGGTGTTCGCATGTCGATGATGAGCACGCTGATGCCGGCGTGCTTGGCCGCCTCGGGGTCGCTTCGCACGAAGCAGAAGCAGTAGTCGGCGTGATGGGCCCCCGACGTCCACACCTTCTGGCCGTTCACCACGAACCGCTCCCCGTCGAGCACGGCCCGGGTCCGCAGCCCGGCCAGGTCACTGCCGGCGTTGGGCTCGCTCATGCCCAGGCACCAGCTGATCTCGGCGTGCAGGGTGGGCAGCACGTAGCGCTGTTTCTGCTCCTCGGTGCCGAAGTCGATGATCGAGGGCGTGATGATGGACAGGCCTTGGGGGTTGCACGAGCGGGGCACGCCCAGGCGGGTGAGCTCCTCGAAGTAGACCATCTGCTGCACCGGGGTGGCGTTGCGCCCCCCGTACTCGGGGGGCCATCCCGGCACCAGCCAGCCCGAGTCGAACAGCAGGCGCTGCCAGCGCCGGGCCCACTCGGGGATGTGGGCCGACGACCGCACCCGCTCGGTGCGCTCCTCGGCCGGGGGGAGATGGGCCTCCAAGAAGGCCCGCAGCTCAGCCCGGAAGGCCTCGGTCTCCTCGTCGTAGTGCAGCCGCACGCAGGGATCGTAGCCTGCCTGACGCCGGCGTCATATTGGTCAGCCCACCCCCCGGGTGAGCAGCATCGACCCGGCGATGGGCCCCCCGCCGTTGGCCACCACGGCCACTTCGGGGTCGCCGGTGACCTGGCGGTCGCCGCCCTCGCCGCGCAGCTGGACGCACGCTTCGTGCAGCAGCCCGAACCCGTGCAGGCGGCCCCCCGACAGCTGGCCCCCGCTGGTGTTGAGCGGCAGCGAGCCGCTGCGGGCGATGCGCGACCCGCCTTCGACGAAGGCGCCGCTCTCGCCCTTGGCGCAGAAGCCCAGCTCCTCCAGCCACACCATGGTGAGGATGCTGAAGCCGTCATAGAGCTGGGCCACGTCCACGTCCTGGGGCCCGAGGTCGGCCCGGGCCCACATGGAGGCCGCCGCGTCGCGCGCCGACATGGTCGTCATGTCGTCGAACTGGTCCCAGCTCGGCCGGCCTCGCAGGGCGGTGCCGATGGCGTGCACGTGGCAGGCCGGCTTGGGGGCGTCCGGCGCGTAGTCGACGTGCGACACGATCACGGCCGTAGACCCGTCGCACGGGGCGTCGCAGTCGTAGAGACACAGTGGCGTGGTGATCATGCGCGCCCCGAGATAGTCCTCGAGCGAGAGCGGCTCGCGGTACACGGCATTGGGGTTGAGCGCCGCGTTGCGCCGCCCGTTCAGGGCGATCTGGGCCAGCTGGTCGCGACGCAGCCCGTAGTCGTGCACGCGCCGCTGGGCCACCAGGGCCAGCCAGTTGGCCGCTGAAACGGCGCCGTAGGGGAGCATCCACTGGAAGCTGCCGCCGAAGCGCGGCACGCCGCGGCCCTCGCCTATGGCTCCGGCGATGCCCTGGCGGCCGCCGGCACCCTGGGAGGTGGACTCGGTCACCGTGCGGTACACGAGCACGTGGCGGGCCAACCCGGCCGCCACGGCCAGGCAGGCGGCGAAGACGGCTCGGATCTGGCCCGGCCCCTCACCGCCGCCGTCGTGCCAGTTGAGCCGCAGGCGCAGGGCGTCTTGGACGTCGGGGCTGGTCGGGCCGGCGAAGGCGGCCCCGCCCATGCCCCCGCCGGGGTAGGTGGCCAGCCCGTCGATGTCGTCACGATGCAGCCCGGCATCGGCGATGGCGGCCAGCGCCGCCTCCACCGTGAGGTCCAGGTCGGTGCGCCCTAGGCGCCGCCCCACCGCCGACTGTCCGATGCCCGAGATGACGGCCCGGCGTTCGAGGAGCTCGGCCATCAGGTGCGGGCCGGCTTGAACAGCGGGAGCCAGACGTCCTCCACCGGCTCGAAGACGACCTCCACGGCCATGTCCACGGCCAGGTCCTCCTCGGCGCAGTCGACGATGTTGGTCATGAGCCGCACGTCGTGCTGTTCCTCCAAGGTCACGAGGCCCACCACGTAGTGGTCCGAGCCCGGGATCCACTGCTGGTGGTTGACGGTGAAGGAGTGCAGCCGCCCACGACCGCTCACCGCCTCGGGGGCCAGGGCGTCCTCCAGGCAGTACGGACAGCGCGGCACCGGCGGATGGGCGTAGCGCCGGCAGGCGCCGCAGCGCTGCAGGCGCAGGACGCCGTCGGCACCCGAGGTCCAGAAGAACTCGTTGGTGGCGTCGAGTCGCGGCAGCACCCGGATCGACGGCCCGCTGGCCAGAGGTGGCGTGGAGGTGGGCACGGGGGCGCATGCTACCCACGCCCGCCAGGAAGCTGACAGTCTCGTCAGGGTCACCGAGGTTGGGGCGCCGGTACCATTCGGCGCCGTGGCCCCACCAGACAGCGATCCGCCGAGCACGGCCCTGGCCGGGCGCCGGCTACTCGTGGTGGGGGCCTCCTCGGGCATCGGCCGGGCCCTGGCCCTCGAAGCAGCGGCATCGGGGGCGGCGGTGGCCCTTACGGCCAGGCGCCTGGCGCTACTCGAGCAGGTGGCGGCCGAGGCCGGGAGCAGGGCGGTGGCGCTTCCCTGTGACGTGTCGGACCCCTCGGCCTGCTCCATCTTGGCCGACGAGGCCGCCGCCGCCCTCGACGGCCTCGACGCCGTGCTCTACGTGGCCGGCGCCGCCTACCTAGGGCCCTTGGCGCAGGCCTCGGCGGCCAGCTGGCGGGCCATGCTGGCCACCAACGTGGTGGGGGCGGCCCTGGTCACGGCCGGGGCCCTGCCCTATCTCCGCTCGGCCCCGGCGCCGGTGGTCGCCTATGTGTCGTCGCACTCGGTGCGCCGGCCCTGGCCCGGCCTGGTGCCCTACGCGGCGAGCAAGGCCGCCCTGGAGACCATGGCCCTCGGGTTGCGGGCCGAGGAGCCCTGGCTGCGGGTGCTGCGGGTGTCGGTGGGGCCGACCATCACCGGCTTCAGCGACCGGTGGGATCCGGCCGTCGCCGGCCCCGCCTTCGAGCGGTGGGCGGCCGAGGGCTACCTGGTGCACGAGCCCCAGGAGGCGAGCGACACGGCCCGGCGCATCGTGGCCGCCCTGGCCGACGGGACCGGGCCCGACGACATCGAGGTCATCGGGCCCGAGGCGGGCTGACTTCCTCGGCCAGCACGGCGAGGGCGCGCCGGTCGATCTTCTCCATGGCTGTGCGCGGCAGCTCGGTCAGCACCGCCATGGCCTCGGGCAGCTTGTGGGTGGCCAGGCGCCGGCGCCCGAACTGGCGCAGCTCCTCCAAGGTGGGCGCGGCGTCGGCCCGGCGGGGCACCACGAAGGCCACGCCGATCTCGCCCATGACGTCGTCGCGGCGCGGGGCCACGGCCACGTGGGCCACGGCCGGGTGATCCTCGAGCACCGCCTCCACCTCCATGGGGAAGACGTTGTACCCGCCGCGCACGTACATCTCCTTGGCCCGGCCGGCCAGGTGCAGCCGGCCCCGCCCGTCCACGTAGCCGAGATCGCCGGTGCGCACGGCGCCGTCGGCGGTGAAAGCGGCCGCCGTCGCCTCGGGCTCGTGGTGGTAGCCGGTCATGCACGCCGCCGAGGCCAGGCACACCTCTCCCACCTCGCCGTCGGGCAGGAGCCGACCGTGTTCGTCGCGCACGGTGAGGGTCACTCCGGGCCGGGGCCGTCCCACGCTCTGCTCGGCGTCCTCCTCGGGGTCGTCGGGGTTGGTGCCCACCCCCACCCCGGCCTCGGTGCAGGTGTAGCGGACCACCACCGGGGCACCGAAGCCCTGGCGGGCCTGGCGCACCAGCCCCGGTGTGGACGGGCCTCCCCCCAGGGCCACCAGCCGCACGCTCGACAGGTCGCTGCCGGCGAAGTCGGGGTGGGCCAACATCAGCGCCACCTGGGTGGGGATGCCCCCGACGGTGGTGAGGCTGTGGCGCTGCACCATGTCGAGCGCGGCGCCGGGCGACCAGCGCTCCATGACGAAGGTGGTCCCGCCGCCGCGCAGCACCTGGGGGAGCTTGGTCATGTAGCCGAGGTGGGCGAAGGACGTGGACGACAGCCCCCGGCCACCGCTGCCCCAGCGCCGGCCCCCGTCGGCGTGGCCCACGGCGTCGAGTTGGGCCGCCCCGAACACCGCCCCCTTGGGGGTGCCGGTGGTGCCCGACGTGAAGACCACGGCCACCGCTCGCCCGGGGTCTGGACCCAACACGGGCAGTTCCCCCCCGGGTGCCGCCAGCGCGCCGAGCGCCTCTGGCGGCACCCCGGAGCCCTCGACCACCACCACCTCGCCAGAGGGCCCGTTGTGGGCTTCGGCCGCGTCACCCAGGCCGGTGCCCTCGAGGAGCTCCGCGGCGCCCAGCACCAGGCGGGGCCGGGCCACCTCGACACAGCAGCGTCGCTCGGGCGGCGACAGGCGTTCGTTGACGCCGGCGGTGACGGCGCCCAGCTTGGCCAGGGCGCTGTAGGCCACGGCGTAGGCCGGGCCCGACGGGAGCAGGAGCACCACCACGTCCCCGGTTCCGATGCCGCGCCGCCACAGCCCGGCCGCCACGGCGTCGGAAGCGGCGTCGAGCTCGCCGTAGGTGAGGGTTAGTCCGTCGTGCTCCCCGCCCGACATCACGTACAACGTGGTGTCGCCGTAGCGGGCGCCGGCGGCGCGCACCACCTCGGCCAGGCCGCTCGGTTCGCTCACGCCGGGGCCGGCGGTGGCAGTCGGTAGAGCGCAGCGGCGTTGGCCCCGAGCACCTTGGCCCTGTCTCCTTCGCCCATGGGGGCGATGGTGCGTCGCAGGCGGTCCACCGCACCGGGGAAGGTGGCGTCGTGGTGCGGGTAGTCCGAGCCCCACACGATGCGGTCCTCGCCGATGAGCGGGGCCAGCACCGGCAGCGTCTGCTCGTCGATCTCGAAGCTGATCCAGCACTGGCGGGCGAAGTACTCGCTCGGGGCCAGGCGCATGTCGGGGCAGAAGTCGCCGAAGCTCTCGGCCTGCTCGTCGAGGCGCTCCAGCCAGAACGGCACCCACCCTCCGCTCGACTCGAGGAAGACCACGCGCAGGGCGGGGTGGCGCTCGAGTACTCCGAAGGCGATGAGCTGGGCGCAGGCCAGCATCTCCTCGAAGGCGTGCGACACGGCATGGAGCACCAGGGGGTTGAAGGGCCGGTCGGCGCCGAGGGTGGGGACGATGACCGAGCTGCCCTCGTGCAGGGCGACCACGGTGCCGGTCTCCTCGGCCGCCTCCCACAGCACGTCGTAGGCCCGGTCCGACAGGCTGCGCCCGCAGCACGGGTTGGGCCGCACGAAGGCGGCCGGGAACCCGAGCTCGTCATGGGCCCGGCGCAACTCGGCTGCCGCCGCCACCGGGTCCTGCACCGGCACCATGGCGGCGCCGAAGAGCCGGCTGGGGGAAGCGGCGCAGTACTGCGACAGCCAGTCGTTGTAGGCGCGGGCGATGGGCACCGCCGCCCGCGGGTCGTCGAGCGCCCAGAAGTACAGGCCCACCGACGGGAACAGCACCGCCTGGTCGATGCCTTCGGCGTCCATGTCGGCCAGGCGGGCCACCGGGTCGCTGCCGCCGGGCCGCGCCTGGTCGAGGGACCGGAAACTGCCCGGGTCGCTGAAGCGCCCCCCCGGGGTGGCCAGGGTGCCGAGCGGCACGGCCAGGATCTCGGTGCCGTCCACCACCACGTGCTCGTAGCCGTGGACGTCGGCCGTGATGGTGGGCCGGTAGGGCTCTGGCACCGTCTCCCATGCCGACAGCGGCTCGACCACGTGGCCGTCGGCGTCCACCACCACCTCGGCGCTACTCATCGCCAGTCCCCCGCCGGCGGCAGCGGGTGGCGGAACAAAGCAGCGGCGTTGGCGTAGGCCACTTTGCGCAGCTCCTCCTCGGGCAGCGCCCCCAGAGTCTTCTGGATCACCAGCTGGGTATCGGGCCACGTGGAGTCGGCATGGGGATAGTCGCTCTCCACCATGATGTGGTCGATGCCGATGACATGGCGCAGGTCCACCAGCGACGGGTCGTCGATGGTGCAGAAGTAGAAGTTGCGCCGCAGCACCTCGCTCGGCAGCAGCTCCGAGTGCCAGGCGCCGCTGTCGGTGCCCGAGGCCGAGTGGGCCAGCACGTAGTCGGCCCGGTCGAGCAGCATGGGCACCCACCCGATGCCGCCTTCGGACATGGCCACCTGCAGGCCCGGGAAGCGCACCGGCACCCCCGACCACAGCCACTCGGCCGCCGCGATGAGGGCGTTCACCGGGAACAGCGTGGGCAACAGCTCGAAGGGGGGCCCCGGCGAGGGCAAAGGCGCCCAGGCCGATGCGCCGGTGTGCAGGCAGACGACGGTGCCGGTCTCCTGGCACGCCTCGAAGAAGGGGTCCCAGGTGCCGGTGAAGATGGAGTCCAGGCCCAGCTGGGCCGGGAACTCGGGGAAGCTCACGGCCTTGAAGCCGCGCTCGGCGTTGCGTCGTATCTCCTCGGCCCCGAGGGCCACGTCGGCCAGCCACGGCAGCTGCAGGGCGATGATGCGCTCGGGGTAGGTGCCGGCCCACACCTCGAGATGCCAGTCGTTCCACGCCCGCATGCAGGCCAGTCCGAGAGCCGGGTCGCGCGACTTGAGGAAGACCGAGCCGCAGAACCCGGCCACGAGCGACGGGAAGCACAAAGACGCCCACACGCCGTTGCGGTCCATGTCGTCGATGCGGGCGTGGATGTCGAAGCACCCCGGGCGCATCTCGTCGAAGCGAGACGGGTCCATGCTCCATGACTCCCGGGGGCGGCCGACCACGGCGTTGAGCCCGATGTTGGGATATCTCCGGTCCTCGTAGAGCCAGAACTGCGTCCCGTCGTCGTGCTCGACGATGTGCGGCGCCGATCCGGCCAGGGCGGCCGGCACCCGACCTTCGAACATGTCGGGTGGCTCGATGAGGTGGTCGTCCACCGAGATGACCGGCACCACCAGGGGCCGTGGGTCGGGGTCGGGTAGGAGATCGGAGCCGGGCATGGTGCTTCCTAGGGTCGCAGGGCCGCGGCGCAGAACGACCACAGGTCCTCGGCCAGCTGCGCCGGCTGGTCGTCGATCTGATGGCAGATGAGAGCGTGCAGGTGCGAGACCACCACGTGGAACAGCATCCGGGCATCGCGCCCGGCGTGGCCCGGGCGGATCTCGCATCGCGCTTGTGCTTCCTCGAGCTGGCGTTCGAACAGCTCGACGAACGGGCTCAGCACCGCTTGGAGTTGCTCGGGGCGCGACTGGGCCAGGCGCAGGTGCTCGCCCACCAACACAGCGGCGTAGGGGAGCCGGCCGTCGAGCGAGACGAAACGGAACAGGCCCACCACCGCAGTGCGCAGCCGCTCATCCGGCGCCCGGCGCTCCACCATGGCGGCCAGCGCCTGTGCCCCGCGGCGGGCGTCGTCGGCGAACAGGGCGACGAGCAGTTCGTCTTTGGACTCGAAGCACCGGTAGAAGCTCTTGAGCGAGCTGCCCGCCTCGGCCACCACCTCCGTCACGGTGAAGCCCGGCCCCGCGCCCTGCCACATGAGCGTCCGGGCCGCCTCGACCAGGCGGGCAGCGGTGTCGGGAGGGGCCTTGGAAACGGCCTGGATGCCCATCGCGTCGGGAAACTATCATCCCGGAGAACGCGGTTCTCCGCCCCGGGGGCGGAGCCCGACTCGAACAGAGGGGGACCCCATGGGCGACGGCATCGGACTGGTGATCGACGGCTCGGTGGTGCCCGGCGCCGAGGGCTCTTACCCGGTGTGCAATCCGGCCCGTCCGGCCGAGGTGGTGCTCCAGGGCCCATCGGCCTCGCCCGGACAACTCGACGCGGCGGTGGCGGCGGCGCGTCGGGCCCAGCCGGCCTGGGCGGCGCTGGACCGCCAGGAGCGCTTCGACCTCGTGATCAAGGCCGCCGCCGCCGCCGGGGCGGTGGTGGGGGCGTCGGACCTGGCGTCGCTGCTCACCCGCGAGCACGGCAAGGTGCTGTGGGAGGCCCAGTTCGACACCGGCACGGTGGGGGGGATGGCCGCCGCCTTCGCCCCGCTGGCCGCCGAGGCGCTCGACGGGCGCACCTTGTCCGGCGCGGGGCGCAGTACCTCGGTGCGGGCCGAGCCCCACGGGGTGGTGGCCGCCGTGCTGCCGTTCAACTGGCCGGTGTCGGTGCTCGGCAACAAGGTCCTGCCGGCGCTGCTCATGGGCAACACGGTGGTGGTGAAGGCCCCGCCGACGTGCCCCGGCGCCGTGCTGGCCGTGTCGGCCGCCTTGGCCGAGATGCTCCCCGCCGGCGTCGTGAACGCCGTGAACGGGCCGGGCCCCGAGCTCGGCCGGGCGCTCGTGATGCACCCGGGCGTGGACATGGTGTCGTTCACCGGCGGCGTGCCCACCGGGCGCGCCGTCATGGAGGCGGCGGCCGGGGCCCTCACCCCGGTGGTGCTCGAGCTCGGCGGGAACGACCCGGCCATCGTGGCCCCCGACGTGGACATCGACGACGACCTGGTGGAGAAGATCTTCGGCGCCACCTTCATCACGAGCGGCCAGGTGTGCATGGCCATAAAGCGCGTGTACGTGCCGAGCAGCCGGGTGGGGGCCATGGTGGAGGCCCTCGTCGAACGCGTCGGGCGCGAGGTGGTGGGCGACGGGCTCCAACCCGAGGTGACCATGGGACCGGTGCACCGCGACCCCGACCGGCGTCGGGTGGAGGGGATGCTGTCGGAGGCCGAGTCGCTCGGCGCCCGGGTGCACCGACCGGCGCGGTTGCGCCAAGAGGACGCCGACAGCGGTGGCTACTTCGTGTCGCCGGCCATCGTGGAAGGCGCACCCGACGAAGCCACCATCGTGTGCGAGGAGCAGTTCGCCCCGGCCCTGCCGGTTCTGGGCTACGACGACATTGACGACGCCGTGCGCCGGGCCAACGACTCGCCCTACGGCCTGTGCGCCTCGATCTGGACGGCGGACACGGCGCTGGCCGCCGACGTCGCCGGGCGCCTGCAGGCCGGCACGGTGTTCGTGAACGCCCATGGCACCTCGGCCATGGACCACCGGGCACCTTTCGGCGGATGGAAGCACTCGGGCTTCGGCGTCGAGCTCGGCCCCGAGGGCATGCTGGCCTTCACCCGGCCCAAGACCATCCTCGAATTCCCGGCGCCGGGACGCAGCTGATGCTCGACCTGCTGCTGCGCGGCGGCACCGTAGTGGACGGCACCGGGGCGCCCCCGCGTCGGGCCGACGTGGGAGTGCGCCAGGGGGTCATCGTGGCCGTCGGCCAGGTCGAGGAGCCGGCCGCCCGCCAGGTCGACGCCGACGGGTTGTTGGTGACGCCGGGCTTCGTGGACCTCCACACCCACTACGACGCCCAGCTGTTCTGGGACCCGAGCGCCAGCCCGTCGCCGTTGCACGGCGTGACCACGGTGATCGGCGGCAACTGCGGCTTCTCCCTGGCCCCGGCGGGCCCCGACCACGCCGACTACATCGCCCGCATGATGGCGCGCGTCGAAGGCATGCCCCTGTCGGCGCTTCAGTGCCTCGACTGGTCGTGGACCTCCTTCGGCGACTGGCTCGGGCGCTTGGACGGGCGCATCGGCGTGAACGCCGGATTCCTGGTCGGCCACTCGGCCCTGCGGCGCTCGGTCATGGGCGACGAGGCCGTCGGCACCGGCGCCTCGGACGACCAGGTGGCGGCCATGGTGGCGTTGCTGCACCGCTGCCTCGAGGAAGGCGGGCTCGGGCTCTCCACCTCGCAGGCCCACACCCACAACGACGGCGACGGCCAGCCCGTCCCGTCGCGCTCGGCCGGGCGCGGCGAGCTCGAAGCGCTGTGCGCGGCGGTGTCGGAGCACCCTGGCACCACCTTGGAGCTGATCGTGCCCGGGTGCTTGAACGGTTTCAGCGACGAGGAGGTGGAGCTGCTCGCCACTTTGTCGCTGCTGGCCAACCGCCCGGCCAACTGGAATGTGCTCGGGGTCTCCGCCCTCAACCCGGCCGCCACCGAGCGCCAGCTGGCCGCCTCCACCGCCGCCTCCGAGCGAGGCGCCACCGTGGTGGCCTTGACCCTGCCGCACACCATGAAGATCCGGCTCTCCTTCGAGCACGGCGCCATCCTCGACGGGCTACCGGGCTGGCGTGAGGTGTTCGCCCTGCCGGCCGCCGAGCGCATGGCCCGTCTGTCGGATCCTTCCGAGCGCCGGCGTCTCGACGAGGGGGCCCGGTCCAAGGAGGCCGGCATCCTCGGTGCCCTGGCCAACTGGAAGCACCTGCTCATCGAGGAGACCTTCACCTCGGCCACCGCCGCCTACGAGGGACGCACCGTGGGCGACGTGGCCGCCGAGCGGGGCCAGGAGCCCTTCGACGCCATGCTCGACATCGTGGTGGCCGACTCGCTGCGCACCGGCCTGCGTCCTCCCATCCCCGAGTCCGAGGCCGACTGGGAGCTGCGGGCCAAGGTGTGGCAGGACCCTCGCACCATCGTCGGGGGGTCCGACGCCGGGGCCCATCTCGATGTCATGTGCGGGGCCATCTACTCGACGTCGATGTTGGGCGAGGGCGTGCGCAAGCGGGGCCTTCTCAGTTGGGAGGAAGCCGTCCGCCAGCTCACCGACGTGCCGGCCCGCCTCTACGGCCTGCGCCGTCGAGGCCAGGTGGCCGAGGGCTACTGGGGCGACCTCGTGGTCTTGGACCCCACGCGCGTCGGACATGGGCCCGAGCGCACCCGCGCCGATCTCCCCGGCGGCGCCAGCCGCCTCTACGCCGAGGCCGAGGGCATCGAGCACGTCTTCGTGAACGGCACCGACATAGTGGTCGCCGGCCAGTTCACCGGGGCCACCCCGGGTGCGGTGTTGCGCTCGGGCACCGACACCGACACCGTCACCGTGCCCGGCGCCGCCGCGGCCCGATGAGCACACTGCGATGACGCTGGCGCGCGCCGCGGTATTGCGTGAGCCGGGCGGCGCCATGGTGGTGGAGGAGATCGAGCTGGCCCGGCCCGGGCCCCATGACGTCCGGGTGCGCATGGTGGCCAGTGGTGTGTGCCACTCGGACCTGTCGGTGCAGAACGGGTCGATCCCCTTCATGTTCCCCACCGTCTTGGGCCACGAGGGGGCCGGCGTGGTGGAGGAGGTGGGCCCGGCTGTGACGCGGGTGGTGCCGGGCGACCACGTGGTGCTCACGTGGATGCCCCCCTGCCGGCGGTGCTTCTGGTGCCTGGCCGGCCAGCCCATGCTGTGCGCCAACGGGCTGGCCGAGTCCTTGGGCGGCGAGTACGCCACCGTCGGGGGCACGCCACTGGTGCGGGGACTGGGCACCGCCACCTTCGCCGAGCAGACCCTGGTGCCCGAGGGGGAGGTGGTTCCCATCGACCGCTCGGTGCCCCTCGTTACCGCCGCCCTGGTGGGGTGCGCCCTGTCCACCGGGGTGGGCGCGGTGTGGCACACGGCCCAGGTGCCGCCGGCGGCCAGCGTGGCCGTGGTCGGCTGCGGTGGCGTGGGCCTTTCGGTCGTCCAGGGGGCGCGCCTGGCTGGAGCGGGCCCCATCGTGGCCGTGGACCCGGTGCCGGCCAAGCGGGACATGGCCTTGGCCTTCGGGGCCACCCACGCGGTGGACGCCGCCGGGGACGTGGTGGAAGGGGTCCGCCAAGCCACCGCCGGGCGGGGTGCGGACTTCGTCTTCGAGGTGGTGGGCCGGGCCGCCACCATCCGCAGCGCCTTCGCCTCGGCCCGCCGGGGCGGCACCGTGGTGTTGGTGGGGGCGGGCTCGCCGTCGGAACAGGTGTGCTTCAACGCCATGGAGCTCTTCGTGGACGCCAAGACGCTCAAGGGTTGCGTGTACGGCTCGACCGACGCCGATCGCGACTTCCCGGTGCTGGTCGAGCTGGTGCGCAACGGTGCCCTCGACGCCGCTGGCTTGGTGACCCGGCGCATCGGGCTCGACGATGTGCACGAGGCTTTCGAGGCCATGGAGGCGGGCACCGTGGCCCGCAGTGTCATCGTGTTCGATGAGTGACCGGATCCCGGCGGGCCAGCCCGCCGGCGACGTGAGGAGCAACTGATGTCCAAGCAAATGCCGATCGTGGACGCCGATGGCCACGTGGTGGAGCCGGTCGAGTTCTTCACCGAGCTCTTCCAGCGCTTCCCCGACCACGTCGGAGTGCGCACCGACACCAAGCTGGGCGTGGTCATCGAGGGCCGCCCCTATCCCGACTACGAGGGCCCGGGAGCTGGTTGCCCGCCCGAGCACGGGCTCACCGAGGCCGCGGGCATCGATCCCAAGACGGTCGACGGCGTGCTGGCCAACGCCGACACCGACGGCATCGACGAGATGGTGCTGTTCCCGAGCTTCGGCCTGTGCGTGCCGACGTTGCGGGACCCCGCCCTCGGCGCCGGCATGGCCCGCATGTACAACCGCTGGGCGTCGGAGTTCTGTTCCAAGAGCAACGGGCGCCTGCACGCCGCGGCGGTGGTCCCCATCGAGCACGAAGACGAGGCCATCGCCGTGATGACCGAAGCCAAAGAGCTCGACCTGGTGTGCACCGTGGTCCCCCCGGCACTGCGCGAGCGCAACCTCGATCACCGGGACCTCGACCGCTTCTACAGCGCGGCGGAGGACCTCGACATGGCCCTCGGCGTCCACGGGGCGCCGGGGATCCACCTGCCCAAGATCGGCGTCGACCGCTTCACCAACTACATCCAGGTCCACTGCGTGAGCTTCCCCTTCGACCAGATGTCGGCCATGACCGCCCTGGTGAGCGGGGGCGTGTTCGATCGCCACCCGCGCCTGCGGGTGGCCTTCTTGGAAGCCGGCGCCGGCTGGCTCCCGTGGTTCGTGGAGCGCCTGGGCGAGCACTACGAGTCGCGCGGCGGCTGGATCCCCGACGGCTGGCAGCAGCACCCGGCTCAGTACGTGGCCGACGGCAACGTGTGGGTGACCTGCGAGCCCGACGAGGGCACCCTGCCGGCGGTGATCGAGGCGCTCGGCGACCGCTGTGTCATGTTCGCCAGCGACTACCCGCACTGGGACGGAGCCTGGCCCCGTGCCTCGGCCGAGCTGGTCGAGCACGCCGAGGGCCGCCTGACGCCGCAGTCGCTGGCCCGGGTGGCGGCCGACAACGCCCGTGTGTTCTACGGGATCTGAGATGCCCGCCACCTCGACCGAGTTGCTCTTCATCGACGCCGACGGCCACATCCTCGAGCACCCGAGTGGCTTCCGCGACTACGCCCCGGCCGCTTTCGCCGAGCGGGTATGGCACATCGACACCGACGACCAGGGACGGGAGTGGGCCGTAATGGACGGCCAGCGCAACCCGGCCAACTACATGGCGCTGGCCGGCACGGCCGGGATGTCGGCCGAGGACCGGGACCGGGCCCAGCGCGGCGAGCTGCGCTATACCGAGGTGCGCCCGGCGGCCTGGGACGCCCCCAGCCGGCTGATCGACATGGACGCCGATCAGATCTCGCAGTCGGTGCTGTACCCGACGCTGCTGCTCGGCATCCAGGGCCACGGCGACGTCGAGTTCGCCCGTGTCATGTGCCGCACCTACAACGACTGGCTGTCGGACCACGTGGGCCAGGGCCAGGGTCGGCTCTTCGGCGTGGCCGCCCTTCCGCAACAGGACATCGCGGCGGCCGCCGACGAGATCAGGCGGGTGGCGGCTAAGCCCGGCATCGTGGGCGTGTTCCTGCGGCCCAACCCGAGCGAAGGTTGGCGGCACTTCCACGACCCCGTCTACGACCCGTTGTGGACGGCGGCGTCGGACACCGGGCTGGCTGTGGGCCTGCACCCGTTCCTGACCGCCGATCTGCCCGGGGCTTGTCAGGGGATGCGCATCAACAAGTTGCGCACGTCGTCGAGCCCGATGCCGGCCGACGCCGGGCCGGCCGCCATCGACAACATCTTCTTCACCCAGGCCATCGCCAACCCCTTCGACATGATGAGCTCCATGGCTTTTCTGTTGGCCGGTGGGGTGTGCGAGCGCTTCCCCGAGCTGCGCCTGGTCTTCTTGGAGGCCGGTGGGGGCTGGCTGGTGCCGTGGTTGGAGCGCCTCGACCACCACTACGAGATCTTCGGCTGGGACGTCCCGCAGCTTCGGGCCGAGCCGTCGGAGTACTTCCGCCGCCAGTGCTGGATCAGCTTCGACCCCGACGAGTCCACCTTGGCCTTTACGGCGTCGTCACCGCTGTGCGGCGCGGACCGCATCGTGTGGGCCTCGGACTACCCGCATCCCGATGCCACCTACCCCGGGGTGACCGGCGAGTTGCGCCGTGCCGTGGCCTCGTTGTCACCCGAGCAGCAGCGGCGCATCACGGCCGACAACGCCGCCGCTCTCTACGGGCTGTAGGGCCGACTCACGCCTCGAGACGCCTGGCACTGTGGGCGGCGGCGGCGCTGTCGCCCGGCCCCGAGCGGGCCAGCAGCCGGTCGATGACCGCTCGTCGGTGCTCGGCGTCCACGTTCCCGCCGTACTTGAACTTGGCCCGCACCTCCTCCACGGTGATGCGCAGCCCACTGATGGCGGCCAGCTTGGCGCCATGCACATCGCCCGGGTCGGCCACGTCGGTGCCAGGCTGCAGCGCACCGAGCTGGGCCCGGAGGATGGCGGCCAGCTCGTCGTGGTCTTGGACCACCTCGGCGTGGCCCGTGAGCTGCACGGCCCCGTAGTAGGTGGTGGGGATCCCGAGGCGGGGGTCCTCGGTGCCGACGGCCTTCCAGTTGGAGGGGATGAAGGCCCAGTCGCCGGCCACGCTAAGCACCACCCGGGGTTGCTCGGCCACGGCATCGAAAACGGGATTGGCCGCCACCAAATGG
>DATKSG010000029.1:0-20114 GCA_035531775.1 Acidimicrobiales bacterium | reverse complement strand
TGGACTACCTGATGTCGATCGCCATGCTGTCGCACCCGACGTTCTGGACCGACCTCACCCGGCTCACCCCGGCCCAGGCGGCCGACACGGCGTGGTGGGTGGCGTGGTACAAGCAGCATCGGGTCGAGCTGGCCGGCGCCGTCTACGAGGACAGCACCGCCGACCCCTTGGACGGCACCTCGTGGGTGGCCCTGCAGCCGTGGGACGGCGACCACGGGTATCTCTTCGCCTTCCGCCAGGCCGGGGGGCCGGCCACCGACGACATCGCCGTGCAGGGCCTCGACCCCACGCGCCAGTACCGGCTGACCGACGTGCGCAGCGGGGCCCTCCTCGGCGTCGAGAGCGGTGCCGCCCTGGCCAGCGGGTTGGCCGTGTCGCTGGCGCCCGACAGCTCCCAAGTTATCTCCCTCGCCCCGCAGTGATCGTCTTGTCCCATTGATGTCTCGTCCGCAGCAGCCCGTAGAAGCATCGTCCAACCGAATTGAGGAGCAGTCCATGAGCAAGCGTCCGGTAGTGGTGGCGATGATGACCGTCGCTGTCGTCATGTCGATGGTCCTGGTGCCACGCTCGGGAGCGGGGGCCGGGTCCCCCACCCCGTCCACTTACTGCGTGGGCGCGGCCAAGGCCGATATCACCCCCACCGCCGACATGATCGCCACCGGCCACTTCTACCTGGGCGGCTACGGCATCGGCCCGGTGCACCCGGCCGGCTCGGTGTTGCGTGACATCTACTCCCGGGCTATCGCCTTCGCCGTGCCCAACGCCGACGGGACGTGCCCGACGGGCGGGCCCAACCAGGTGGTGATCGCCGCCGACGACCTCCAGGGCCACTTCATCGCCTACCAGCAGGGCTCCTACGGCTTCGCCGATGTCGCCGCCGCCGTGCAGAGCGCCACCGCCATCCCGGCGTCGCAAATCCTGGCCCAGAGCACCCACACCCACAACGGGCCCGACGACCTCGGTATCTGGGGCGGGGTGCCCACGGACTACCTGGCCGAGGTGGCCTCGGGCACCGAACACGCCATCCTCTCGGCCGTGGCCGCCGAGGTGCCGGCCCACGTGAGCTGGGCCACGCGCGACATGACCGGGTTCTCCGGCACCTTCGGCCCGAGCGACACGAGTGACAACATCGGCGACACCACCGACTATCCGATGGACGAGCAGCTGCGCATGCTCCAGGCCCGGTCGCTGTCCACTGGGGCGGTGGTGGCCACGCTGCTCAACTACTCGACGCACGCCACCGTGTACGGCCCGCTCGACAAGGTGTCACCGGACTGGCCCGGCGCGGCCGCCACCTACTTGGAGGGCGACCAGGTCGGCGACGCCGGCACCGGCTTCCCCGGCTCGGTGGCCGTGGTCACGGTGGGGGCCATGGGCCACACCTGGCCGGCCGCCATCCCTAGTGGCAAGGCGGCTCCCGATGCCCCGGCCGGGTCCGACGCCAACGCCCCGGCCGACAGCTACGGGGACGCCGTGGCCCACCAGGGCATCGAGGCCCTGGCCGCCGGGGCCACGGTTCTGGCCGGCCCGGCCCAGGTGGGGGGGAAGAGCTCGTCGCTCACTGTGGTGAACGACAACCCGCTGCTGCTGGCCACGTTGCTCGTGCCGACCCAGACCGGGTACCACGTGTACCGAAAGGAGACCCCTCCCTACGGCGCCGTGGACGCCCTCATCACCGAGGCGCAGTTCCTGCGCCTGGGCGACCTGGCTCTGATGTCGGCACCGGGCGAGCCGTACCCGGCCATCGAGGCCACCATGTCCAAGGAGGTGGGGGCGCCGGTGGTCTTCCCCTTCGGGTTGGCCAACGACCAGCTGGGATATGTCGAGCAGCTCGACGACTACAACGGCGCCATGCAGTGCAGCACGACCGACGAAGGGTTCTTCACCATCTCGCCGACCTTCGGAAACGACTTCGAGATGGCCCAGCGCAAGAATGCCGCCGCCCTCGGCTTCACCGTGACCGACCCCGGTCCGGTAGCCGACGCCAACTTGGGGTCAGTCCCCCCGCCCACCGTCTGCAGCGTGCAGCAGCTGCAGTCCACGGTCCAGAACCCCGCCGGCCAGGTCCCCTAGCCGCTCGGGCCCGGCACTGTCTGCGACGTCGGGCGCCACCGCCCGCCACGGCCGGCTCACGCCCAGCATGGCCACGGTGAGGCCGGCCATGGCCGACCAGTACGGCCACATGGAGAAGTGGCCGAAGACCACGACGGTGAGGCCGATGCCGATGGCCCCGGTGACTAGGAGTCGGGGCATGCCGTAGGTGGCCGCCACTACCAGGGCCAGCACCACCATCGGCATGACGTAGTAGGGGACCATCACCGCCTCGAACAGACAGCGCCCGGCCAGCGCCGCCGCCGCCAGCCACACCACGGTGCGCCCGTCGTGGCGATGGCGCGCCGCCACGAAGCCGAGAGCCACGGCCACTACCACGGCCACGATGCGCCCCGGCCCGGCTGCTACCACGTGGGGCCCGATCTTGGGCGCCACCAGCACCCAGGGCGTGGCGTGGTCCACCGAGGGGAAGTTGGGCTGGTTCCACAGCGCCCGCATCGACTGGCGGAAGTTGGGGGCGAGCACGGCCACCAGCAAGAAGGCCGGCAGCACCGAGGCCCGCGCCACCAGCGCCGCCAGGCGGCGCCGGCCCACCACGCCCATGAGCACCGGAACCAGCAGGACCACGTACAGCTGCATGGCGATGGCCGCCCCGAGCAGCCACCCGGCCGCCGTGGTGCGACCCTGGGCGGCCCGGGTGACGGCGTAAGCAGCCAGAGCCAGGGCCACCAAGTCTTCAGGGTGGCCCCAGATGGCGGTGGCCGACCACATGGCCAGCGATCCCAGGCCCACGAGCACCAGGCGCCGGGCCCGGGTGGCGCCCAGGTGCCTAGCCAGCGCGTCCATGGCGGCCAGGGCCAGGCCGGTGGTAGCCAGGATGACCGGTCCGTAGACGAACCACGAGTCGGGCTTGGCCAGGCCGATAAAAGGAGAGGACTCCGACAGCCCGAGGGCCGACGACAGCATGGCGAAGGGGGCAAGCACCACGCTGAAGCCGGGCAGGGTGACGAGGCCGGTGTTGGCCCCGTACACATACGACAGGCCGCCCCAGCCCACGAAGTGGGCGTCGCGCACCGTGGCCCAGATGTCGCCGGGGATCAGCCAGTACCCACCGTGGTGGCGCACCGCCGTGGGCCACCACAGGGCATAGGCCATACCGGCGGCCATGACGGCCACCGTGGCCAGGCCGGTCCACCAGCGTATGGAGGACTGTGCCGGTGGAGAAGTCTGTGCCGGTGCAGAGGACTGGGCGGCGGGGGAGTCGTGCATGTCGACGTGTTGCTCGAGTCGTGGCCGGGGCAGGTGCCGGGCACCTGCCCCGGCCGACGACTGATGAGCGCGCCTACTTGACCACGTTGGCGTCGCTGCACACGGCACCGGCAGCCTGGTCGAAGTTGAGCGACGTGCTGTCGCCCTGGGCGATGCCCTGGCCGGAAACCGACGGGCTGGCCGTCAGGGCCGTCACCGAGGGGAGGGTGAAGCCGGGGGGCAGCACGTAGACGTTGCCGCTGCCGTCGGTCACCAGTTCGTAATGCGAGGTTGAGGCGAGCGCCCGCATGTAGGGGCCGGCCGTGGAGCCGCCGGCGACCGTCGACTGCGTCAGCTGGCTCCCGTACTGCGGGAAGGTGCTGCCGCTGCCAGCGCCGTAGATGGTGGTGGCGCCCCCGCTGCTGACGCTGTAGGTCCAGGCACCGGTGCTGCCGGCCGAAGCCAACGATCCGGCCGGGTACGTGGCGGTCTGGTTACCGCTGCTCACGACCAGGTTGGCCGGCGGGTACGTGCCGACCTGGGCCTTGTAGGACTCGAGAGCGGTCTCGAAGGTCTTGGCATCGGAGTTGCACGCTGCGTACTTCGAGTTGGCCCCGGTCGAACCGACGGCGAAGACCACGATGGCCGCCAAGATGGCCAGGATGATGATCACGATCAGCAGCTCGATCAGGGTGAACCCACCTTCGTTGCGCTTCTCGAGCATGCGCTCGAACATTCGTTGGATCATGGTGTCGTTTCCCTTCGTTCGATACGGCGGACTGCCGGTCTCGGAGTGGTGGTGGCGTGGGTGGTGATGGCGGATCGGGTTGGTTGCGATGGCGACCTCCTAGACCTTCACCTGTCGGAAGATCCCGTACATGGCCGAGATGAGGGCGATGGCCACGAATCCGACGACCAGGCCGACCACGAGCAGCACGGCCGGTTCGAACAGGCTGGTGAAGTGGGACAGCTTGTAACCCAGCTCGCGGTCGAAGTAATTAGCAGCCGTCTCGAGTTGGTCGTCCATGGTGCCGGTCGTCTCGCCCACCCGGAACATGTGGCGGGCCACGGCCGGGAACAGCTCCGTGGCCGCCAGCGGCCCGGCCAGGCCCTCGCCGCGCAGCATGGCATCGCGCGCCACGTCGAGGCCACGGCGGAACACGGTGTTGGAGGTGGCGTCACCGGTCACCGACAGCGCCTCGGGGATGGGCACCCCAGCCGACACCATGGAGAACATGATCCGACAGAACCGCTCCAAAATGGCGGTGCGGATGAGGTCGCCGATGATGGGTGATTCGAGAAGTATCCGGTCGCGGATGTCGCGCCCGCGCACGGTGGTGAACGACAGCACGACCAGCACCCCGATCATCATGGCCAGGCCGGCGAAGACGAACCAGTCGTCGGTCAAGATGCGGGTCATCTCGAGCAGCACCCGGGTGGGCAGAGGGAGCTTGGCGTTCAGCGAGGCGAAGAACGACTTGAACTTGGGCAGCACATAGACGGTTATGACCACCACGGCCACCACGGCCATGCCCAGGACGATGCAGGGATAGATCAGCGCCGAGGTGACGCGGCGCCGGGCCTCGCTGTCGCGTTCGAGGTAGTCGGCCAGCTGGTCGAGGACCATGTCGAGGTTGCCGCTCAACTCGGCCGAGCGCAGGATGCCCAGGTAGAAGGGAGGGAAGGCCTCAGGGTGCGCCCCGGCCGCCTCCGCCAGGGTCTCCCCGGCCCTCAGGCTGTCGCCCATCTCGGCTACCACCCGGGCCAGGGTCTTGTCCGACATGTCCTCGCACATGACGTCCAAGGCTTCGAGTACCGGGATGCCGGCCCGCAGGAACACGGCCATCTGGCGGGAGAAGTGCATGAGCTCCCGGCGCGGCACGCGCTTGCTGGTGAGCTCGAGCTGCATGACGCTCTTGCGCTCGGCCACCTCCAGCGGCACGAGGTGCTTCTCCATCAGGGCCCGTCGGGCCATGTTGGTGGTCAGCGCCTCCTCGATGCCGCGGACGGTCTCGCCGTCGACGGTCTGGGCGGTGTATTTGAACTTGGCCATCGGCGCCTATGCCGCGTAGATCGACCGCACGACCTCGGCGATGGTCGTGATGTCGTCGGCGATGAGACGGTTGGCCTCGTCCTGCAAGGTCCGCATGCCTTGAGCCACTGCCATACGCTGCAGCTCCTCCTGTGTGGCCCATCCGACGATGAGGCGCTTGATCTCGGGCGTGATGCGCATGAGCTCGAACACGCCGGTGCGGTCCTGGTACCCGGTGCCGGCGCAGAAGTTGCAGCCCTTGCCCCGGTAGAACTCGGTCTTGGGCGCGCCCCCGGAGTCGAAGTAGAAGGCCAGCTCCTCCTCGGCCGGCGTGTACGGCGTCCGGCACCGGCTGCAGATCCGCCGCAGCAGGCGCTGGCTTACCACCGCCACCACCGATGAGGCCACCAGGAACGACTCGATGCCCATGTCGAGGAACCGGTGCAGGGCGGCGGCCGAGTCGGTGGCGTGCAGGGAGGACAGCACAAAGTGGCCGGTGAGCGCTGACTGCACGGCGATGCGCGCCGTCTCGACGTCGCGGATCTCGCCCACCAGGATCACGTCGGGGTCCTGGCGCAGGATCGACTTGAGGCCGTCGGCGAACGTGAGGCCGGCCTGCTCGTTGGTCTGAATCTGATTGATCGAGGGGAAGACGTACTCCACGGGGTCCTCGATGGTCATGATGTTGCGCTGGGGCTCGTCGATCTCGTTCAGCGCCGCGTAGAGGGTCGTGGTCTTGCCGCTCCCAGTGGGGCCGGCGCACAGGACCATCCCGAAGGGGGAGCGGATCATGCGGGCCAGGACCTCGTTGGCCTCGACCGGCATGCCGAGCTCGCTCAGCCGGAACAGCGACCGGCTCTTGTCGAGGATGCGCATGACGCACTTCTCGCCCCAGATTGTGCTGACGGTCGACACCCGCAGGTCGATGTCGCGCTTGTCGATGGTCATGGTCATCTGCCCGTCTTGGGGGCGGCGCCGTTCGACGATGTTCATGTCGGCCATGATCTTGAGCCGGCTGACCAGCGGTGAGGCCATGTGCACGGGGAGGCTCACAGCGTCGTGCAGGGCCCCGTCGATGCGGTAGCGGACCCGCACCCGGTCGTCTCTGGGCTCGATGTGTATGTCCGAGGCCCGGTCTCGCAGCGCCTGGGTGATGATCAGGTTCACGACCTGCACGATGGGTGCGTCGTCGGCCATCACCGACTGGGCCAGGGAGTCCGGGGTCCGCTTCCCGGCCACGCTCTGCTCAAAGGCGAGCACGAACTCGTCGATGCCTCCGAGGGCCCGGTAGGCGCCGTCGATGGCCCGCTGCACGTCGGACCTCGGTGCGATGACCAGGTGTGCGGGCCGGCCCATGGCCTGAGTCAGGTCGGCATCCAGGCCCGGGTAGGGGTCGGCCACCGCCACCGTCACCGGGCCGTGGTCGCCGTCGGCCGACAGGGGTACGGCCACGTGCGAACGGGCGATGCTCTCGGGCAGGAGTTTCACGGCTGCCGCCACCGGGCTCCGGCGAGACAGGTCCACCATGTCGAGTCCCAGCTGCGAGGCCAAGGCGCGCGACAGGTCTTCTTCACGCAGCGCACCGTGCTCGACCAGCACCGTGCCGACGCGCTTGCCCGAGCCGCTCTGCTCCATGAGCGCTTCGGTCAGCTGGTCGATGGAAATCAGGTTGGCCCCCACCAGGAGGTCGCCCAGCTTGCCCGGTTCGGCAACCCGGATCGGAGGCGCGGGAGGTGGAGGCGCAGGAGGTGGAGGCGGCGGGGGTGAAGTCGCGCTGGTCTTGCCCAGGGGAGTCACGGTACCGGCCATGGGCTCGGACTGGTCATGGCGCGCTCAGCGCGACGATTCGGGAAGTGGTCGCCCTCACACCTGTAAGTGTCGGCGTCGGGGGTCACCCGCGTCTCTATTGGTCGCCAACTTCCGCCCAACTGCGTGGCGCGGTGCCCTTCCATGGACGTCTCCTGACGAATTGCCTCCGTCAGAGAAGACTGGGGGTTGGGGGCTACGACGCCCTAGGGCCGAAAGTCACCTGGGCCGCGGCGCTGGCCACCTTCACCGATTCGGCCACCGACGGCACCATGCCCGCTGACATGCCGGTCACCGACAGTGACTCAGATGCCGGACCCCGAGCGGACGTCCTGGACGTGGATCCCGAGCCCCGGGAGCGATCCCAGATACGGGGCATCGCCGAAGGCGAATACGCCCCCGTCCGATCCGAATAGCCAGTAGCCGGCGCCGGTGACCGACCGGGCCACGGCGATCACGTTGTGCACCGACAGGCCCGAGGCGGGCACCGATCCGTAGTAACGGGCGTTGCCATAAGAGAAGACACCGCCGTCGGAGCCCACCAGCCAGTAGCCAGCACCTCCCGGTGTGACCGCCATGCCCACCAGGTTGCTCACCGATGTGCGCGAGGCGGCCGGAGACCCGAGGAAGGGGGCGTCGCCGAAAGCCCACACCTCTCCATTTCGTCCCACCAGCCAGTAGCCCCCGCCGTCGGCGGTGGGGGCGAGGCCCACGATGTCGTCCACCTGGTGGCCGAGGCCCGGAACCGACCCGTGGTAGCCGGCATCGCCGAAGGCGAAGATCCCGCCGTCGGTTCCGGCCATCCAGTAGCCCCCGCCGTCGGCGGTGGCGGCGAAGCCAACGATGTCGTCCACCTGGGTCCCGGCGCCGGGCACCGATCCGTCGTACGGAGCGTCACCGAAAGCGAAGATGCCGCCGTCCGAGCCGACTACCCAGTAGCCGCGGTCGTCGGCCGTGGGAGCCAGCCCGATGATGTTGCGCACATTGATGCCGAGGCCCGGAACCGACCCGTCGTAGGCGTCGGAGCCGAAGTCGAAGACCCCTCCGTTGGCTTCCACCATGCGTTGGCCGTTGCCGCTCGGCGGCGGAGAGCTGTTCGTGGTGGTCCGGTTGGGGGCGGCCGCCGATGCCGCGGCCGGGGCCGGGGCCGGCCCCGCTTCGCCCCCGTTGGGGAGGTAGGGGACGACCTGGCTCCAGGAGTAGTCGAGCGGTGGGTTGCCCGAGGTGTCGGCCAGGAGCTCGGCCCAGCTCGTTCCGTCGTGCCAGCCGTTGGGAGCGAAGCCGGTGCCCATGACACACGGCTGGCACTCGAGCGGCAGGAGGATGTTGTCCCGGTGCACCCAGCACCCGGAGTCCCCCGCCTTCTGGCAGTCGACGTTGTTGGAGTTGGCCCCGTCGTAGTACATCCAGAAGTAGATGTTCTCGAGCGGGTTGCCGGATCCGCCCGCCCAGTTCCCGCCCCACCGGCTGGAGGGGAAGTTGCTCGGCGGTGTCGGGTCCTGGCCCTGCTCGGCCGCTTGGGCCGACGCCTGGTCGAGCTGGGTGGCCATGCCGCTCAACGGAGCCAGGCCGCGTACGGTGCGCTCGAGGTTGGTGGCCACATACAGCTGCTCGGTCGGGGTGAGCTGGTACCAGTTGGTGGGCAGGGCCATCGACCCCAAGCCCTCGCCGGCCCGGGCGTTGTCGATGGCCTGCACGGTGGCGTTGACGCAGCCCGAGGAGTCGTCGTAGGTGGCTCCCGAGCAGTCGTCGAAGAAGGGGGGGTTGGGATAGGTGTTCGACGACGGGTTGCGAGCGGTGTCGGGTGCCGCCCCGGCTCCGGCCACCGGCACGGCCAGCGCCGCCACGGAGGTGGCGACAGCGAAGACCGGTGCCCAGCGCCATGCCCGTCTGCCGCCCCGGGCCACCCGCACGTTTCCCCCTCGCCCACGTCCACGCGAGTCGCCGGCTCGCTCCGCCCACCAAGGGAGACTCCGTCCTTGGTGCCCCGGCGCGGGTGCAGGACGCTGGCCTCCTAAGGCCAACGCACCACCAAGGCCGACCTTGCGTCTGGCCCCCTATCGTGGTTTCGGAACCCCGTGGCGCGCGCAGAAGGCCACCCAGTGCGAGAGCTACTAGCGGACCTGGAGCGGCAAAGCCGACGTCATCGGCCATGGCCGTGTGCCCTGTCAGGACGCCTTGCGGCTCCGGGCAACCGACGCCGATTCGAGGGCCTCTTCGAGTTGCTGCCGGGTCATCTTGGACCGGCCCGGTAGTTCGAGGGCGGCGGCCCGGTCGTAGAGCTCGGCCTTGCTGAGCGCGCCCAGGTCGTCGTGGGCGGGCGCTGCGGCCTTGGCCGGCCGTGGTGCCCGCTTGGAAGAGTCTTGGCGACCGCGCGCCGCATCCACACTGGCCTGCAGAGCGGCCATGAGGTCGGCCACCTTGGTGGGCTCGGCCCGCTGCGCCTCTACCACGACCTCCTCGCCGCGGCGTTTGCGCTCGATGAGCTCCTCGACACGCTGGCGATAGGTGTCGCCGTAGCGCCCGGGCTCCCACGGCACCGTCATCGAGTCGATCAGCAGCTTGGCTGTGTCTACCTCGCGGGCGGTGAACTCCTCGTCCATCGGCAGGCCGGGGACCTCCTTGGTGGGGTCGCGCACTTCGTCGGCGAAGTGCATGGTCTCGAGCACCAGGGCCCTCTGCTCGGGGCGGACCGCTACCAGGTATTGCTTGCCCCGCATGACCAAAGTGGCCACAGCGACTTTCTTCGACTGCTCCATGGCCTTGCGCAGCAGCCCGTAGGCTCGAATCGCCTGCTCGCCTTTGGGGGCCAGGTAGTAGGACTTCTGGTAGTAGACGGGGTCGATGTCGTCGAGACCGACGAAATCGGTGATCTCGATGTTGCGGGTTCGGCCAGGCTCGACCGCCTCGAGCTCCTCGGGCGTCACGAGGACGTACTCACCTCCGCCGAGGTCATAGCCCTTGACGATGTCGCCGAACTCGACCTCGTCGCCGGTGCGCTCGTTGACCCGCTTGTTGCGCACCCGGTCGGACGTGCCGGCCTGGAACTGGTTGAAATGGATCGTCTTGTCCTCGGTGGCCGAGAACAGCTCGACGGGCACGCTCACCAGCCCGAAGCTGAGCGATCCATTCCATATTGAGCGAGCCATGCCTACCTCCGGTCCTCGCCTGTCTGGGTACCCCCAGGTGCGCCGGCCCATCCACGATATCGAGTTGGCCGCTCTTTGCCCAGGCCAAGGCCTATCCGCCCCGATGTCACAGCCCCCCGTCACACTGGCTCGGTGCCTGTTGCCATCCCCGATCGTGCCGACGCCGAGTGGCAGTTCGTGTCCGAGGTCGCCCGGGGCCTGGCCGCCCTGGGGGACGCCAGTCCCGGTGTCGAGGCCGCTGAAGATCTCACCGTCCCCCTCGGGCTGAGCGCCTGGATCGTGCGCGCCTCGATCGGCCTTCCCGACGCCTACGACGCCCTGCTTCGCTTGCGCGGCGGATTGCTACGGGTCTCGGGACTGGACCTCCGTACCGAGCCCGTGCCGCTCAAGGTGGCCGACGACCAGGCGTCGTTGCGCAACCTCGGGCACTACCTCTTCGCCTTGATGGGCAGAGCTTCGCGCTACGAGTCGGTCCCTGCTGCCCAACTGGCTGACGAGGTGCTGGCTCTGTTGGAGGACGAAGATGTCCGAGCGCGACCCGCCTCCTCAGGCGGCGTGGCCCGCCGTCCAGGTCAGTAGGCGTTCGGGCGACCAGGCGTTCACGATGCGGTCCTCGGGGACGGCTGCCTCGAGGGCCTGCTCGCAGCCGAAGTCGAGCCAATCGAGCTGACCCGGAGCATGGGCGTCGGTGTCGATGCTCACCCAACAATCGGCGTCCACCGCCGTGCGCAGCAGCTCGACCGGAGGGTCGCGCCGTTCGGGTCGGGAGTTGATCTCGACCGCGGTACCAGTACGGGCGCACGCTTCGAAGACCACCTCGGGGTCGAACTCGGACTGGGGACGCCCGCGGCCCACGAGCAGGCGACCGGTGCAGTGCCCGAGGATGTCGGTGTGCGGGCTCTCGATGGCTCGCACCATGCGCCGGGTCATCTGGTCACGCTTCATGCGCAGCTTCGAATGGACGCTGGCCACCACCACATCAAGTCGGCCGAGCAAGTCCTCCTCCTGATCGAGGGCCCCGTCTTCGAAGATGTCGACCTCGATGCCGGTCAGGATCCGAAACGGGAACATGGTCTCGTTGAGAGCGGCCACGTCGTCGAGTTGGCGCCGGAGCCGCTCGGGATTCAACCCGTGGGCCACGGTGAGGCGAGGGCTGTGGTCGGTCAGGGCCAGGTAGCGATGTCCCAGATGACGGGCTGCCTCGGCCATGTCGCCGATGGGGCTGCCGCCGTCGGACCAGTCCGAGTGGCTGTGGCAGTCGCCCTGTAGCAACGAGCGCAAGGCCACCACGGCCGCCGTTGGCACAGCGCGCTCCTCCTGCTCGAGGTGCCTTAGGTAGGTGGGCTCCTGCCCCGACAGAGCTTCGGCGATGACACGGGCGGTGGTATCGCCCACGCCGGCGATGTCTCGGAGGTGGCCTCCTGCGTGCAACTCGGCCAAGCGCTCTGGGCCCAGCTCACGGGTGCCGGAGGCGGCTCGCCGGAAGGCCCGCACCTTAAAGGTGGGCGCGCCAGAGCGCTCGAGGAGGAAGGCGATGCGTTGCAGTGCGTCGACGGCGTCCACCGGTCCCGAACCTACCCGCAGCGACGGCCCGACGACCCGGTGTGCCACCATTGCCACGATGGCTCCTCGGGTGCCGCCGGTGACGGTCGAGGTCGACGGCCGCAGCGTGTCGGTCTCCAACCCCACCAAGGTCTTCTTCTCGGCCCGGGGCGAGACCAAGCTGGACCTGGTGCAGTACTACCTGGCGGTGGGGGCTGGAGCGCTGCGCGGCGTTTACCAGCGGCCCACCGTGCTCAAGCGCTATCCGAACGGCGCCGAGGGGGAGTTCTTCTACCAAAAGCGCGTCCCCGAGAAGCGCCCGCCGTGGGTCGAAACGGTCACGGTGTCCTTTCCGAGCGGCCGCAGCGCAGAAGAGCTGTGCCCGGTCGACGTGGCCCACATCGTGTGGGCAGCCAACCTCGGCTGCCTCGACCTGAACCCGTGGCCGGTCCGGCGATCGGACGTAGACCACCCCGACGAGCTGCGAGTCGACCTCGACCCACAACCGGGGGTGCCCTTCGAGAACGTAAGGCTGGTGGCGCTCGAGTCTCGCGCCGTGCTCGAGGAGAACGGCCTCGATGGATTCCCCAAGACCTCGGGCTCGCGAGGGATCCACATCAACGTGCCCATCGAGCCCGAGTGGGACTTCACCAGTGTCCGCCGCGCCGCCTTGGCGCTGGCTCGCGAAGTCGAACGACGCCTGCCCACCATGGCCACCTCGGCATGGTGGAAGGAGCAGCGAGGCGAGCGGGTGTTCATCGACTACAACCAGAATGCCCGGGACCGCACGGTGGCCTCGGCCTACTCGGTTCGGGCCAACCCCGAGGGCCGAGTGTCGTGCCCGCTCGGCTGGGACGAGGTCCCCGACGTCGATCCGGCCGACCTGACCATCGCCACCGTCCCGAGCCGTTTCGCCTCCGTGGGCGACCCCGGTGCCGGCGTGGACGAGCGCCGGTATCGCCTCGATGCGCTTCTCGAATTGGCCGCCCGTGACGAGGCCGAAGGCCTGGGCGATGCCCCCTGGCCGCCGCATTTCGCCAAGCAACGAGGCGAGGGACGACGGGTGGCCCCGAGCCGGGCCCGGCCGGCTCCGTGAGCGCTCAGGCTCGGTGAGCGCTCAGGCGCCGAAGACGGCGGCCAATTCCTCGGGGACGACCACCTCGAGCTGGTCGTAGGTGCACGAGGCGGCATGGCGCTCGGGTCGCCAGCGCCGGAATGTGGTCCCGTGTCGGAAGCGGTCGCCTTGGAGGTGGTCGTAAGCCACTTCGCAGACGAGCACCGGCTCTAGCGGCTGCCAGCTCAGGTCCTTGCCGGCGTTCCATCGCGACGGCGCGCCAGGTGTGCGGCCGCCACCGGCCTCGGCCCTGGCCCACTGGGCCCACGGGTGGCCCGACAGATCATCGAGGCGGTGCGGAGACAGCTCGTCGACCAGTTGGCGGCGCCGAGCCATGGTGAAGGCGGCGCTCACCCCGACGTGGTGCAGGACCCCGGCCTCGTCGTAGAGGCCGAGGAGCAGCGAGCCCACCACTCCGTCGCTCTTGTGCCAGCGAAATCCGGCCACCACGCAGTCGGCGGTGCGCTCGTGCTTGACCTTGACCATCGCCCGTTCGTTTTCGCGGTATCTGAGGTCCAGGCCTTTGGCCATGACGCCGTCGAGGCCTGCGCCCTCGAACCGGGAGAACCAGTCACCGGCCACGGCCCGGTCGGTGGTGGCCGGGGTCAGGTACACCGGCGCCCGGGCGCCGGCCAGTGCCTCCTCGAGGTATCGGCGGCGCTCGTGGAGGGGCGACGCCCTGAGGTCGGCGTCGGACAGCGCCAAGAGGTCGAAGGCCACGAACGACGCCGGCGTGGACTCGGCCAGCCCGTTGACCCTGGAAGCGGCCGGATGGATTCGCTGGAGCAGGGCGTCGAAGTCGAGGCCTCCGGGAGCGGCGATCACGATCTCACCGTCGACCACGGCCCGCTCCGGCAGCGCGGCCCGCAAGGGCTCCATGAGCTCGGGGAAATAGCGGGTGAGCGGTCGCTCGTTGCGGCTGCCCAGCTCGACTTCGTCGCCGTCGCGAAAGACGATGCAACGGAACCCGTCCCATTTCGGCTCGTAGAGGAGATCGGGTCCCGATGGGAGCTCCTTGGCTGCCTTGGCCAACATGGGCGCCACCGGAGGCATCACGGGCAGGTTCACAGCGGCACCAGTGTTATCGAAAGTAGACAGCCGGGCACGTAGGGGCACGGAAATGGCGACCGAGGACGTAGGACCGGCCGCATGGGCCGTCGCTCGTGGGGGGGGGGTTGTTTTCGAGAACAGGTCGCAGTTGCGACCAGTTCGTAGCAGTGCCATCCTGTGCTCGGCCTCGACGCTCCCGGAGCCCAGTGGAGGATCACCGATGACTATGTCGACCGAGTGGAGTGCCGCACCGCCACCCCTCGGCAAAGCGTCCGAGGCGCGGCGCCCGCTGTCGTCGTCCGAATGGCGCCGCCTGGCTGCGATGAGCTTCGTGATCGTCGCCCTGCATGTTGTGGGCTGGGGCCTGTTCGTCTTCGTGATCCTGCCCCAGCACTTCCGGGTGCTCGGGATCGGGGTGGCCGTTACCGCCTACACGCTGGGTATGCGCCACGCCTTCGACGCCGATCACATCTCGGCCATCGACAACACCACCAGGAAGCTGATGGCCGAGGGACAGCGCCCCCTGAGCGTCGGCTTCTTCTTCTCCCTGGGCCACTCGAGCGTCGTAGTGGGCCTCGGTGTGGGCATCACGCTGGCGGCCCGAGCGGTGTTCCATTCCGTCACCAACCCCAATACGCTGCTCCAACAGGGCGGCGGGATCTTGGGAACCTTGGTGTCCGGGACCTTCCTCTACCTCATCGCCATCCTGAACGTGGTCGTCATGGTGGGGATCGTCAAGGTCTTCATGGCCATGCGCCGCGGTACGTACGACGAGGAGGAGCTCGAAGCTCAGCTCAATTCCCGGGGGCTCATGTTCCGGTTCTTCGGCCGCCTCATGCGGTCGATCAGGTCCCCTTGGCAGATGTACCCGGTGGGCGTGCTCTTCGGTCTGGGTTTCGACACGGCCACTGAGATCGCCCTGTTGGCGGCGACGGCGGGGGCAGCCACCTCCCGGCTCCCGTGGTACGCCGTGATCTGCCTTCCCATCCTCTTCACGGCCGGCATGACCCTGCTCGACACCATCGACGGTTCGTTCATGAACTTCGCCTATGGATGGGCCTTCGCCCGGCCGGTGCGCAAGGTGTACTACAACATCGTGATCACCGGGTTGTCGGTGTTCGTGGCCCTCTTCATCGGCACCGTCGAACTGGTCGGCCTCCTGGCCTCAGAGGTGCACCTGCACGGCAGCGTGTGGGCGTGGGCCTCGAACTTCAACATCAACCGCGCCGGCTTCATCATCGCCGGCGGGTTCGTGGCTGTGTGGGTGGTGGCCCTGGTCGTGTGGCGTTGGGGGAGGATCGAGGCTCGGTGGGAGGACTCGGCCTCGCGTCACCGCCGCCTGCTGGCGGGCGAGGGCCCCTGACTCACGCCCGGCACGCCCGGTGCCTCACCTGGGGAGGAGAGGTGGCACCCGGGCGGCGGGCGCGATCTCAGGCGGCTCGGCGGGTGTGGTGCCCGAGCATCAGCCCGAGCTGGGCGTCGAGCTCGAGTGCCGACCGGTTGGCCCGTTCCACCTCGTAGGCGGCGTTGCCCGCCGCCCCGGGACCGGCCAGACGCCGGACTGCTTCAGCCATGATCTCCATGAATATCCGCATGTCACCCCTCCGGTAGCTGGAGTACCGAACACCGCCACCGTAAGGAATCGAGGTTTACGCCCGGTCACGGCCATGTGAACGGCGCGGAAATTCTTCCGAGTATCCAGTCGTTGGGTCTTCTGTGGGCGGCAAGCTCAGCGGCAAGCCGAGTTCGGAGGCGAGGCGAGGCGACGCTGAGCCGGTCCGGCTCCTAGCGGGTTGCGCGGACCGCCGCCATCGGGGTCACTTGACGAAGAGTGGCCCACCGAAGCCTGACGAGTAGCCGGATACACCACCAGGCGGGGTCGACCTCACCTTTGGCCAGGCTGAGCCGGCCGGACGTCGCCGCCGCATGGTGATTGTTGTGGAGACCCTCGCCGACGACCAGCCAGGCCAGCCACTGATTGTTAGTGGCCAGATTGTCGAACGGTCGTCGGCCCCATCGGTGGCCGACGGCGTTGATCGCTCCTCCGCCGAGCAGGTAGTAGGCGGCATGGACACCGGCGGCTATGAGTGCGAACTGCCAACCGAACACAATGACGAGGATGACGATGCCGATGCCGAGGCCAAGTGAGGCGTGGTCGAAGAGCACTCGATCCCAGCGGTCGGCGGGGAGATCGCGGGCGTATCTGAGAACCGTTGCCGGGTCACGGGCAACCCTGCGGTAGAGCACCGCGTTGGCGAACTGGACGCGGGCGAAGCCCAAGACGATGGGGGAGTGGGGGTCGCGTTCGGTATCGGTGAAGGCGTGGTGCTTTCGGTGTACCGCCACCCATTGTCGCGGCCGCATGCCTGTGAGCATCCAGGTGAGCACTCGGCACACGGCGACGACGCCGGGGGCGAGCCGTAGCGCACGATGGGAGAGGGACCGATGGAGGTAGACCGTGGTCACCAAGAGCCCGAGTTGAGCGAGGAGCAAACCGACGATGACGGCGCCGAGTGCGTGCATGGAGCGAACTCAGTCGCCCTCGGCCGGGACCAGCTGCGCCTTACGGACTCGGCTCCACTCGACGGTGATGCCATCGCCGCGCATGGTGGCCACGAAGCGGGTGATGGAGAGAAAAATAGCCACCGCGGTGAGCCCCCACGTGACGGCGGTGCGCTCGAGCACGAAGGCCCGGAGCGAGGAGGAAATGAGGAGCCACAGGACGATCGCCGTGTTCAGCATGAGGACGGTCGCCCACAACAGAGAAATCCGGATGAAGAACCGGCGCACATGCGGGCGGGCCAGGATCTTCGGATCGATCGGGCAGAAGTCGTGGGCGAATCGCTGGGTAAACGGGCGACCGATCACCGCCGATCCCACTAGGACTAGGGAGATCACCACGGTGGCGACCATGGGTTGCGCAAAGTAGATAAAGGCGCTCCCCGTGATGAACGACACCACCGTTCGCACGGTCAACAACACCGTGCCCAGCGCCAGGAGCGTGGAGATGCGCTCGCCCTTGGCAATCCGGCGTCCGAGTGCCAGATACGACCAGAGCAGGGCGGCGACAAGTGCCCCCCGGAAGCCGGCGGTCATCAGCACCAGATAGAAGAGCGCCAGCGGCGCGACCACCGCCTCGAGAACCACCGGGCATGCGTGAAGGAGCGTGGCCCGCGGCGAGGGCAGAGTGAGGTGTCCTTTGTCGCGTGTCTCGCCGGGCGTGAGCTGCAACGTCGGAAGCTGTCGGGCAGACAGGTCGAGGCTCATGGGGACTCCTGACTAATCAGCGGTGTCGAACGATCGATCAGATCGGTCGGACGGTCTTGGCCTGTGGCCCCTTTGGCCCTTGCTCGGACACGAACGACACCTTCTGGCCTTCGATCAGCTCGCGGTAGCCGGAGCCTTCGACGGCGGAGAAGTGGGCAAAGACGTCGGAAGTGCCGTCGTCGGGCGTGATGAACCCATAACCCTTTGCTGCGTTGAACCACTTGACAGTGCCATCGGCCATGTCGTTACCTCTATTCTCCACGCACGAAGCTTGCGGAGAACCCGTAGGTAACCGGCAAACGACGCCCTGCCTGCGTGATTCAGCCGGACGTTGTCGCCATTCTACCTTATGCCAGTCGGCTGTGCCCTACGCCTCGTTGCCGGGATTGAGCGCCGTACTCGGAAGGCCAGGTCAGGCCAAACCGCCCGCAAATCGTCCGGGCTTGGACTCAAGTGGTGACCGCGACATCTCCGACCTGGAGGTGTCAGATGGAAACCCGAGGACGGAAGCGCCGCTCTAGTCAGTCGGATCTCGACGCGGCGGTCGAGGTTTTCCATGTCGGCATCCCGTAGCCTCGCGGCGGTGACACTGGAAGAGGACGGCGGGAGGCGGAGGGTTACAGCGGGAGGCGGAAGATTCCGAGAAGCATCGACCACACTGCTTGAGACGGTCGGCGACGGCGTGCTCGGCCGCCTGACTGCTGCCAGGCTCTTCGCCGTAATCTATTTGACCGGCGGGGGGCTGGTGGCGGTGGTCTCCGCCCTCGTACCCCAACAGCCAGGGACGAACTTCGCTGGCGTCGAATCGGTCGCCATCTCGACCTTCGTGACGGGCGCTGTGGCATGGTGGCTTCCCTGGAACCGTTGGCCACAGCGCGCCTCGGTCGTTCTTGCCATCTTGGCCTTTGGGTGCATCTCAGCGTTCGACGCTGCGTCGATTGCGGACGGCTACCGCTACGGACTCTTCTACATCGTGATCTTCGCTTGGATCGGATTGGCGCAACCTCGGGGCACGAGTCTCCTCATTACCCCCGCCGTGGCCGTCGCTTACTCACTCCGCTCCTGGCCGTCGGCCACGGCTGGGACTCAGCCACCGCCTCGGTGCTGTATGTGATCGTGTGCTGTTTCATAACTGGCGAGGTAGCGGCGTGGGTGGCGGACATGCTGCGAAGGACGCACAGCGATCTTGTGGTCACCCAGGAGGAACTGGTGAGCAGTGAGCGGCTCGCCGCCATGGGGGAGATGGCGATGGTGATCGGCCACGAGTGCGCAACCCCCTCGCTGCGGCGACCAACGGGCTGTACCTGACCCGATTGAGTCTCGGCAACGTCATCTCTGCCGAGACGGATAGACACCTCTCGATTATCGAGCGTGAGACAGGGCGCGCAGCGTCTCTGTCCGATGACCTTGTCGCCTACATGCGCGAGCGCGCGCCTGAACCAATTGCGCGCTCGGTCCGCCGAGTCGTCGACGAGGTGCTACAAGCCACCCCACCCCCGCCTGGCATCGACGTATCGGTAGAGATCGGACCGCTCACTTTGGAAGCCGACGCCGCCCAGCTAACCCAGATGCTTGCGAACCTCGTGACCAACGCCTATCAGGCAAGGACCGACGGGGGAACGCTGGCCATCTCCGCCGCTCAGGAAGGTGACTTCACCACCATCGCGCTCGACGACAACGGGCCAGGGATAGATCCGGCCGCGGCCGGACGCCTGTTCGAGCCCTTCTTCACCACCAAGGCCCAGGGCACAGGCCTGGGGTTGAGCATCGTGCAGCGCCTGGCACAAGCCCACGGCGGTGACATCTCGATCGAGAACAGACCGGATGGTGGCGCACGCGTCAACCTCCGCCTACCCACGGCGGCCATTGGGGCCGAAACCTGAGCACAACCACCACAGTCCTGGTGGTGGACGACGACACAAGCCTACGCCTGCGCGCTAATGCTTGGGAGTCGGTCGATTCGGCAGGAACCCAAGGACCCGCCCAGGTGCTCTGTATCGCCGGCCGAGGCCGATGTGGGCCGGGTCACCGTCGAGTGACGCTTCGTGGGGATCTTGCGTTGGTTATTTGTGTCTGACATAATCACTGGATGGAGGTCCGGTTGGGGTGCGGAGCTCGAGATCGTGGCAATCGTGCTGCCCGATGTGCTCCTCGTGATCCACGTCATGCCTACCTACTACCGCCGACGAGGGAGATGACGATGGCGAAGTACGTCGTGGGTCGTGACGTTGACCTGGACAAAGAGGTCATCAGGGACAGCAGGGACAAGCGCATCACCGAGCGCCGGGCCCAGCGCATCGCCCGAGACGTCTTGGAGAAGGCGGGACGAGGTCGTCCATCCCTGAGCGGTGGGCGGACGCGTTCGCCACAGGTGTCATTCCGCGCTCCGGCCGAATTGCGCGCCAAGGCAGAGAAGAGAGCTGCGAAGGAAGGAAAGACCGTGTCGCAGCTGGCCAGAGAGGCGCTTGAGCGGCTCCTCGCTGGCTGAATCTGCCACGGCGAGCCAGTCAGAGCCCGCCCTCCTCGGGGCGTCCGATAACGGCGGTGACCCAGCGGCTTGTATGGCCGTCCAACCATCCGGACATGCCGATCACGCTCTGCCTTTTTCTGGACCCCTGAGGGCGAAACCACCCGATCTTCCCGGAGGCCCGCACCGTCCAGACGCCGGCGGGACCCGGACCAACGAGGACCTACCGGTGCCCGGGCGGGGGCATTGTCCGTGGCCAGTTTCCACTCCGCAGTTTTGGCCACGAGAAGTCCGCACCCCTCGCGGTGATTCCTGACTCTACGTGAGCTTCGGGCCACCTCCCTTCTGGCGGGCTTCCTTGAGGCGGAATGACTCGCCTGAGGTGGC
>DATKSG010000028.1:0-93021 GCA_035531775.1 Acidimicrobiales bacterium | reverse complement strand
TCGATCATCCGCGCGGTCAGAGTCGCCTTTTCGCCGGAGCGTCCCTCGCGGCGGAAGAACGAGCCGGGGATCTTGCCGGCCGCGTACATCCGCTCTTCGATGTCCACCGTCAGGGGGAAGAAGTCTGTGCCTTCGCGCACCGACCGGGCGGCGGTGGCGGCAACGAGCACCAAGGTGTCGCCGATGCGGCCGACGACAGCTCCGTCGGCTTGGCCGGCCAGCTTGCCTGTCTCGTAGGAAAGGGTTCGGTCGGTCCCACTGATGGGGCCTGACACGGTGATGGCTTTCGCCATTGGTCTCCTCGTTTCTCCGGACACCGTCCCAGGTCAGTTCCCAGTGGTCGGCCGCCTCGATCCGGCTGCACCAATGGGGGCGGCGGGTGTACGAGGAGGTCGGCGACTGGCAGCTGACGGCTGGCCGGTGCCCTGGTCCGTCTGTCGGACGGCGTGCCGTCCGTGCCCGGGCGGGACCTTCCCCCCCGAGATGTACCCCGGCGCGGCTCTGGCCGCCCGCGGGGTGAGCCCCGCCTTAGCGGCGGATGCCGAGCTTGCCGATGATGGTCCGGTAGCGCTCCACGTCGTTGCCCCGCACGTAGTCGAGCAAGCGGCGGCGGCGACCGATCATCTTCATCAGACCCCTACGGGTGTGATGATCCCCCTTGTGCACCTTCAGATGCTCGGTGAGGTGGGAGATGCGTTCGGTTAGGAGCGCGATCTGCACCTCGGACGAGCCTGTGTCGGTCTCGTGGAGGCGGTGCTCGGTGATCGTTGCGGTCTTGTCGGGCATGTGGGAAGAACGACCTCGGAAAAGTTGCTCAGGAGCGGACGGGCGTCGAGGCCCGTTCGCCCCCACCCGGATCCCACCGGGACGGCGTCCCGGCTCGCCGGCCACTCTAGCAGGGCCGTCACCAACCCGGGTTGGGTGGGACCGGGGGGTCGGGCCGGCCAGGTAGAGGCCCCTGGGAAGGCCCCGAGGCTCAGGCGCCGTCGGCTTCGAGGGCGTCGCCGGCCCGGGCCACGTCGCTTTGCATCTGCGCCACCAGGGCCTGAGGCGAGTCGAAGCGCTCTTCCGCCCGTAGGCGCCGGACGAAAGCCAACCGGGCCGGCTCCCCGTAGAGGTCGCCCGAAAAGCCCAGGAGGTGAGCCTCGAGCAGGGGCTCGGCGCCCGCGGCGTGGAAAGTGGGGCGCCGCCCGAGCGACACGGCCGCCCCATGGCGAGACCCGTCGGGCCTCGTGTACCAACAGGCGTAGATGCCCTCGGCCGGCAGAGCGATGGCGGGCGGCACCGAGAGGTTGGCCGTCGGGAAGCCGAGCTCGGCTCCGCCGCGGCCCTCGCCGCGCACCACGATGCCCCTCACCTCGTGGTGACGGCCCAACAGGCGCCGCGCTCCCACCACATCCCCGGCCGCCACCAAGGCTCTGATGCGGGTGGACGACACCGCCTGGCCCGCCACGTCGCCTTCGATGGCCACGCCCACTGTCTCGAACCCGTGGCGCTCGCCCATTTCGGTGAGCAGCTCGACATTGCCCTTACGGCCGTGGCCGAAATGGAAGTCCCGGCCCACCACCACCAGCCGCGCCCCCAGGGCGCCGACCAGGACCTCGGTCACGAAGTCCTCGGCGGACTCGTTCGCCCTGGCTTCGTCGAAGGGGATCACCACCGTGGCGTCCACGCCGGTGGAGGCCAGTAGCTCGAGACGCTGGTCGAGTTCGGTCAGCTGCGGTGGTGCCGACTCCGGGCGCACCACGGTGGCCGGGTGACGGTCGAAGGTGACCACCACGGTCTCGAGGCCCCGTGGCGCCGCCATGTCGCGCAGCATGCCGATCACATGGCGATGACCGAGGTGGACCCCGTCATAGGCCCCGATGGTCACCGCTGCCCCGCGCCCGGGTGCTGTCGCCTGCTTCGGACCGTGGACGACCAGCATCGTCGCGAGGTTACCGGTCACCCACTGGTGTGGAGGACGACGGCGGCCACCATCCGATCGGTGTCAGTGGCCTCGTACACGGCCAGCAGCCGTCCGTGCCGGTCGAGCACCGCCCACGGGCCTTCGCCACCGGCCCCGAGCGCCACCTTGTCCAGTCCAAGGCCGTGCGACACCATGACGGCCACCTCCGGCTCCACCTCGACCTGGGCCATGTCGCGCAGGGCCTGGGCCGGGGTGAGCACATGGCCCGGGACCAGCTCGTCGAGGACGTGGGCCTCGCCGGTGCCGAAGGACCCCACCCGGGTTCGGCGCAGATGGCGGAGGTGTGCTCCTCCACCGAGGGCCGCGCCCAGGTCGGCGGCCAGCACCCGCACGTAGGTCCCCGTCGAGCAGTCGACCGAGATCTGATAGACGCCCGGCTCCGGTGTCGCCTCCACATCGAAACGGTCCACCACCACGGTGCGAGCCGCCCGATCCACCTCAATGCCGGCCCGGGCCAACTTGTGGAGGCGCTGTCCCTGCACCTTCACGGCCGACACCATCGGGGGGACCTGCGCCACGACGCCGGTCATGGCTGACGCCGCCTGGCGGACAGCGGCCAGCTCGACCCCCGACATGTCCCACGTGCCGGTGACCTCTCCGGCTGCGTCGAGGGTGGACGTGGCCGTGCCGAGCACGACTTCACCCTGGTAGGACTTCCCGAGGGCGGTGAGGAAACGCAACATCCTGGTGAAGCGGCCCAATCCCACGAGCAGCACGCCGGTGGCATCGGGATCGAGCGTTCCCGCATGGCCCACTCGGCGCTGGCCGAACATCCGCCGGCACCTGGCCACCACGTCGTGCGACGTCCAGCCCGGCTCCTTGTCCACCACCACCAAGCCGGTCGGGCCCTGAGCGGCGCGATCGGGCTTGCGGCTAGGGGCCATCGGCGCCGGCCGGGCCCTCGTCGGCCCGCAGGTGCCGCAGGATCTCCTCGACACGCGACCCGTGGGCCACGCCCGGGTCGACGGCGAAGGTCAACTGCGGCGTGCGCTTGAGCCGCACCTGTCGTCCGATGGCCTGCTGTAGCTGGGTCCGCTGGTCGGCGAGGGCTTCGGCCATCAGGTCGGACAGCGAGCTCAGGTAGACCACGGCGTGACGGAGGTCAGGAGAGGTGTCAACCGCCGTAACGGTCACCAGTCGCAGCCGGTCATCGATGTCGGCCACCCGTTCCAGGGCATCGGCCACCACCTCGCGTAGCACCTGGTTCACCCGGGCCGTCCTGGGATAGCGGCTCGGTGTGGCCTGTGCACCCCGACGTCCCCTCATGGCAGCCACACTCAGGTGCGCGGGATTTCGCGTTCCTCGAAGGTCTCGATGATGTCGCCGTCCTTTAGGTCCTGGAAGTCCGAGAGGCCGATTCCGCACTCGAACCCTGCCTGCACCTCGCGCGCGTCGTCCTTGAAGCGGCGCAGCGACGTGATCGAACCTTTCCAGATGATGACCCCGTCACGCAGGAACCGGACCTTGGTGCCTCGGGTGATGGCTCCGTTGCGCACGAAGCACCCGGCCACCGCTCCGACCTTCGGGACCCGGAAGACAGCTCGGACCTCGGCCTCGCCCGTGACGATCTCTTCGTACTCGGGGGCCAACATGCCCACCATGGCCGCTTCGATGTCCTCGAGGAGCTTGTAGATGACTTCGTAGGTCCTGATCTCCACGTCGCGTTCCCCGGCCAGCTCCCGCGCCCGACGATCGGGACGCACGTTGAAGCCGATGATGGTGGCGTTCGAGGCGGCACCCAGCTCCACGTCGTACTGGGTGATCCCCCCCACCGCCCGGTGGACGAAGCTCAGTTTCACCTCGGGGCGCTCGAGCTTGCGCACACTGTCGGTGATCGCCTCCAGCGTGCCCTGCACGTCGGCCTTGAGGATCAGGTTCAACGTGGCCGCCTCGCCGCGCTGGATCTGCTCGAACAGGTCCTCGAGCTTGGCCCCCGGCGCCGTAGGTGACGGCGCGTGACCAGCCACCCGGTAGCGCCGCTCCCTGGCCTCGCCGATGGTCCGGGCCGTGCCCTGGTCCGTGGTCACCCGGAACTCGTCGCCGGCGGCGGGCGGCTCGGAGAAGCCCAGGACCTGTACGGGCATGGAGGGCGGGGCTTCTTTCACCTGGTCGCCGTGGTCGTCGATCAAGGCTTTGACCTTGCCCCAGGCGGCGCCGGCAACGACGGAGTCGCCTACCCGCAGGGTGCCCGACTGGACCATGACCGTGGCCACCGGGCCCCGTCCGGCTTCGAGGTTGGCTTCGAGCACAGCGCCACGGGCGCGACCCTCGGGGCTGGCCTGAAGCTCCTCGAGCTCGGCCACCAGGACCAGCTGCTCGAGCAACTCGTCGATGCCGAGGCTCTGCAGAGCCGAGACCTCGCAGATGATGGTGTCGCCGCCCCACGCTTCGGGCACCAGGCCCTGCTCGGACAGCTGCTGGAGCACACGGTTGACGTCGGCGTTGGCCCGGTCGATCTTGTTGACGGCCACCACGATGGGCACATCGGCGGCGCGGGCGTGGTTGATGGCTTCGGCCGTCTGGGGCATGACTCCGTCGTCGGCCGCCACCACCAGGACCACGATGTCGGTCACCTGGGCGCCCCGGGCCCGCATGGCGGTGAAGGCCTCGTGGCCCGGCGTGTCGATGAAGGTGATCTGATGCCCGTCCTTGGTGGCCTGGTAGGCGCCGATGTGCTGGGTGATGCCGCCGGCCTCCCCGGCTACCACGTTGGCCGAGCGGATACGGTCGAGCAGCAGGGTCTTGCCATGGTCGACGTGTCCCATGACCGTCACCACCGGCGGTCGGGGGCGAAGGTCGGCCTCTTCGACCTCTTCGAGGTCCTCGAAGTAGCGCGCCTGGAGCTCGGCCTCCTGCTCCTCACCGGGGTCGACCAGGCGGATCTGGGCCCCGATCTCGGCGGCGAAGAGCTCGATCATGTCGTCGGTGAGCGACTGCGTGGCCGTGACCACCTCGCCCTGGAGGAAGAGGAACCGGATGACGTCTCCGGCCGAGCGGTTCATCTTGGGGCCCAGCTCCCGCGGGGTGAGGCCGCGTTCCACGATGACCTCGAAGTCGGGCACCGGGGCGTTGGACGGCATGTAGGTGGTGGCCTGGGTGGGTTCGAGCTCCTCGAGATTCCGGCGCCGGCGCCGGGGACGGCGCTGCGGAGGCCGTCCCCGGCCACCGGGGCCGCCGCGAAGTGCGCCGGGAGGACCGCCACCACCGGGACGGCCACCTCCGTATCCGCCGCCTCCGCCGCCTCCGGGCGCCGAGCGGCCGGCGAAGCCTCCTCCGCCTCCAGGACTGCGCCCAGGACCGCCACCGGGACGGGGGCCGCCCATGGGGGGCCGGCTGCCGGGGCCACCAGGTGAGGACGGGCGGCCGGGGCCGGCCGGGGACCGGCGGCCGGGCGGCGGGGGGATGGGGCGGCCCGAATTCGAGCGAGGCGGCCCGGGGGGCGGGGGAATCGGTCGGCCGGTGGGACTGACCGGAGGAAGGGCCGCAGCGCCCGGGACCCCGGTCTCGTGGGTCACCTCACGAGCGGGAGCCGGGGTTGACGGTGCCGGTCGGGCCGGGGCAGCGGGTGCTGCGCTCGCGGCTTGGCGTTGGGTGGTCGGCGCTCCGGCCGCCGCCGTGCCCGGCACGGTGGCGGCCGAGGCAGCTTGGGTAGGCGGAGTCGACGGTGGCGGGGCCGGGGTTGACGGTGCCTGAGTCGGAGTCGAAGCGGCCGGGGACGAAGCAGCCGGGGACGAAGCAGCCGGGCGGGCCGGAGCGGCGGCAGGGCGGGGCGGCGGGCGCAACGGGGTCTGGACCGGAAGGGCCACCTCGCTGGCCGGGCGGCTGGTCACCAGGCCCGAACGAGCCACCCTGGGCGCCGACGGCGCGCTCGAGGCGGGAGTGGAGGGGGAGGAAGCGTTGGACGAGGCCTTGTCGTCGCCGGCGCCGCTCGAAGGACCCTTCGCCCGGGCCGACTTGGCCTCGGCCGGCTCCTCGGGCTGCACGGCTCGGCGAAGCCCGTCGGCGTCGGCCTTGCGGCGGGCGCGGTCGGCTTGAGCGTCCTCGATGGACGAGGAGTGGCTCTTGACCCCGATCCCCAGCGACACGCAGAGGTCGAGCGCCTCCTTGTTCTCCAGGCCGAGCTCTCTGGCCAGCTCGTAGACGCGAATCTTCTTCGGCACCGGCTCTTAGAATCCTTCTTCCTCATCCGGGCGCGCCGTGTGGTCGCCCGACATACCATCCTCGCACACCTCGGGGCTCGCCCTTCCCCCTGTGGCCTGGTCCTGCAGGGCCCTGCGCAAGCCCTGTACCGCTTGGTCGCGTACCGGCGCCCGTAGCGCCCGACCAATGGCCTGGCGCCTCAGCGCCACCTCGAGGCACGGTGGTGACGCCCGACACAGCCACGCCCCTCGCCCGGGCCCGGGGCCGACAACCAATGCACCGTCGGGCCCGGCCACCACCCGCACCAATTCGGCCACCGTGGTCGTCCGGCGGCAGCCGACGCAGGTGCGCCGGGGCGCTATGCCGTCCCCTCCACCTCGGCCGGCGCCGCTTCCTCGGGCTTGGCCTCCTCGGGCTTGGCCTCCTCGGGCGTCTCCCCCGCCACCACCCGCGACCACTCCGTGGCTGACACCGCCTCCCCACCTTCGGCCGGCTGCCACACCATCTCGCCGGCTTCGTTCTCGACCCACTCGCCTTCGGCCCATTCTTCGCCAGCCCCCGCTTCCTCGTCGGCCAACTGGGTCTCGCTCTTGATGTCGATCCGCCACCCGGTCAGGCGGGCGCCGAGCCGGGCGTTCTGCCCTTCCTTGCCGATGGCCAGCGACAGTTGGTAGTCGCTCACCACCACGGTGGCCGTGCCGGTGACGTCGTCGAGGCGCACCTCGCGCACGCGCGCCGGCTGCAGCGCAGCTTGGATGAACTCGACCGGGTCGTCGGAGAACGGCACCACGTCGATGCGCTCGCCGCGCAACTCGTTGGTGACCATGCGCACCCGAGAGCCGCGTGCCCCCACGCAGGCTCCGACCGGATCGACATTGGGGTCGTTGGACCACACGGCGATCTTGGTCCGATGGCCGGGCTCGCGCGCCGCCGCCCTGATCTCGACCACCCCGGACGAGATCTCGGGCACCTCGAGCTCGAAGAGCCGCTTCACCAGCCCCGGATGGCTCCGGCTGACCACGATCTGGGGCCCTTTGGTGGTCTTGCGCACTTCCACGATGTAGGCCTTCAGTCTGGCACCGTGCTCGTAGCGCTCGTAGGGCACCTGCTCGGCCTGGGGAAGCAGCGCCTCCACCTTGCCCAGGTCGAGCAATGTGTAGCGGTTGTCGGTCTGCTGGACGATGCCGGTGACGATGTCGCCTTCGCGCCCGGCGTACTCCTCGTACTTGAGGTCGCGCTCGGCCTCGCGGATGCGCTGGAGGATCACCTGCTTGGCCGTCTGGGCGGCGATGCGGCCGAAGTCGTCCGGCGTATCGTCCCACTCCCGGATGACGTTGCCGTCCTCGTCGAGCTCCTGGCCGTAGACCCGGATCTCACCCGACTCGGGGTCGATGGTGACCACTGCCTCCTCGGCAGCCCCGGGGCGCCGCTTGTAGGCGGCCACCAGGGCGTTGGCCAAGGCATCGAGGAGGGTGTCGACGGAGATGCCCTTGTCGCGGGCGATCTGTCCGAGGGCGTCGAGGAACTCGAAGTTCGTCTTGCTCATGGCGTCGTGACCTTCTCCCTATCGGTCCCCGGTCGGCTTCGTCCGCCGCCTCGGGCCGCGGCCGCCCCGTTGCGTCCGGGTCGCGTAGTGGCGCCCCACTCGAACACGGTACGGGCCCGCTCGATCTCGTCGTAGGCGAAGCGACGGCCCTCGTCCCCGAAGGCGTCGCCGGTGAGGACGAACCCGTCGTCGTCAGCCGCCTGGAGCGTCCCGGTGAAGCGCCGCTCCCCAGCACTGCCGGCGGCCGTGCGCACGCTGACCGTCTCACCGACCGCCCGCATGAAATGGTCTGGCCGCCGCAGCGATCGCTCCACACCGGGGCTCGAGACCTCCAGTGTGTAGTGCTGACCGGGCAGAGGGTCGTGCTCGTCGAGCACCTCCGACACCCGGCGGGTGGCCGCCGAGATGGCCTCGAGCCCGACTCCCCCGGGGGCATCGACGACGACGCGGATCGTGCCGGCGCGGGTCTCCATGTCGACCATCTCGAGCCCGAGGTCGAGGTCGGCCACGGCGGCGGCGAGCAGCCCATAGAGCTCGTCCTCCACCGTCTGCTCACCTCCTCCCGGTCGTCGGTTGCGACTTGCCTACCCGTGTCCTGTGTCGCCAAGCACCATCCCCGCTGAAAGCAGAAGCGTGGGCTGCCCGCCCACGCTTCAACACACCACTCCACTTCAGTCTGAACGGCGGGTCGAGTATAGCAGTGGCCTCCCGACCCTCTTGGGGCGGAGCCCGGCCGCGGCCGCCTTCGGCAGAGTACCTCCAGGGCGCCGGCTCCGGTCCGCACCGTGGCGTGGCCGGTCCGCACCGTGGCGTGGGGCCGGCCGGATCGTGGCCGCCGTCCCCGGCTCCGAAGGTCCCCAACGGGGAGATGGGAGTTGGGGACCCCAGTCGGGACCTTGGCCCCTATGACCTCACCGGGCCGGAGGCGACGCTTGGCGCTGTGATTGTGGATGACGTCGGAATGGGCGTGCTCGAGGAGTCCGAGTGTCTGCATCTGCTCGGCAAAGCCGTGATCGGGCGGGTGGCGGTATCGATCGGCGCCGTCCCGGCCGTGTTCCCGGTCAACTTCCGGCTGGTCGACGGATACGTGCTTTTCCGGACCGCCACCGGGACCAAGCTCGACGCCGCCATGCGCAATGCCGTGATCGCGTTCGAGGTGGACGAGGTGGACCCGATGTACCACGAAGGCTGGAGCGTCCTCGTGGTGGGGATCGCCGACGAGTTGCGCGACCAGGACCGTGTCACCAGCGCCTTCGAACTCCCGCTGGCCCCGTGGGCGCCCGGTGAGCGCTCCCACGTTGTGTGCCTTCGACCCGAATTCGTCTCCGGCCGTCGCATCGTCCACAGCGCGCCGGCCACCACCCCGCTGGCGGGGTCCGCCTACTGAGGCGTGACGCCGTAGCATCTCGCCGTCATGGCGAAACAAGGCGTCCTCACCTCACAGGCAACCGACTTCCCCCGCTGGTACCAGGATGTGCTGGCCAAGGCCGAGCTGGCCGACAACGGCCCGGTACGCGGGACGATGGTCATCCGCCCCTACGGCTACGGCATCTGGGAGCGTATGCAGGCTGAGCTCGACCAGCGCATCAAGGCGCTGGGCGTGTCCAACGCCTACTTCCCTCTCCTCATCCCCGAGAGCTTCCTCCATCGCGAGGCACAGCACGTCGAGGGCTTCAGCCCGGAGCTGGCCGTCGTCACCCACGGCGGTGGCAAGAAGCTCGACGAGCCCCTGGTCGTGCGCCCCACCAGCGAGACCATCATCAACTCTTACTTCGCCAAATGGATCCAAAGCCACCGCGACCTGCCCATGCTCCTCAACCAGTGGGCCAACGTGGTGCGCTGGGAGCTGCGGCCCCGGCTGTTCCTGCGCACCACCGAGTTCCTGTGGCAGGAGGGCCACACCGCCCATGTGAGCGAGCCCGATGCCCGGGCCTTCGCCCTGCGGGTTCTCGACGAGGTGTACCGCGACTTCATGGTGGAGGTGCTGGCCATCCCGGTGCTGACCGGCCGCAAGACGGCTCGGGAGCGCTTCGCCGGGGCCGACACCACGTGGACGTGCGAAGGGATGATGCTCGACGGCAAAGCCCTCCAAATGGGCACCAGCCACGAGCTCGGGCAGAACTTCTCCCGGGTCTTCGACATCACCTACCTGGACGACACCGGCGCCCAGGCGCACGTCTGGCAGACATCATGGGGCACGTCCACCCGGTTGATGGGAGCGCTGGTCATGGCCCACGGTGACGACAGCGGGCTGCGTCTGCCCCCCCGCCTGGCCCCGGTGCAGGTGGTCGTGGTCCTGGCCCGCGACGAGGACGGGGCCGGGGCGGCGGCACAGGCCATGGCAGCCGAGCTGGCCGCCGCCGGGATCCGGGTCGAGCACGATGCCCGCATCGACACGTCCTTCGGGCGCCGGGTGGTGGACTGGGAGCTGAAAGGCGTCCCGGTCCGCATCGAGGTGGGTCCCCGGGACCTAGCGCGCGGCGAGGTGGTCCTGGTGAGACGCGACAGTGGGACCAAGGAGCCGGTGGCCGTGCATGGCCTGGCCGAGCGGATCACCACCACCTTGGCAGAGATCCAGGCGGCCATGGCGTCGGCGGCCTCGGACTTCCGCCGCCGGCACACCACCGAGGTGGCGGGGGTGGACGAAGCCCTCGAGGCGGGTCAGTCGGGGTTCGCGGTGATCCCAACGGCGGCCCTCGGCGACGACGGGGAGACGCTGCTCAACAACGCCGGACTGTCGGTGCGCTGCCTGCTCAATGCCGACCTGTCCACCCCGAGCGGTACCGAAGGGGATGTGGCCGTGGTGAGCCGGGCCTACTGAGGCGACGGCGCTGAGGGGCCGTCGGGCTCGTCGTGGTGCACAGTGCGCCGGATGAGCTGCACCTTCTCGCGGCTGTGGTTCACGTCGTCGCCCCGGGCCTCGACCAGGGCGCGCCGGTCGGCCTCGGCTCCGGAGTCAGCGGCGGCCAACCTTGCTTCGATGCCTTCGGCCACCAGCTTCTCAGCTTCCTCGACCAGGGCGGCCACCATGTCGGCTTCGGGGACCACCCTCACGATCTTCCCCTTGATGAAGAGGTGACCACGACGGCGTCCGGCGGCGATGCCCAGGTCCGCTTCTCGCGCTTCGCCCGGGCCGTTCACCACACAACCCATCACAGCCACCTGCAGCGGCAGTCCGCGGTTCTCGAGGGCCTCCTGGGCGGCCTTGGCCACCCCGATGACATCGATCTCGGCCCGGCCGCACGACGGGCAGGCGATGAGGTCGAGGCCCTTGCGCTCGCGCAACCCGAGCGCCTCGAGCAGTTGACGGCCGGCCCGGGCTTCCTCCACCGGATCAGCCGTGAGCGAGTAGCGGATGGTGTCGCCGATGCCCTCGGCCAGCAGCGAGGCCATGCCGGCCGTGCCCTTCACCAGGCCGGCCGGGGGCGGCCCGGCCTCGGTCACACCGAGGTGCAGCGGGTGGTCGAAGGTGGCTGAGGCCAACCGGTAAGCCTCGATCATTACCGGCACCGACGATGCCTTGACCGAGATCTTGACGTCGTCGAAGCCCACCTCGGCGAAGTAGGCCAGCTCCATGCGAGCCGACTCCACCAGCGCTTCGGGCGTGGCGCCGCCGAAGCGCTTGTAGAGGTCCGGATGCAGCGAGCCGGCGTTGACGCCGATGCGGATGGGGACGCCGCGGTCTTTGGCCTCGGCTGCCACCAGCTTGATCTCCGACTCCTTGCGCAGGTTGCCGGGATTGAGGCGCAGCCCGTGGACCCCGGCCTCCAACGCGGCCAGGGCCATCTCCACGTGGAAGTGGATGTCGGCGATGACGGGCACCGGCGAGCGGGGGACGATATGGGCCAGGCCCTCGGCCGCCGCCTCCTCGTTGCACGTACAGCGGACGATGTCGGCTCCGGCCGCCGCCAGGGCGTAGATCTGCGCCAGCGTGCCCTCGACGTCGGCCGTCTTCGTGGTGGTCATGGACTGCACCGACACCGGCGCCCCGCCACCTACGGCGACCGTTCCCACCTGGATCTGGCGGGTGGGCCGCCGGGTGCTCAGTTGGCCATCACGGTGCATGGGTCTCGCACCTCCTCTCCCCCATTGTGCCGGGTCCGATCAATGGAACGGGTTCGCCACCGGGTGGGTGATGTCCAGGTACAGCGAGGAGACGACGATGAACCCCAGGAAGAGGACGAAAGCGTAGGCAACGGGGGCCAACTTGGCCACGTCGGCGTGATAGGCCCGGCCCCGGCGGCTGCGGATCCGTTCGTAGACGGCGATAGCCACATGTCCTCCGTCGAGGGGGAGCATGGGCAGGAGATTAAGCATGCCCACGAAGACGTTGATGGACACGAGCACGGCGATGAGCCCTCCCCACCCGGCCTGGGCGCCTTGGGCCGCGGTGCGCACGGCGCCGTAGATCGACTGGATCCGAACCGTGCTGTGCTCGGAGGCGGTGGCCGCCTTGGCGTTGGTCAGGTCGTGCAGGTACTGGGAGATGCCATGGGGAGAGAAGATCTGCCCGAGCGCCGACACCGAAGCCGACACGGTGGCACCGAAAGCCACCCCGGAATGGCCGATCGAGCTCAGAGGGCCGACGTGGACATTGGTGGCGGCGATCTCCACGCCGATGTGGCCGGTGGGCGGGCTCGAGCCGGCGGCCGAAGCCGAGACGGCGATGGCCAGCGGGGTGACGACGATGGTGTGCAGCGTGCCGCCGCGGCTCACCACCACGGTGACCGGCGTGCCGGCGTGACCGGAGATGTCCTTCGACAGGGCCTCGACACTCGTCACCCGGTGGCCGTCGAAACGCTCCACTATGTCGCCGGCCCGCAGGCCCGCCGCCCGTGCCGGGTCGGCTCCCCCGGTCAGGGGGGCCAGGGCCTGGATGCTCACGACATCGGCCGACGGGATCCCGGCGAAAGCGAAGTAGCCCCAGATCAGGAGGATGGCCATCACGGCGTGCATGGCCGACCCGGCCACCGCCACCAGGAGCCGGTTGTGGAAGGGCTGTTGCCGATACGTCCGCGGTTCGTCGGCCGGGTCCACTTCCTCCAAGTTGCTCATCCCGACGATCTTCACGTAGCCACCCGCCGGAATGGCCTTCACGCCGTACTCGGTCTCGCCGCGGCGCACGGACCACAGGCGGGGGCCGAAGCCGAGGAAGTACTCGGTGACCTTCATATGGCTCCACTTAGCCGTGGCGAAATGGCCCAGCTCGTGCACCATGATCATGATGATCAAGGCCACGACGACTATGAGCACGTCGGTGGTGTGAGTGGCCGCCGCCGCCAGAACCACGATCAGGGCCGCCGCCACCACCTGTGCGGCGGCCCTCAGCCGACGCCTGGTTGAATCCCGGCCGGGCGCGCCCCGACGCTTACTGTCGACGGTCATGCCGCCTCGCGCCGGTGCACCTCGGCGCGAGCACGCTCTCGGGCGCGGGCGTCGGCTTCGACCACGTCCTCGGCCACCATCGGCGGCGGGCTGTCGAACTGGCTCACTGTTTCGGCCACCACCGCGGCGATGGCACCCCAGGGGATGCGGCCTGACAAGAAGGCGGCCACCGCCTCCTCGTTGGCCGCGTTCAACCATGCCGGGACCAAGCCCCCGGCCCGGCCGGCGGCCTCGGCCAGAGCGAGGCAGGCGAAGACGCGCCGGTCGGGAAGCTCGAAGTCGAGGTGCCCGACGGCGGCCCAGTCCAGCGCCCCGTAGGGCCGATCGAGGCGTTGCGGGTAGCCGAGGGCATAACCGATGGGTAGTCGCATGTCGGGGACCGACAGTTGGGCCACGGTGGCACCGTCAGTGAACTCCACCATCGAGTGCACCACCGATTGGGGGTGGATGACGACGCTGATGCGGTCGTAGTCGATGCCGAACAGCTCGTGGGCCTCGATGACCTCGAGGCCCTTGTTCATGAGGGTCGATGAGTCGACGGTGATCTTTGGGCCCATGCGCCACGTCGGATGGTCGAGCGCCTCCTCGATCTTCACCGATGCCAACTCGGAGGCGCTGCGACCCCTGAACGGGCCGCCGCTGGCCGTGAGCACCAGGCGTTGCACTTCGTGGAGACCACTCCCGGCCCGCATACACTGGTGGACGGCGCAGTGCTCGGAGTCAACCGGCACGATCTCCGCTCCCGCCGTGGCCCGTGCCGCTTGGACCACGGGGGCCCCGGCGATTAGCGACTCCTTGTTGGCCAGGGCCAACCGCCGGCCCGACTCGAGAGCGGCCAGTGTGACCGGGAGGCCGGCGAAGCCCACCACGGCGTTCACCACCACAGCCCCCCGGCGGGCCACCTCGGCCAGGCCGTCGGGACCGGTGAGGACTTCGATGCCAGTTGGCACACCCTCAGCCAGGGCCCGGGCCAGAGCGGGGTCGCCGATGGCTACGACCTCGGGGCGCAGCGCTCGGGCCTGGGCGATCAGCATGTCGACCGAACGCCATGCGGCCAGGGCCACCACCCGGAAACGGTCCGGCGAAGACTCGATGACCTCCACGGCCTGGGTGCCGATGGAGCCTGTAGACCCGACCAGGCTCACCTCCACAGGAGCGCCTTCGGGACCGGGGTAGGAAGCGATTCGGGTCACCTGGTCACGACCGTCAGCCCAGGTTCAAGATTCGTACGAGGTAGTAGGTGACGGGCAGGACGAACAGCAGGGCATCGACGCGGTCGAGGACGCCGCCGTGGCCGGGGAGCATCGACCCCATGTCCTTCAGGCCGAGATCGCGCTTCACCATCGACTCGCACAGGTCGCCGATCGGGGCCACCACGGCCACCACCAGGCCGAGCACCGCGGCCTTTCCCGGGGTCCACGGGTGAACCTGGCCGGTTATGGCGGCCGAGGCCACCACGGCCAGCACCGCCCCTCCGATGGCCCCCTCCCAGGTCTTGTTGGGGCTCACGTGGGGAGCCAACTGGTGTCGTCCCAACCACGAGCCGATGGCCAGGGCCCCTACGTCCTCGCCAACGGTAGCCACCACGGCGCCGAGGAGGAAGGCGATGCCGTGGCGAGCGGGATAGATCGACGGGGCCAGGAGGAGCGCGGCGAAGGACCCGAGGAGGCCGACCCAGGCGAAGCCCACCACGGTGGCCGAGATGCCCTCGAGGGGCGAGCCTCGTTCGGCGCCCGCCAGGTACCAGACCATCGACATCACGAGGACTAGCACGAGCACGAGCGGCACGGCGGCGATGCCTTTGGTGTAAGCGCTCACCATCACGGCCACCGTGGCCACCAAGCCGAGCAAAGTGGCCGGGCGCATGCCGGCTCGACGCAATGAGGCGAAGCACTCCGCTGCGGCCAGGGTCACGACCACCGTGGCCAGGATCAGCGATGCCACCGTTCCCGCCTTGAAACAGGCCAGGGCCACGACGGCGATGCCCACGCCGGTGGCCACAGCCACCGGCACGTTACGTCCGGCGGCCACCTGAGTCGGGCTCGGTCGAGGTGGAGCCGGCCGTCGGCGCCGTCGGGGAGTCCCGACCGGGTCGACCTTGGTGGAGCCGGCCACGGGGAATACGGCGGTGGCCGACGTGATGGGTGCGGCAGCGGCAGCGGCCGTAGCCGCCGCGCCGGCTCCCGGTTCGTCCCACCAGGTGGCGCCAGAGCCTTCCCCGGGGTCACCGGCTTCCGTTTCCTCGGGCTGGCCGGACTCGGGCCAGGCGTCGTCGGCAGCGGCGCCGGCATCGGCGGCGGTTGTGGCGTCAGCGGCGCTGGCCGTGGCCGGCGCCATGGCCCGGGTCTCGGTCAGGTCGTCGAACTCCCAAGGGCGGCGCTCCTCGAGTGGTTGTTCACCGAGCACCCCGAGACCGGGTTCGTCGTCGGCCAGCATGGCCGGTTCGAAGCCGCTGTCCTCCCATTCGTGCTGGTGCTCGCGCCAGACCGGGCCGCTGTCTCCAGCCGCTGCCCTTATCCGGTCCTCGGCGCTGTCGTCACCACGGCGGTCGAGAATGGCAGGGACCTGGCCGGTCGGGGGGTCGGTCCAGCGTGGGAGCTCGGGGGCAGCCAGGGCGGACTCATCGAATTGCTGCTGGATGGCGGACGCCGCCGGTGGCGGCGGGGCGGGAGGCGACGGCTCGGGCGCGGGGTCGAAGCCCAGGTATCGGGACGACAGCGGGTCGGCGGGAGCGTCGATCTCGTGACCATGTCCCAAACCCTCGGCCTCCGTCACGGCGCCGGCCGGCTCGGCCCCGATGATCCGGACGCGCTCGGTGATCGGTTCGGCTGGGACCGACCCCTGTGACTCGTGCTCGTTCTCCTCGTCCACGTCGCCTCCCCATCGGCCGAGCCTCGGCCGGTACCGGTCAGATCTCGAGGAGCTCCTGCTCCTTGTGGGCAAGGAGCTTGTCGACGGCCGTGACCATGTCGTGTGTGAGCTTCTCCAGCTCGCGCTCGGCACGCTCGAGGCCATCGGAGGAGAGCTCACCATCGCGCTCGAGGGCCTCGACCTCGTGGCGAGCAGCTCGCCGGAGGTTCCGGATCGCCACGCGCCCCTCTTCCGCCTTGTGCCGAACGACCTTCACCAGATCCTTGCGCCGCTCTTCGGTGAGTGGCGGGAACGTCAACCGGATTACAGCACCGTCGTTCGAGGGGGTGATTCCGAGGTCAGAGGACTGAATCGCCTTCTCGATCGATGCCAGCGTCGACTTGTCATACGGCGAAATGACGAGCAGGCGGGCCTCGGGGACGCTCAAACCGGCGATCTGCCGGAGCTCCATATCCGACCCGTACACGTCGACCCGCATGTGCTCCACCAGGCCCGACGTGGCGCGACCCGAGCGCACCCCGGCAAAGTCGGCCTGCGTGTGGGCCACTGCCTTCTCCATGCGCTCACGGGCGTCGGTCAGCACGACTGCGGAGAGATCGTCATCCATCACCTGATCAGCGTACCGATCTCCTCGCCGGTGAGGGCGCGGCGCAGATTGCCGGGGCCCATGAGGTCGAAGACCAGCACAGGGAGCCCGTTGTCCTTGCAGAAGGTAATGGCCGTGAGATCCATGACCCGAAGATCCCTGCTCACGACGTCCATGAAGGAGAGCTCGTCGTAGCGCTCGGCGGTGGCGTCAAGCTTGGGATCGGCGCTGTAGACCCCGTCGACCCCGGAATGGGTGCCCTTGAGAAGCAGCTCCGCTTCGATCTCGGCGGCGCGTAGGGCGGCGGAGGTGTCGGTGGTGAAGTACGGGTTCCCCATGCCGGCGGCGAAGATGACGACGCGGCCCTTCTCCAGGTGCCGGATGGCCCGGCGCCGGATGTAGGGCTCGGCCACCTCCGCCATATGCACCGCCGAGAGCACCCGAGACGGCTGTCCCAGTCTCTCCACCGCATCTTGAAGGGCAAGCGCATTGATGACGGTGGCCAACATGCCCATGGTGTCGGAGGTGGTCCGGTCCAGGCCCTTGCCCTGGCCGAATGTGCCGCGCCAGATGTTGCCGCCTCCCACCATGATGGCCAGTTCAAGGTCGAGCTCGTCACGCACGGCCACGATCTCCTTGGCCAGGCGCTCGACAATAGTGGCGTCGATGGTCTCGTCGGAAGCCGTCGAGGCCAACGCCTCCCCCGACATCTTGAGCACGATGCGCCGTCGGCGTTCGCCTCCGTCGCCCGCAGCTCGGGCGTCCGCCGTACGCACGGTGCCGGACGGCCTCAGCCGCCCACGACGACCTGGGCGAAGCGCAGTATCTGCGCTTTACCGATCAGGTCGGCGATCGTCCGCTTCTCGTCCTTGGCGTAGGCCTGCTCGAGCAGGCACCGCTCCTTGAACCAGCCGTTCATCCGGCCTTCGACGATCTTGGGCAACGCCGCCTCTGGCTTTCCTTCGTTGCGGGAGATGGCCTCGACGGTGGCCCGCTCAGTGGTGATCTCGCTCTCGGGTACGTCGTCGCGACGCAGGTAGATGGGGCGGGCGAAGGCCACGTGCACAGCCACATCGTGAGCCAGCTCGTCGGTGCCCCCCTGCAACTCGACCAGCACGGCATTGACCCCCCGGCCGGCCTGGACATGGAGGTAGGTCCCGAGCTTGGCATCGGGGGCTAAGTCGAAGCGGACCACCCGGCCGATCGAGATGTTCTCCTTCAAGGTGGTCTTCAAGTCGTCGATGGCGTCGGCACGATCGTCGGCCGCCGCCTCCCCCTTGGAAGCCACCAAGTAGGCGAGCTCATCGGCCAATGAGACGAACGAGTCGGCTTTGGCCACGAAGTCCGTCTCGCAGCGCAACTCCACAATGGCGGCTGCTGCGCCATCTGTGGCCAAGGCCACGGCGCCCTGCGACGCCTCGCGGTCGGCCCGCTTAGCCGCACCGGCCAGGCCCTGCTCCCGCAGCCACTGCTTGGCCGCGTCCATGTCGCCGTCGTTCTCCTCAAGCGCTCGTTTGCTGTCCATCATCCCCGCACCCGTCGCCTGACGAAGGGCCTGGACGTCCTTGGCTGTGAAGCTGGGCATGAAGATCAGACCTCCTCAGGGGCAGCGGCAGCCTCAGGGGCAGCGGCAGCCTCAGGGGCAACGGCGGCCTCAGGGGCGGCGGCAGCCTCAGGGGCAGCGGCGGCCTCAGGGGCAGCGGCGGCCTCAAGAGCGGCAGCCCTGGCCGCGTTGGGAGCCGACGTCCTCGGCCGCTGCGGAGGCGCCACCGGCGGCGGGGTGGGTCGGTGCTCTGCGATCCAACGACCCTCGAGCACAGCTTCGGCCAGCACCCGACACATAAGGGCACCGGAGCGGATGGCGTCGTCGTTCCCGGGGATCACATAGGTGATGACGTCGGGGTCACAGTTGGTGTCCACCACGGCCACGATCGGCATCGAGAGCTTGTTGGCCTCCGTGACGGCGATGTGCTCCTTCTTCGTGTCGATCACGAACACTGCGTCGGGAAGGCGGTCGAGGTCCCGGATGCCTCCGAGGTTCCTCCGCAGCTTCTCGAGCTCACGCCGGTGGCGGAGGCCTTCCTTCTTCGGCATGGCTTCAAAGTCTCCGGCCCGCTCCATGGCCTCGTACTCACGGAGCTTTCCCACCCGGGAGGAGATGGTCGAGAAGTTGGTGAGCATCCCGCCCAGCCAGCGCTCGTTCACGAAGGGCATGCCACAGGCCCGGGCATACGTGGCGATAGGGCCTTGGGTCTGCTTCTTTGTACCCACGAAGAGCAGTACCCCGCCCTTGGCCACCAGGTCCCGGACGTACTGGTACGAGGTCTCGAGGCCCTTGAGGGTCTCGTTCAGATTGATGATGTAGATCCCGTTGCGTTCGCCCAGGATGAAGCGACGCATCTTCGGGTTCCAACGGCGCGTCTGGTGGCCGAAATGCATTCCGGCCTCCAGAAGCTGCCGCGTCGTGACGACCGCCACGGCATCTCCTTCCATCGGTTGTCCTTCCCCGGCGCTGCGTCCCCAAAGGGGACGACCGTGGACGCGCCCGGGTGCATAGGTGCATTTGAAGTATCCGGCCGAATTGGCAGGACGATTGATCGTAGCCGACGGGAGGAGGGCCCGAGACCGGGGCTTAGCCCGCCACGCCGATGAGCCCCACAGGCCCAGGACGAGCCTCCCGTCGGGCCGGCGGCGTTCAGCCGGCGGCAGCCAGCTTCGAGCGGGTTCCGGAACGACCTGATCCCGGCCGGCCACCCTTGGGGTCGGTGCCATCCGGGGTCCTGTCGGTCAGCCGAGCGCGAAGTTGCAACACCGCCTTGGTGTGAATCTGGCAGACCCGGCTCTCGGTGACGCCGAGGATGTCGCCTATCTCGGCCAGGGTCAGGCCTTCGTAGTAGTACAGAGACAGGACCGTGCGCTCTCGCTCGCCGAGCAGCTTGATGGCTTGGGCCAGGATCTCCTTGGACTCCTTGTCGTCGAACAAGGCACTGGGGCCGTCGCCGGCGTCGGGCAGGCTGTCACCCAGTGAGGCGCCGCCGCTTCGCTCGCCTCCGATCGAGAACACCTCGTCGAGGGCGGCCACCCCGACGAAGGAGATCTGGCGGAGGATCTCCTGAAGATCCTTATTGGAGATGCCGAGCTCGGTGGCTACCTCTGCGTCGGTCGGCGTCCGCAACAACGTCGCTTCCAGTGAGGCGTAGGCCTGCTCCACGGCTCGGGCCTTGGACCGCACCGATCTCGGCACCCAGTCGATGGCCCGCAACTCGTCGATGATGGCACCCTTGATCCTGGGAATGGCATAGGTCTCGAACTTGACCTTGCGAACCGGGTCGTAGCGGTCGATGGCGTCGATCAGCCCGATGATGCCGTAGCTGACCAGGTCGGATCCATCGACGTGCTGAGGCAAGCCCACCGCCACACGGGCGGCAACGTATTTGACCAGAGGGGAGAAGAGCACGATGAGCTGGTCCCGGAGCTGGCGGTCTCCACTCTTCTTGTACTCGGCCCACAGCTGGACTGTCGAGTCGTCGTCCGTCGTCACCACCACCTCCCCCTAGGCTCGAGGGTGGGTCGCACCGTAGATGGAGAGCAGCCGCTCCTTGCTCACATGAGTGTAGACCTGCGTGGTCTGCAAACTGGCATGGCCCAGCAGTTCCTGGACGATCCTGAGATCGGCCCCTCCGTCGAGCAGGTGGGTGGCGAAGCTGTGGCGCAGGGCGTGGGGGTGCGTTGGTCTCGACGAGCGCCGGTCGAGCAGCCGACGCACGTCTCGCGGCCCCAAGCGGTGCCCCCGTCGGTTCAGAAAGAGCGCTTCGGGGGGCGATTCGGCCGTGACCATGTCCTGGCGCGCCCCCTCCAGATACCGGGCCATCGTCGCGGTGCAGCGTTGGTGCATCGGAACCCACCGCTGCCGGTTGCCTTTGCCGACCACTGTGACCTTTCGGCCGGCCACGTCCACGTCGCCGGTGTCGAGCCCGCACAGCTCGGCCACCCGAAGCCCGGATCCGTACAGGAGCTCGAGCACGGCGTCGTCGCGCTGGTCCAGAGCCGAGGAATCCTGCCCCGCCCCGGGCCTGTCGAGCAGGTGGACTAAATCGCGCTGGTCGAGCACCTGAGGCAGGCGTGCGCCTCCCGAAGGAGCCCGTAGCCTGACCGCCGGGTCTGGACCGATCACTCCCCGGCGCGCCGCCCAGGCGTAGTAGCTCCGCAGGGCCGCCGCTTTGCGAGCGACGGTGGTGCGGGCGTACCGGCGCGTCATGAGGTAGGCCAGGTATCGGCGCAGCGCCACGCGATCGACGTCACCGGGCCGTTCCATGCCGGCCCGCGCCGCCCACTGGGCGAAGGCGCGAACGTCACCGAGGTATGCCCGCCTGGTCTCCTGCGACCGTCCGCCGAGGGCACGGGCATATGCATCGAGCTCCCACGCCATCAACCAAACGTTACCCGTCGATCCGGAGATGAGGGCGCTATCCTCCCTGTCGGGCATGGGCGACGGGCGGCTCGATCCGGCGCCGACAGTCGGCATCGAGCCGACGGAAGGGGGATCGTGACTGATCGGATTGATCGCCGCTCGTTTCTGGCCCGAGGCGTGCTGACCGCTTCGGCCATGGCTGGGGCTGGGGCCGGGGGCGCCATGCTCTCGGCGTGCGGCAACGGAACCTCGACCCCCTCTGCACCTCGGGAAGGGCGAAACGGGATCTCGAGCGTTACCCCAAGGCGGGGCGGGCAGCTCACCTTCGGCGTCGAAGCCGAGGAGCAGGGCTTCGACCCGGCCACGGGGCGGTTCGACGAGACCGGCGTCCTCTATGCCCGCACCGTCTTCGATCCGCTCACCATCATCGCCGCCGACGGCTCGGTCCAGCCCTACCTGGCCCAGGCCGTCACACCCAACCAGGACTACTCAGCCTGGACCATCACAACCCGGCCGGGTATCACATTCCACGACGGCACACCCTGTGATGCGGCCGCCGTGGCCGGCAGCATCGAGCACTTCCTCACCGGGTTGCTGGGGATCACGCTCAACACGGTGACCAAGGTGTCGGTCACCGGGCCCGATACGGTGATGCTGACCCTCAACCAACCCTGGGTCCCCTTCCCCGCCTACCTGGCCGGGGGTATCGGAGGCCAAGCGGGGTACGTCATCGCTCCGGCCATGATCGCCAACAAGACCGGCGGATCACAGCACCCGATCGGCACCGGGCCGTTTCGCTTCTCCGAGTGGGTTCCCAACGACCATTTCACCGCCGTGCGCAACCCCTCGTACTGGCGCTCGAGTCTTCCCTACCTCGACTCGATCACCTACCGGCCGATCGTTGACTCCCAACAACGTGCCGATGCCCTGCTGGCCGGCAACATCGACATCATGCACACCGACCTGCCGTCGAGCATTGTGCAGTTCAGGTCGAACAACTCTTTCGGGTACCTCGACGATTCTGCGCACGTCGTGGGAGAGCCGGACATGAATTTCATCATGCTCAATGTGCAGGCCGCACCCTTCAATGACCTGCGGGTACGGCAGGCCATGGCCATGGCCATCGACTCGAGCCAATACGCACGCATCATCGACAAAGGGGTCAATGCCCCATGCAATCAACCCTTTGTGGCCGGTTCCCCGTACTACGCCTCTGACAGCGGCTATCCCGTCTACGACCCAGTCAAGGCGAAGGCGCTCGTCGGAGAGGTCGCCCACGACAACGGCAAACCAGTGTCGTTCACCTTTACCTCGACCACCTCCGCGTACTCCGTGCAGATCGCGCAGTACCTCCAGAACCAACTCCAGGCCGCCGGCATGGAGGTCCAGTTGGCCCAGGTGCAGCAGGCCGACTTGATCAACAACGCGCTGGCCGGCTCCTTCCAGGCTGTGGAGTGGCGGCAGTTCGCAGCCGTCGATCCCGACCTCAACTACCTCTGGTGGAGCCCTACCGAGATCTACGGCTCGATCGCCCCCAACTTCGCCCGCAACACCGACCCCCAGATCGAGACGCTGCTCCAGACCGGACGCCGCTCCACCGATCCGGCCACCCGAGCTGCCGCCTATCGGCAGCTCGCCATGCAACTCAACCACGACCTGCCGTACATCTGGAACGACCGGACGACGTGGGCCGTAGTGGCCCAGTCCAAGGTCCAGAACTTCAACAACCCCACGACCCCCGTCGGTGGCAAGGCCTACGGCATGATCGTGGGGACGGTGTGGACACCGCAGATCTGGCTCTCGAGCTGACCCGGGCAACCATGCGGCCGAGCCCGGGGAGATGACGATGAAGGGCCAGATCCTGCTGGTCGAGGACGACGAGCGGATACGGACCTCCACCCGGCTGGCCCTGGAGGACGAGGGCTACGAGGTCGCCGAAGCCGAGGATGGGGAGATCGCCCTAGCCCGCTTCGCCGAGAAGCCCGCCGATGTGGTGCTGATCGACCTCATGCTCCCTGGCATCGACGGATTCGAGTGCTGCCGCCGTCTTCGCCAATCGAGCACCGTGCCCGTCATCATGGTGACGGCCCGCACCGACACGCAGGACGTGGTAGCCGGGCTGGAGGCCGGAGCCGACGACTACGTGACCAAGCCGTTCGTGGCCAAGGAGCTGGCGGCGCGGGTCCGAGCGCTGCTTCGGAGGGCCCGCTCGGCCGGGGCCACGAGCCTCATCATGCTCGGCTCGGTCGAGATCCGACCCGACGAGGGAACCGTCGAGCGCGACGGCGACGACGTCCACTGCACTCGCACGGAATTCCGTCTTCTCTGCGAGCTGGCCGCCAACCCGGGGAAGGTCATGAGCCGGGAACAACTCCTCGACCGCGTCTGGGGGTACGACTACTTCGGCGACGGCCGGCTCGTCGATGTCCACATCCGCCGCCTGCGCACCAAGATCGAGGACGATCCGGCCATGCCCCGACACATCCTCACCGTCCGGGGAATGGGCTACAAGGTCGTGCTGTAGCCCACCCGATGCGCCCCCAAACACCTGGTCGGCGGCATTCGCGACTGGGCCTCCGGTCCCGGGTCACGGTGACCTTCGGCTTGGGGGCCCTGGCTCTGTCGGCCACGCTGTCCGGGCTGACGTATTTCACGGCCCGGCAGTTCATCTTGAACGAGCGACAGACGGCCATTCTGCGCCAGGCCTACGTGAACGCCTCGCTCATCCGGTCGTCGCTGCGATCGCCGAGCCCCGACATCACCCAGCTGCTGGGCTCACTCGACACACTTCCCGGGTCCTTGTCGGTCCTCGAGCGCCGGGGACAGTGGTATGCCACCTCGATCTCGGTAGGCGAGAACGCCGTGCCGCCGGCGCTACGACACGTCGTGCTCTCGGGCACGCCGGCCCTGCAGCACTTCGTCCTGCAGGGCTCACCCCAGTTGGTGGTCGGCATACCCGTGCCGAGCGTCGAGTCGGCCTACTTCGAGGTCTTCTCCCTGGCCGAGATGGAAAGGACACTGCGCATCCTGGCCCTGGCCCTCGGTGGCGCCGCCGCCGTGACCACCGCCGCCGGGGCAGTCACGGGTCGCTGGGCCAGCGGCCGGGCCCTGCGACCGCTGGCCCAGGTGTCACGGGCGGCGGAGACCATCGCCGGCGGCCGCCTCGATACACGGCTGCTCGCCACCGAGGACGCCGAGTTGTCGGCCCTGGCCTCCTCGTTCAACCGGATGGCCGATGCCCTCCAGGAGCGGATCGAACGCGAAGCGCGCTTCACCTCTGACGTGAGCCACGAACTCCGCTCCCCACTCACCACCTTGGCCAGCTCCCTCGGCATCTTGGAATCACACCGCAGCGAGCTCGCCCCGCGGACCCGCCAGGCCTTGGACCTGTTGGCCGCCGAGCTCCGTCGCTTCCACCGCATGGTGGACGACCTGCTCGAGATCAGCCGAGTCGACACCGGCTCGGCCGAGTTGTCCCTGGACGAGGTGGAGGTAGGTGAGCTGGTTCGCCATGCCGCCGTCGCCGCCGGAGCGGCTTCTGTGCCACTCGAGGTCGACGCCAGCGTGGCCGGCAGGCGTCTCACGGTCGACAAGAGGCGGATCGAGCGGGTGGTGGCCAATCTGGTGGCCAATGCCCAACAGTACGGAGGTGGCGTGACCAGGTTGGCCCTCGAGCCCGCCCCCGGCGGGGTCCGGCTGGTGGTGGCCGACCGAGGCCCCGGCGTGGCCCTAGCCGAGCGGGAGCGGATCTTCGAGCGCTTCTACCGTGGCCAGATCTCGGGCCGGCGCGGCGGTGGCGACGGCAGCGGCCTCGGACTCAGCCTGGTGGCCGAGCACGTGCGCCTGCACGGAGGCCGGGTCTGGGTGGAGGACGGGCTGCGAGGGGAGAATCGTTTCGTCGTCGAGCTGCCCCTGACATCGGGCGTCGCCGACGGTCCCGAGCCTTCGGCCGCAGACGGAGGACGCTCGTGAGAGATCGTGCCTACGGGGTCGCCGCCGGCCTCCTGGGGTTAGCGATGGCCGCCGCCGGTTGCGGAGTGCCGGTGGACCGGGGCCCCACCACGTTGGCCCGCGCCGGGGTCCCCTTCGGCCTTCTAGCCCCATCCACCTCCACCACATCGACGACGGCGGCCGCGCCGGCCCCCGTCGAGGTGACGGTCCAGGTCTATCTGCTCGGGCCCTCGGGCCACCTGGTGGCGGTGGGGCGCGACGTGCCGTTCCCAGCGCCGATGTCCGGCGTGCTCGGTGCCCTGGTCGACGGGCCCACCAATACCGAGGCGGCCAACGGGCTACAAAGCGCCATCCCGGCTCAGACCCAGGTTGTCTCGGCCACGGTCGCCGGTGGCGTGGCCACGGTGGACCTCGGGGGGACCTTCGGCCAATTGGTCGGCCAAGCCCAGATCGAAGCGGTAGCTCAGATCGTATTCACCGCCACCGCACTGGCCGGCGTGACCGGCGTCTCCTTCGAGCTCGGCGGCCAAGCGGTGGCCGTACCGGTGGCCGACGGCGCCGATGTGCCCATGGCCAACCGGTCGCAATTCGCCCCGCTGGCTCCGACTTAGCCCTCGCCCTCCCAGGAGACCCGCTCGGCATCGCCCCACAAGCGCTCCAGGTCGTAGTACTCACGGGCCTCTTCGTGGAACACGTGCACGAGGAAGTCTCCGTAGTCCATGAGCACCCAGCGCAAGTCGTGGAGCCCTTCGATCGACCACGGCGCCCGGCCCACCGCTTGCTTCACCTTGAGCTCTACCTCGTCGACGATTGTCCGCACCTGCCTTATGTTGCGCCCGCTTGTGATCACGAAGGCATCGGTGACGCCGAGCAGCTCGCCCATGGCCAGCACCACCGTCGAGTCGCACAGCTTGCCGGCAGCGGCCCGGGCCGCCACCAACGAAGCTTCGGGAACGATCACTCGACTCGCAGGGGTCAGGACCTTTTCAGCGGCGGCGGTCATGCGGCGCGGTCCGTCACGTGCACCTCCATTGTCGTGCCCGCCGTCATGGCGAACAACAGCGGCCTCCCGAGACCGAGAGGGGGGCCGGTCCGGGGACTTCGCCGGAACCCTGACATCTGGGCTGAGGGGTCGTCGGCACTGCCACGGGGCGACCCGCTCCTTCGGTGGTGTGCACGTCGACCGACGTCATCTGCTCTCAGCGTACAGACCTCGGTCGCCGATGCAACGGATAGCGGCGTCGGGGATCAGGAAACGGACGTTGCCCCCGGTGGCCAGTCGGTGTCGGAGATCTCTGCTCGAGATGTCGAGGGCGGGTATGGCCACTTGCTGGACCTGCCAACCTGCCGGGTGGGGGGTGGCCCTCACCCCGGCGCGCTCCACCATGACCAGGGTCACCAACTGCTTCAGGTCCTCCACCCGGTGCCATGTCCCCAGGTCGCCGACCACGTCGGTGCCGACGATCAGGTACAGCTCGTCGTCCGGCCAAGCGGTGGCCAGGTGTTCGACGGTGTCGATGCTGTAGCTCGGGCCGCCCCGGTCGATCTCAAGGCGGCTGGCTTCGACCCCCTCCACCCCGAGGACGGCCGCCACCGTCATGGCGTAGCGGTCCTCGGCCGCCGTGACCGGCACCCGGGCCGACTTCTGCCACGGGTCATTGGCCACCACCAGCAGCACACGGTCGAGGCCGAGGGCCGTGCGGGCCTCCACCGCCGCCACCAGGTGGGCGATGTGCACAGGGTCGAACGTTCCCCCGAGGATGCCTATGCGTCCACCCTCCCCACGTCGTTCCACGTCGCCCTGGGACACGAGCCGGCGCGCTCAGCGACCGGCCAGGGCGCTCACCACGGGGGCGAAGGCCTCGAGCTCGGCTTCGTGCACCACCCAGTACGTCATGGCCCATCGCTGGCGGCGGGCCGACAGGATGTCGATGATCTCGTGCGTGTCGCCGACGAGGGCGATGGGGACGTCCGCTGCTTGACCACTGTCCATGGCAAAGAGCGCTGCCGTCTCTTCCAGGATCTGACGGCCGTTGGGCACCACCCGCACCACGAAGGTGAGGCACTGGATCTCGATCTCCTCGAAACGGTCACCGGCGGCCTGGCGGACCACTCCAGTCGGCGGTCATAGTGTTCGGCGGACACCGACGCCAACGACTGTGGGCCGACGAACCCCTCGGTCAAGCGCGGGTTGAGACCGACGATGTCGGCCCGGCGACCGGCCACCGACAACACCCGGCGGCTGCCCCCACCCACCAGCAACAAGGGGCCACCGGCCCGGTGCGGCAGCGGCGCTCCCTCGGCACCGGTCACGGTGTAGTGAGACCCGGCGTGGTCGCAACGTCCGGTCCACAGCGCCTTCATCACGTCGATCGATTCCTCGAGCCGGTCCACCCGGACGGCGGGCTCATCCAGCTCAATGCCCGACTGCTCGTAGTCCGACCTCTTCCAACCGGCGCCGATGCCGAGCTCGAGGCGTCCTTCGGAGAGCAGGTCGAGGGTGGCTGCCTCCTTGGCCACCACCAACGGGTGGCGGTAGTCGTTGCCGAGCACGAGCGTGCCGACCCGCAGCGTGGTGGTGGCCTCGGCTGCGATGGCCAGCGCCACCATGGGGGCGAACTGGTCGCCGAAGTGGTCCGGCAGGTAGACGGTTGAGTAGCCGAGGTCCTCGACCTTCCTGACCTGGTCGCGCCACGAGGCCGCGTCGTCGGTCCGGCTGAGCTGCACGGCGAAGCGGAAAGGGTGCACGGCAGGAGCCTATTGCCCGACCGTTTACGCTGTCGGCCATGACCATGGGTACCTGGACGCCACAGAGCTGGCGCCGGCTGGAGGCGAAGCAGCAGCCGGAGTGGCCCGACGATGCCGCCCTGGACCGGTCACTCAAGGAGCTCGCCGCCCTGCCCCCACTGGTCTTCGCCGGGGAGGCACGCCGGCTCCAGGCCTCGCTGGCCGAGGTGGCCTCCGGGCGAGCCTTTCTGTTGCAGGCCGGGGACTGCGCCGAATCCTTCGCCGAGTTCAGCGCCGACAACATCAGGGACAAGCTCCGCGTGGTGCTGCAGATGGCGGTCGTCCTCACCTATGGAGCCGGGGTCCCGGTGGTGAAGGTGGGCCGGATCGCCGGCCAGTTCGCCAAGCCCCGATCGGCGTCCACCGAGATGGTGGCCGAACTGGAGCTGGCCTCCTTCAGGGGCCACATGGTCAACGACGACGCCCCTGACCCCCAAGCCAGGATCCCGGACCCCACACGACTGGTGGCTGCCTACCACCAGTCGGCCTCCACGCTCAACCTCCTGAGGGCGTTCACCACCGGTGGATTCGCCGACTTGTCCCAAGCCCATCAATGGAACCAACAGTTCGTGGCGTCAAGTGAGGAGGGGCGTCGGTACGAGCAGATCGCCGGGGAGATCGACCGCGCCCTGCGGTTCATGGCCGCCTGCGGCATCGAACTTGCGACAGAGACGTCATTGCACCAGGTGGACTACTTCACCTCGCACGAAGCTCTCATTCTCGGGTACGAGGAGGCCCTCACCCGGGTCGACTCGCTCACCGGCGACCACTACGACTGCTCAGCCCACATGCTGTGGGTCGGCGAGCGGACACGCCAGCTCCAAGGTGCCCATATCGAGTTCCTGTCGGGGATCCACAATCCCGTCGGGTTGAAGGTGGGGCCCACCGTCAGCTCCTCGGAGTTGCTCTCGTTATGCCGCAAGCTCAACCCTGACCGATTGCCGGGCCGGCTCACCCTCATCACCCGCATGGGAGCGGCCCAAGTGACCGACACCTTGCCTCCCCTGCTCGAAGCGGTCCGAGACGAGGGGCACCCGGTGGTGTGGGCTTGTGACCCGATGCACGGCAACACGTTCCTCAGCAACGGTGGGCGCAAGACCAGGCGATTCGACGACATCCTGGCTGAGATCCGGGGTTTCTTCGAAGCCCATCGCCAGATCGGCACTTGGCCCGGAGGTGTGCACGTCGAGCTCACAGGCGACGACGTCACCGAGTGCCTCGGCGGCTTCGGCGACATCCTCGAGCACCAACTCGACGAGCGGTACACCACCATGTGCGATCCGAGGCTCAATGCGCGCCAGTCCATCGACCTGGCCTTCCGGGTGGCGGAGCTACTGCGGGCCTAGTGGCACGGGCAGTTGCCCCCGGTGTGCGCGTCGCGCCTGGTGAGGGCGCCGGGCAGGGGGGTGATTGCCCCGTGGTGCCTATGTGCACGACAATGGCGCTTCGTCATGAACTCCCCGCCGCTCTTCCCACCGCGCCTTTTGACGCACCGAGCGGCCCTTACCCTGATCGTGGCCCTGCTGGTCGTCGTCCCCGTGGTGGCGTCCCACGGGGGCCGGGCGGCTGACGCTGCCACCACCACGACGTCAAGTACCACGTCGACGTCGTCGACCACCACGACCTCCACCCCGACGAAGCCGAAGGTCATCCCCGGCTACTGGCTGGTGGCCACCGACGGCGGGATCTTCGCTTTCGGTGGGCTTCCCTTCTACGGGTCCATGGGCGGTAAGCGCCTCAACAAGCCTATGGTGGCCATGGCCGCCACGCCCGATGGCAAGGGGTACTGGACGGTGGCCTCCGACGGGGGGATCTTCTCCTTCGGCGATGCCGCCTTCCACGGCTCGATGGGGGGCACTCACCTGAACCAGCCGGTGATGGCCATGGCCACCGACCCCGTGACCGGTGGATACTGGCTGGTGGCATCGGACGGGGGGATCTTCTCCTTCGGCGCTCCCTTCTACGGCTCGATGGGGGGCACTCACCTGAACCAGCCGGTGATGGCCATGGCGGCCACGCCCGACGGCAAGGGGTACTGGCTATTCGCCTCCGATGGGGGGATCTTCTCCTTCGGCGACGCTCCCTTCCACGGCTCGATGGGGGGATCGACCTTGAATGCGCCCATCGTGGGGGCGGCGGCGCCCGACATCGGCGGATACTGGCTGGTGGCATCGGACGGGGGGATCTTCTCCTTCGGCGATGCCCAGTACCAGGGGTCCCTCGGGGGACACGACCTATCGCGCCCCATCGCCACCATGGCGGCCGCCGATGCGGGCGGCTACTGGACCACCGACACCAACGGGGCGGTCACCGCCTTCGGCGACGGCGGGTACTTCGGATCGACCCCTCAGCAATTGGCCGCCCCCGTGGTGGGGATGGCCGAAGGCCCCGGCAATGGCGACGCCAACGGGAACGGGATCTACCCGTCAGGTTCGTACGGCTATGACGTGTCCGTCTTCAACGACAACCCGCCACAATGCTCGATGACGCTGCCCAGCGGTCACACCATCGGAGTGGTGCAGGCCACCGGGCTGGCCGGCTCGGCGGCCAATCCCTGCATCGTGCAAGAGGCACAATGGGCCGGAGCCGGCCTCGACCTGTACATCTTCCTTGACTATGGGCAATCCCAGGCCAGCGAACCGGGCTGCAACAACGATCCAGCGTGCAACTTCGGCTACGCCGCCGCCCTGTACGGGTTCAACTATGCAAACACAAACGGGGTAAACCCCTTTGTGACGTGGTGGCTCGACGTGGAAGACGCCACCGACTACTGGTCCTCCAATGTGGCCGAGAACGCCCAGGTGGTGCAAGGAGCCATCAACGGCTTACGCGACAAGGGCATCAACAACGTCGGGGTCTACACGAGCCCTGACACGTGGGACATCATCGTGGGTTCGTACCAACCGGCGGTGCCGGTATGGGTGGCGTGGTACTCGGGGCAGGGCGGCCCCTACAACTGTCAGAACATCGGTTCCTATGCCGCCGCCAACCACGACACGCTTCCCACCGGCCCGGTATGGCTGACGCAGTACAGCGACAACGCCGCCACCCAGAGCAACGGCCAGTCGGTCGACGGCGACTACGCCTGTTGAGGCTGGTCCACGCTGCCCTGGAGATGGGCGGCGTCGTTGTAGCGCAGGAGCCGCCACCCGCCGTCGGTGGTCTCGAACTCGGTGATGGAAGTGTGGGCAGTGCGAAGGCCCAGGCGCGCTTCCCCGCTGGCGAGCGGGAGGAAGCGGAGCATGGCCGACTCCACCACTCCGGCATGGCACACGACCACTACCGTGGAGCCCTGGTGGCGGGCGGCCAGCTCGACCAGGGCCCGGTGGGCGCGCTGCACGAATGAGCTCCAGCTTTCGCCGCCGGGCGCCAGCGGGGTGCCGGGGTCGGCGTCCCAATCGGGCTCCCCATAGCGCTCGCTGAACTCCGCCCAGGTGAGCCCATCGGCGTCGCCGGGGTGCAGCTCGCACAAAGCGCAGTCGGCCACCGGTGTCATGCCCCCGCCAACCCACCGGGCGATGGCATCGGCCGTGTCGAGGGCCCGCTGGAGCACGCTGGCGTAGAGGGCCGAGGCCCCGGCCAGCTCGCCCGTGGCCGCCAGCCGCAGGGCCAGGGCATCGGCTTGGCGGGCCCCGACCGGCGACAGGCCGCGACAACCGCGAGGGCCACCCACCACCCCATCCACGTTGCACTTGGCTTCCCCGTGGCGGACCAACACAAGGCGGGTGGAATCGGCAGTGTCGGTGCCCACCGTGCGGACGCCGGCGGGAACCGAGGGAAAGGCACTCAACCGAGCTCCGAAACAAAGTGCTCGAGTTGGCGGAGGTTGCGGCACTCGAAGACGTGATCGCAGAACGTGGCGTACTCCCCGAGGATCGAGTCCCCGGTGCCCCAGTACGAGCGCGGCTCGGGATTAAGCCAGTAGACGTGTCTCGCCCGCCGGCTTATCTCCTGCACCACCCAGGCTTGGCTGGCGTGATAGTTGTTGCGGGCGTCGCCCAGCAGCAGCACACTCGTGCGGGGCGTGATCTCCTCACCCCAGCGTTCCCAGAAGACAGAGAACGCGTGGCCGTAGTCCGAGTGCCCGTCGACCCATACCACATCGGCTTCGGTGTTGATCCGGGTTACGGCCTGCGCCACGTCCTCCACCCCTTCGAAGAAGCGGGTGACTTCGTCGATGCCGTCGATGAACACGAAGCTGCGTACCTTCGAGAACTGCGCGCTGATGGCGTACACCATATGCAGGGTGAACCGAGCGAAGGAGGCCACCGATCCTGAGATATCGGCGATTACGAAGATCTCGGGCTTGGCCGGGCGGGGGTAGCGGAACTTGGGGTCCACCGGCACTCCCCCGGTCGAAAGGGAGTGCCTCACCGTGGAGCGGAAGTCCAGGGCCCCCTTGCGACCGTGGCGCCGCTTGCGGGCTAATCGCACCGCCAGCTTGCGGGTGAGCGGTTGGATGGCTCGACGAAGAGCCACCAGCTCCTCCCTGGTGGCGTGCATGAAATCGACGTCCTCGGGCAGCGGCTTGCGAAGCGAACGGGCCAGCGCCTCGGTCCCCCGGTCGGCCACCAGCCGGCGGCGGATCTCGTCCTCGATCTCCTTGCGCAGCCGCTCCAACCGGGCCTGGAACTCGTCACGAGCCAAGCGCTCCTCGAGGGGCGTGGTGTTGCCCTCTCCGGCTTGGGACCGCGCCGCGTCGAGCAGGCGTTCCAGGAGTCCCTGCAGATCGAGGTTCCTGAGCGTGCGGTACAGGTAGTACGTGCCGCCCACCGGTCGCCCGGGCTCCATGCCGGCGTACCGCGTCACCGCCTGGCGGGCCAAGGCCGCCACCTGGGCGTCGTTGGCGGCCAGCAAGGCCCGGAACAGCATCTCGGCCAGCTCCTCGGGTGACAGCGCCTCTCCCCCGCCGCTGCCTTGTCCGCGCCCTGCCCCTCGACCGGGCTGGTCGGCCTCGGTGTCCGACGACTCGGTGTCTGATCTGGCGTCGAGCTCGTCGATGTCGAACTGAGGGCCCCGCATCGAGAAATAAACCTCGAAGGCCGTCTCAAAGGCTTTCCAGTGGGCCGACGACTTGACCAGGGTGGCGGCCAATGCGTACTTGAGCGCATCGCGGTCTTCGAGCGGGATGTGGCGAATGGCCTCAGAGGCGTCAATGGCCTCGGTCAGCGACACCGGAAGGCCGGCGGACCGGAGCTCACCGACAAAACCGGTGATTACGTCGAGCACGCCGGTGTGTCAGGTCTTGGCCTCGTCCACGCCGGCCAGCTCCTTGGCGGCGCGTTCGAGGTCGCTGCGGTACTTGAGCAGGACGTGCAAGGTCGACTTGGCCTGCTCGGCATCGATCGACTCGACGCCGAGGACGACCAGGGTCCTGGCCCAGTCGAGCGTTTCGGACACCGAAGGATATTTCTTGAGCTCGAGCGTCCGCAGTGACCGAACTATTCGGGCCACCTGGTCAGCCAGTTCTTCGGTGATGCCCGGCACACGGGTCGAGACGATGGCTCGCTCCCGCTCGAGGGAGGGATAATCGAGGTGGAGGTACAGGCACCGGCGCTTGAGCGCTTCGGAGAGTTCGCGCGTGTTGTTCGACGTGAGGAACACCATTGGGATGCGATCCGCCTTGACCGTGCCGAGCTCGGGGATCGAGACCTGGTATTCGGAGAGGACCTCGAGCAGCAAGGCCTCGGTTTCGAGCTCGACCCGGTCTACTTCGTCCACCAGGAGTACGACCGACTCCTGGGAGCGGATGGCTTCGAGCAGGGGCCTGGTGAGGAGGAACTCCTCAGAGAAGATGTCCTCCTCGAGTGCACGCCAGCTACGGGGCTCTCCTGAGCCGTGCCCGCCCGGAGAGTCTTCGTCATCCACCACCTGCTGGGCTTGGATCCGAAGGAGCTGCTTCTTGTAGTTCCACTCGTAGAGGGCTTTGGACTCGTCAAGGCCCTCGTAGCACTGCAGCCGGATGAGGCGGCTGTTGGTGACCCGCGCCACCGACTTGGCCAACTCGGTCTTACCGGTGCCGGCCGGGCCCTCCACCAGCACCGGCTTGGCCAGGCGGTCAGCCAGGTGGACTACGCCGGCGATGCCGTCGTCGGCGAGGTAACCCGCGGCACTGAGTCGCTCACGGACGTCGGCGACGGAATCGAAGCGCGCCGGCCCCGGATCGGGAAAGCCCAAGGGCGACGGTACGCCCTCGGTGCGGGGTTGCCCTTCGCCGGCGGTCACCCCCGCACCTGTCCCTCGCCGCGGACGACGTACTTGACGCACGTGAGGTCACGCAGCCCCATAGGACCACGGGCGTGCAGCTTCTGGGTCGAGATGCCTATCTCCGCCCCAAGGCCCAATTCACCGCCGTCAATGAAGCGTGTGGAGGCGTTCACAACCACGGCAGCGGCGTCGACCTGGCGGCAGAACCGGTCGGCGCTCGCCAAGTCACTGGTGACGATGGCCTCGGAGTGCCCTGATCCGAAGCGGCCGATGTGGTCGACGGCGGCGTCGAGGTCGTCCACCACCCCGACGGCCAGCTTGAGGTCGAGAAACTCAGTGGCGAAGTCCTCGTCTGACGCCGCCGCCACGGCCGGCAAGATCACTCGGGTGGCCTCGTCACCCACCAGCTCCACGCCGGCCAGTGCCTCGGCCGCCATGGGCAGGAACTGCTCGGCCACAGCGCGGTGCACGAGGAGTGTCTCGGCGGCATTGCAGACACCGGGTCGTTGCACCTTGGCGTTGACGATGATGGAGATAGCCATGTCTAGGTCGGCCGACCGGTCGACATAGACGTGGCAGTTGCCGTCGCCGTCGATCACCGTAGGCACGGTGGCGTGCTCCAGGATGGTGGCGATGAGCGAGTGCCCACCGCGGGGGATGAGGCAGTCGAGCACCCCTCTGAGCTGCATGAACTCCACCGCCGTGGCACGGTCGGTGTGCTCCACCAGGATGACGCCGTCCTCGGGGAGCCCGGTCTTGGCCAGCGCTTGGCGAAGGCAGCTCACCACCGCCCGGTTCGAGTCGATGGCGGTGGACGAGCCCCGCAGCATGGTCACGTTCCCGGATTTGAGACACAAGGCCGCCGCATCGCTGGTCACGTTGGGGCGGTTCTCGTAGATGATGCCGATGATCCCGAGCGGCACCCGGACCCGTTCCACTCGCAACCCGTTGGGCCGTACGCCGCCCTCGACCACCTCGCCCACCGGGTCGGGCAGCGCGGCCACCTGGCGCAGGCCGTCGGCCATGGCGCCGATGCGCTGGTCGGTCAGGGCCAAGCGGTCCATTTGGGTGGGCGTGGCCCCTTCAGCGCGGGCCCGGTCGAGGTCGGCTGCATTGGCGCTGGTGATCTCGGCGCTGCGCTGTTCAAGAAGCTCGGCGGCCAGGTGCAGGGCGCTGTCCTTGGCCGCCGTGCCGGCGCCGGCCACGGCCCGACGGGCAGCCTGGGCCCGGGCGGCCAACTCTGACAGGGGGGGCAAAGCCATGGCTCAGGCTACCCCCCGCTCAACCCAGCACCACCAGGTCGTCACGATGGACAACCTCGTGGGCGACCCCGTCGGGGAGCTCGCCGCTTCGCCGCCCGGCCCAGGCCGTGATCCGATCCGAGGGGTGTCGCACCAGGCCTTTGGCGAACACGGTCCCGTCGAGGCCGGCGATCTCCACGGCGGCGTCGACGTCGAAGCGACCGATCACCTCGACGATGCCGGCCGGCAGCAACGACGCTTCCGCCTCGACCAGGGCCCGCCGGGCACCCTCATCGACCCGCAACGTGCCGGACGAGGCCACGGCGAAGGCGATCCACAGTTTACGCGCCGGCAAGCGCTTGGCTCGAGGCCGGAAGATGGTGCCGGTGCCGGCTTCGTTTCGCAACGCCGCCAGCAGAACCCCCGGGCGGCCGGCATCGGCGATGACGGTGGGCACCCCCGACCAGGCGGCGATCTTGGCCGCCGCCAGCTTGGAGGCCATGCCCCCGCTACCGACGGCGCTGCCGGCCCCGCCGGCCAGCGCCTCGAGCTCGTGGTCGATCTCGACCACCTCCTCGATAAGCGATGCCTCGGCGCCCGTTCGCGGATCGGCAGTCAGCAGGCCGGCGGTATCGGTCAGCAGCACGAGCAGGTCGGCCGCCACCAGATGGGCCACCAGGGCGGCCAGGCGGTCGTTGTCACCGAACCGGATCTCGTCGTCAGAGGTGGCGTCGTTCTCGTTGACGACGGGCACCACCCCCAATTCCAGCAGGCGCGCCAACGTCTGGCGGGCATGGAGGTACTGCTGACGATGGACGAAGTCGAGCGGCGCCAGCAGCACCTGCCCCACGTGCAGTCCCAGGCGACCGAGGGCATCGTCGTACACCCGCATCAGCCGGTGCTGGCCAACCGCTGACACCGCCTGCAGCGTGGCCAGATCGGTGGGTCGGGCGCCCCCGCCCAGGGCTGCCCACCCGGCAGCGATAGCGCCCGAGCTCACCAACACGACGCTGTGTCCCTCGGCGCGCAATTCCCCCACCTGGTGGCACAACCGGTCCACCGCCTCGATGTGGACGCCGGCAGCGTCGGTCACCGACGACGAGCCGATCTTCACCACCACCGTGCGGGCCGCGGGCGGCACCGGCTCTGTCCCCGACACCGTCACCCGGCGCCCCGACGGCGCCCAGAGCGCCTCGAGGAAGCGGTGCGCCGGGGTGTCGGGCCTGCGCCGGCCACTCCGGCCGCCCCGAGCGCGGGATCGTTGGCGTGGTAAGAGAAGGTCAGACCACCGAGGTGCACTATGTCACCTTCGCGCACGCCAGCGCGTACCAGGGCCCGCTCGACACCGAGGCGTCGCAGCCGGTCCTGCACGTAGTCCAGGGCATCGTCGTCGGTCAGGTCGGACAAGGCCACGGCGCGCAGCGCGGCGCGTCCGAGCACGACGAAGGAGCCGTCGTCGGCCCTGGTCACCTCGACGGCATCACCTACCGGCCGGTGCACGACTGCGGTGCCCTCGGGGGCAGGCTCGGCCCGGCGGGCCTGGTCCACCGCCAGGGCCAGCCGGCGCAGCAGGTCGTCGAGCCCATTACCGGTGGCGGCCGACACCGGGAGCCGGGCGCCACCTGTCCACGGGGCCACCGCCACGTCAGCTTTGGATCCCACCGTCACCCGCGGCCGCTCGAGCAGCTCGGGCCGGTACCGGCCGAGCTCGTCGAGCAGGATGCGCTCTTGGGCTTCGGGGGGCCGACCGTCGGCCGAGGCCAGGTCCAGCATCACCAGCAGGACCCGGGCACGCTCGACATGACGGAGGAACTGGTGGCCGAGCCCCCTGCCCTCGGCCGCCCCCTCGACCAGACCCGGGATGTCGGCCATGACGAACTCGGTCTCTGACCCGGCCTTTCCGAAGCGCACCACGCCCAGGTGAGGCTCCAACGTGGTGAAGGGATAGTCGGCGATCTTGGGACGTGCCGCGGAGACCCGGGAGATCAAGGTGCTCTTGCCGGCATTGGGGAAGCCGACCAGTGCCACGTCGGCCAGGAGCTTGAGCTCGAGGTCCAGCCAGCTCTCCTCGCCCGCCTCGCCCTGCTCGGCAAAGGCCGGGGCCCGACGGCGGTTGCTCAGGAAACGGGCGTTGCCCCGCCCGCCGCGTCCGCCTTCCGCCGCCAGCAAGCGGTCACCGGCTTCGGCCAAGTCGGCCACGATGGACCCACTGGGACCGCGGACGATGGTTCCGACCGGCACCGAGACCTCCAGGTCGGCACCGGCGGCGCCGTGGCGCTGCTTGCCCTGTCCGTGCACGCCGCTATCGGCCCGGCGATGGGGATGGTCGCGGAACCCGAGCAGCGAGGCCTGATTGGTGGATGCAACCAGCCACACGTCCCCGCCGCCACCGCCGTCTCCCCCGTCAGGGCCCCCGCGCGACACATGCGCTTCACGGCGAAAGGACACGGCTCCGGCACCGCCGTCGCCCGCCTTGACATGGATCTGGGCTTCGTCGACGAAGCTGCTGGACACGCGCCCGATCCTACGGTCGGGCCCGCGCCGGGCGTCGCCGGCCGGGCCTAAGGGCCTCAGGCGTCGCGACGGACGTCGACGAGGCGACGGCCCTTGCGGGTGCCGAACTTCACCACGCCGGCGGCGGTGGCGAACAACGTGTCGTCGCCCCCACGTCCCACGTTCTCGCCCGGGTGGAACCGGGTGCCTCGCTGGCGGACGATTATGGCCCCGGCCGGAACCGTTGTGCCGTCGAAGATCTTCACGCCCAGGCGCTGGGCCTGCGAGTCACGGCCGTTGCGGGTCGAGCCGCCGCCCTTGGTCTTGGACATGTCGGAACCTCCTCGAGCCCGTGGCCTAGCGGGCCGCGGGCACCATGATCGACGTGATCTCGATGGTGCTGTAGTGCTGGCGGTGACCCCACCGGCGACGGTGGCGGGTCTTGGCGGCGTAGGTGAACCCCCGGATCTTGGGGCCCTTCTCCTCCCCCACCACCCGGGCCGACACGACCACCCCGGAGAGGTCCTGGGGGGTGGCCAGCACACGGTCACCATCGACCACCAGGACCGGCGCCAGCTCGACCTGTTGACCGTCGCCCACACCGAGCAGCTCGACGCGGAGCTGCTGGCCCTCGACGACGCGTTCTTGCTTTCCTCCGGACCGGATCACCGCGTACATAGGGGAGCCATCTTACAACAGGGTCTCGTCCAGGACGATTCCGCGGCCCTCGCATACGGCACAGGTGCTGGAAAGGGACTCGACCAGCCCCTCGGAGACGCGCTTGCGGGTCATCTCCACCAGCCCGAGCTCCGAGATGTCGAAGACCTGGGTCCTGGTCTTGTCCCGGGCCAGGGCCGACCGCAGGGCCGAAGCCACCTTATCCCGGTTGTCACGGATCTCCATGTCGATGAAGTCGATCACGATGATGCCGCCGATGTCGCGCAGCCTGAGCTGGCGGGCAATCTCGTCGGCCGCTTCGAGATTGTTGCGGTAGACGGTCTCCTCCAGGTTCGACTTGCCCACGTTCTTGCCCGTGTTGACGTCGATCACCGTAAGGGCTTCGGTGCGCTCGATGATGAGCGAGCCACCCGACGGCAGCCACACCTTGCGGTCGAGCGCCTTGTGCAACTGCTCGTGGACGTGGAAACGCTCGAAGATGGGAAGCCCTTCGGCGACGGGGTCGTAGAGCTCGACCCGATCGACCAATTCGGGATTCACCTGGGCCACGTACTCCCGGACCTGGGCGAAGAGCTCCGGATCGTCGATCACCACACCGCGGTAGTCACGGTTGAATTCCTCTCGCACGATCCGCACGGCCAGATCCGGCTCGCGATAAAGCAGTCCCGGAGCAGTCGACCGGGCCGCCTCAGTTTCGATGGCCCCCCATTGCCCGACCAGGCGCCGGACGTCGAGACCCAACTCATCCTGACTGGCCCCCTCGGCGGCGGTGCGGACGATGAGACCGTGCCCCGAGGGACGCACTTCGTCGACGATGCGCCTGAGCCGGCGCCGCTCGACGTCTTCCAGTCGTTTGGAGATGCCGAAGGCCGTGGAGTTCGGCACCATGACCACGAACCGGCCGGGCAGCGAGACCTCTTGGGTCAGCCGAGCCCCCTTGGCCCCGATGGGGTTCTTGGTGACCTGGCACAAGATTGTCTGGCCCGGGCGCAGCATCTCCTCGATCCTCGGTGAGGCCCCGGTCGGTGACTCGATGTCGTCGCGGTCGTAACGGACGTCGCCGCGGTAGAGCACGGCGTTCTTGGGGGTGCCGATGTCGATGAAGGCCGCCTCCATGCCGGGCAGGACGTTCTGGACCCGGCCCCGGTAGATGTTGCCGTCGATCTGGGTGGCATCGTCGGACACCCGGGACACGTAGTGCTCGACCAGGGTCCGGCCCTCGAGAACGGCGATCTGGGTGGCGTGCGGCCGCACATGGACGCACATGAGGTAGCGGCCCACCGGGCGGCCTCGGCGCTCTCGGCCGCTGCGACGGCGTGACCGGCCAGAGCCCCTGGCTCCCTCGGTGTCCTCGTCTGCGCCGGCGGCCGAATCGAGCGAGGCGGAGTCCGGTGCCGGCACCGCGGGCGAGGTGGGGGTGGTACGCACGGCAGCAGGTGCGGGGGGCGGAGCCGGACGTGGCACCGGCGGGGCCGGTCGGGTGTCGCCTATGCGGGGGCGCGAGGACGTGGCCGACCCTACGGCAGCCGAGCCACTAGACGCGCCGGAGGGGGCGGGCGGAGCGCTGGTAGAGGCGGCCTCGCCGGCCGGGCGGCGCCGTCGGCGCCGTCGTGCCGCCGACGGGCTCACGGCCGACCCGTTGGCCGCCGGGGTGGTCAACTCGTGGCTGGGCGCCTCAGCAGAGGTGCTGGGGGCGTTCGGTGCCGATGCCGGCGCATCGGCTGGCTCGGGGGAGGACGTGGGGGCCGGGGCGGGGCCGCCTGGCTCCGCCGCCGGGGACCCGGCGCTCATATCGGACATTGGGGAGATCCCTTCTCGAACTTCTCACGAGGCGCGACCCATAGCGGGGGCGACGTCGTCGGCACCCGCGACAAGAGGCTCCCGACGGGAGCCGTCGCGCTCGATCCATTGGTGTGTTCTGCGGGCCGGCCCGAGCTCTACGGCCAGTGCCTCGGCCAGCTCGGAGGGACGTACGCCCCGGGGCCGGGTGGCCAGATCGGCCAGGAGCCTGCTGCCGCCGCCGTTGTCGCCCACCGGAGCGTCGGTCACAGCGAGAGCCAGCAGTGACGGGCGTAGGTCGTCGGTTTCATGGCGCCCTTTGCGCTCGCGGCGGACGGGCAACGTGGCAGCCGCCATGGTGGCCGCCACCGCCCGGTCGAGGTCGATGGTGGACACGGCCGGCACGTCGATCACCCAGCTGCAGGCGCTGACGTCCTGTTGCAAGGAGGCCGCCCCGGGCTCCACTTCGCCGGCGGCCAGCACCGTGATCCCCTCGGGCAGTACCGGGCTCAATTGGGCGGCCAGTTCCTCGGGCCTGACCTCACCGTCGAAAGCCACGTCGAGGTATTCGGAAGTGGACTCGCAGCCGGTCGGCAGAGCCAGCCCGAAGCTGATTTGGGGACGGGGCGAGAACCCCCCGGTGTAGGCCACCTGCAGCTGGGCCCGGCGCAGGGCTCGCTCCCAGATACGGGCCACGTCGCGGTGGCTGGTCCAGCGCAACCGGCCGAGCTTGGAGAACCGCAGGCGCACCCTCATGAGGCGGATTCCCCCGCTCCGGCCAGTGCCGGTGGGCGCGACAGAAGCGTGACGGGCACCAAGCCGGCCCCAGACAAGTCCTGGCCCGTCCCCTGGCTCCCCCCGGCCGGAGGGACGGCTGAAGCCACCACGTGCTCCACGCCCAAGCCGGTGCACGCACCACAGTCGTAACACGGCGTCCACCGGCAGTCCTCGAGCCCGTGCTCGGCCAGGGCGTCCTGCCAGTCCTGCCAAAGGAAGTCACGGTGCAATCCAGCCGACAGGTGGTCCCACGGCAGCACCTCGTCAGCCGCCCGGTGGCGGTAGGCGGTGTCATCAACCCGCAGGCCCTCGGCCTCCAAGGCGGCCGACCACAAGCTCAGGTCGAAGTGCTCGGACCATTCCTGGAACGTGCCGCCGGCCCGCCACACCCGCTCGATGACGGCACCCATGCGGCGGTCACCGCGGCTCACCAGACCCTCGGCCGTGGTGGCTTCCGGGTCGTGCCAGCGAAGCGTCAGCCCCCGCACGCGTCGTGCCGCGTCCTTGAGCAACCCGACCTTGCGCCGAAGCTCTTCGGTCGTGTTCTGGCCGAACCACTGGAACGGGGTCTGCGCCTTGGGGACGAAACCCCCCACCGACGCCGTCACGGTGACGCTGGGCTGATGACGACGACCGATCTCGGCGCAGGCACGGGCCAGGTCCACGATGCCGAGCACGTCCTCGTCGGTCTCGGTGGGCAGCCCGATCAGGAAGTACAGCTTGATCCGGCGCCAGCCTTGGGCGAAGGCGGCGTCCACAGCGGCATACAGGTCCTCTTCGCTGATCAGCTTGTTGATGACCTGGCGCATCCGCCACGTACCACCCTCGGGGGCGAAGGTCAGTCCCGTGCGGCGCACCTTCTGGATCTCCGCCGCCAGGCCCACAGTGAAGGCATCGACGCGAAGACTGGGGAGGCTCACCGAAACCTGGCCGGAGCACTCCGGGTCATTGATGATGGAGCTGACGGTGCGGTCGATCCCCGAGAAGTCGGCTGTGGACAGCGATGTCAGCGCCACCTCGTCGTAGCCGGTGCGGTCCAGGCCTTGGCGGACCATCCTGCTCACCTGATCGGCCGGGCGCTCGCGCACCGGCCGGGTGATCATGCCGGCCTGGCAGAACCGGCACCCCCGGGTGCAGCCCCGGAACACCTCGACGTTCAGCCGGTCGTGGACCACCTCGATCAGGGGGACGAGCTGGGTCTTCGGATAGGGCCACGCGCCGAGGTCGGCGACCACCCGCTTCTCCACTCGAGCCGGGGTCTCGGGAAAGCGGGGCACCACGGCCGTGAGCCGCCCGTCGGAGAACTGGGCCTCATAGCACCACGGCACGTAGGCGCCGGGTACGGCGGCGAGGGCCCGCAGCACGCTGTGCCGATCGTCGCCGCGTCGGCGGCCCTCGGCCACCACCTCGGTGATCTCGCCCACGATCTCCTCACCGTCGCCGAGGACGAAGACGTCGACGAAGTCGGCCAGGGGCTCAGGGTTGAACGCGCAGTGTCCGCCGGCGATGACCAGGGGATGTGATCCGTTTCGCTCAACGCCCCGGACCGGCACGCCGGCCAGGTCCACGAGGTTGAGCAGGTTCGTGTAGGTGAGCTCGGCCGACAGGTTGAAGGCCAACACGTCGAACTCGGCGGCCGGACGGTCGGTCTCGATCGAGAACAACGGGACCCCGGCGGCGCGCATCTCGGCTTCCATGTCGGTCCACGGCGCGTAGGCGCGCTCGGCCGAGGCGTCAGGACGCTCGTTCAGAATCTCGTAGAGGATCTGCAGGCCCTGGTTGGGCAGGCCGATCTCGTAGGTGTCGGGGTAGAGCAGCAGCCAGGCCACGGTGTCGGGCCCGCCAGCGGGACGGCGGGCTCCTAGCTCACCGCCGATGTAGCGGGCCGGTTTCGCGACCCTGGCCAGGAGCGGCTCGATCCGCGGCCAAAGGGAGGTCATGTGCCGGCCGAGTCTAGGGCCGCCCGGGAGGAGGCCGGGACCGCCGGTCGGCTGACCTGCTGGTCACGGTACGTGGGCGGCCCCTCGGCGCCGCCGATGCGGAGGCTCCGGGTGGGGAGCAGGGCGAGGTGGTCGTGGCGGTGCCCCCGTGGCCGGTGGTCGTGGTCGAGGTGCTCGTCGAGGATGGGGTCGAGCCCGAACCCGCCACAGGGGCACCGCCAGGGCACGGCGACGTGGTGGCCGGTGGGGCAGCCAGGCGGACGGGCGCCTCCGGGTGGGCCACCAGGTAGTCGAATCCCTGGCGGACGACCGGGCCGGCGGCCGAAGAGCCGTACCCACCACCTTGGATCACCACGGCTATCACGTACTGCGGGTTCGGCAGCGGGCCCCAGGCCACGAACCAGGAGTTGGGTTGCTGCTCGTTGGTGGTGGCGGTGCCGGTTTTGCCGGCCAGCGGGAAGGTGCCCAGGGGGAACCCGGCGAAGGTTCCGTAGGCGGTGCCCTTGGGGTTCTGCACGACGCCTTCGAACCCGGCCAGCATCGCCTGGTACTCGGCCGCCGACAGGGACACGTGGCCGGTGACCTTGGGCATGATGCGTTGCTTCAAGTCCCCCTTGGCGTCGACGAAGCCGGCGGCGATCTCCGGTGCGTAGCGGGTCCCCCCGTTGGCGAAGGTGGCGTAGGCCACGGCCTGCTCGATTGGGGTGATCACGGTCCCGCCCTGGCCGAAGGCCATCTCGAGGTTGTTACCGGTGAACCATCCCGAGTTGGGGTATGCGCGGGGGTACTGCTCGTGCTCCTTCTTCACCACCGCCGGCGAGTCCACCCGGGCGAAGTTCGTCTCGTCAGGAAGGTCGATGCCGCTCACGGCCCCATACCCGTACTGATTGGTGGCCACGTCCTGGATCGGCGTCTGGCCATAGCGGACCCGGTAGTCCCAGAACTGGACACCAAGGTTGTAGAAGAAGATGTCGCTGGACACGGTGATCGCTTGCGACACGTTGATGACGCCGGCCGCTTCGCCTTCGTTGTCGTGGTAGGTGGCGCAACCCGAACCGCCCGATGCGCACCCCGGTATGGTGTACGAACCCGTGTCGTCGAAGGTGTAGCTGGGGCTGATGAGCCCGGTCTCCAAGGCAGCCGTGGCCGTGGCCAGCTTGAAAGTGGAGCCCGGGGTGTAGAGACCCTGAATGGCGTTGTCGTTGAGGGCACCGCTTTGAAGGAGCTGGTTGTAGTGCACCGTGGTGATCCCGTTCGGGGTCCACCACGTGGGGTCATAGGACGGGGCCGACACCAGCGCCAGCACGGCGCCGGTCTGGGGGTCGAGGGCCACCGCCGCACCGCCCTTGGAGGCCCCGTGCAGGGACGTGATCTCCTGGTCCAGTGCCTGCTGAAGGGTCTGCTGCAACCCGGCATCCACATTGGTCACCAGATCCTGCCCGGGGGTCGGCGGCGTCTCGCCCAGGTTGCCTACCACGTCGCCCTGGGCGTCCACCTCGACCCGGTCGATGCCCGGGGCCCCGCGCAGCGGAGCTTGGTACTGACGCTCGAGCCCGCTCAACCCGACCAGGTCACCCAACTGGTAGCCCGGTTGCAACTTCTGGATCTGGCCCATATACCCGAGCACCTGGGCGCCGGTATTGCCCATTGGGTACGTGCGATTCGTGTCGGCCACGACGCTCACTCCGGGGAACTGCGCGGCGTGCTCACCGATGTAGAGCACATCCGGTGTCGGCGCGTTCTCAAGAACGGGCACCGGCTTGTACAGGCTGTACTGCGGGTTGGCCAGATCGGCTTCGATCTGGGTGGTGCTCACGCCGACCAGCGCAGCCAGCGCCGCCACCACGCCGGGGTGCTGCTGGGCCGTCACCCTCGACAACGTGATGTCCTCGGTGACCTGGTCGCCCACCATGGTGGCCCCCGTACGGTCCAGGATGAGGCCACGCGGAGCCGGCACCTCGACCGGCCGGACCTGGTTGGCGGTGACGGTGCGCGAGTAGGCCGAGGAGTCCAGGACCTGCAGGTACCAGAGCCGGATCAACATCAACGAGAACAGCGACGCCACCAGCAGGCCGAGGACGCGCAGGCGGACGGCCGTGCGCGGCGGCGAGGGGTCTCCGCTGGGCAGCACCCGGTCGACCACTGAGCGCCGGGGGCGGATCCGTGGCAGGCGGGGTCGGCGCGCCGGGGCCGGTCGCCCGGTCGATGGCCGGTGCCGCAGGCGCAGAGGCCGCACGGCCTGTCGCAGCCGGCCACCGGCGCCGGCCAGAGGTCGCCGGCGGCGGCGCTGTCGCGGTGCTTTGAACCAGCGGCGCCGACGGCGGATGGCGGCGCGCAGTCCCCCTCCCGCCCGGGTGCGCCGTCGGGGTGCATCAGCCGGTCTCAGCCGAGTGGCGAGGCGACGACGGCGCTTGCTCATCGGAAGGCTCCACCCGGGTTGGCGGTGGCCGAAGGTGGCGCCGGCGGCACGGCCCACGCCACCGCAACGCGCACCGGTAAGGCCAAGACGGCAGCCGCCGGCGTGGCCACCACCAGGGCCGAGGCCAGGTCGGCGCGCAACATGGCGGGGTCACCGAGCACGGCACCGAGCACGGCGTAGCCGACCAACCCGGTCACGGTGGCGGCCGTGAACGACACCACCGGCAACCACCAGGAGCTGCGCACCAGGCCGGCCGTGGCCGCTCCCGTCCCGAACCCCACCAGGCAACCGACCAGGGCCGACAAGCCGAAGGTGGTGGGAAGCAGCAGGTCGACAGCCAACCCGGTGCAGAAGCCCACAGTGGCTCCCCTCTCAGGGCCACCCACGTAGCCCGCCGCAGCCGGGAACAGCAGCATCACGTCGGGATGCGCCCCACTGATGCGCACGAAATCGAGCAGCGAGTGCTGCAGGGCCAGGGCGCTGAAAACCAGGAGGCTGTAGCGAGCCACCTCGGCGACTCCCATGGGCCCCGGCGGGGGGTGCCTCATGGGGCCGGCTCCCATTGCAAGACGTCCACGTACTGCAAGGCAGCCAGGTCGACGACCGGTTGGGCCGACACCGCCTCCTGCGTGGACGACGGGGTCGAGGAGAACGAGGTTATCCGGGCCACCGGTATCCCCGGAGGGAACAACGCGTTCTGCAGCCCGCTCGTGGTGAGGACCTCACCCACCCCAAGGGCCGTGCCGGGCTGGATGTACTGCACGGCCAGTGGATCGCCGATACCCGATCCCTGCATTAGGGCATAGCCGGCCGGGTTCCCATAACGGACGCCGACGGCGGAGCGGGCATCGGTGACGATGCGCACGGTGCAGCCGCTCGACCACACGTCGATGACCTGCCCGACCAAGCCGGCCCCGCCGACCACGGGCATTCCGACATCCACACCCTCGGCGCGGCCGACGTCGAGCTGCACGGTGGCGGCAAAGTCAGAAGGGTTGAGAGCGACCACTTGGGCCGCCACCTTGGGGATAGCGTCGACCTGGGTGACTGCGGCCGCCCAGCTGAGGTGCTCGAGAGCCTGCAGCGAGCGCAGAGTGGCGGCGTCGGCGCCACGGGCCAGGAGGCGACGCTGCTCGACGCCGAGCTCGGCCCGCAGCTTGGCGTTCTGCTGCTCGAGGGCGCCGGCGTGGACGGCACCGGCGAGGAAGCTCCCAATGGGGCGTACCGCGGCGTCGACGGCCGATTGCACCGGGGAGAAGACGTCGTGAGCGACCCGCTTCAGGCTCCCGATGGCTCCATGGGCATCACCTCGGTAGTCCAAGGTGATGACGGTGATGGACGCCAGAATCAGCAGTCCAATGGTGAGCCGAGGGCGCCGGGAACGCCGGGCACGCCGGGTCCTGGCCACGGCTCCTCCTCAGGCGCCGCGCCCGGGGTGGTGGGACATCACCCGGCGGAAGAGGTGATCAGGACCTGCTTCAGGGCCTCGAACTCCTCGAGGCACTGGCCGCTGCCGATGGCCACGCAGTTGAGAGGGTCCCGGGCCACCACGATGGGCATGCCGGTCTCGTCCTGCAGGCGTGCGTCAAGGCCGTGGAGGAGCGCCCCTCCCCCGGTGAGCACGATCCCCTGCTCCATGATGTCAGCGGCCAATTCGGGGGGTGTCTTGTCCAGCGTCACCTTCACGGCGTCGATGATGGCGGACACCGGCTCGTCGATGGCCTTGCGGATCTCCTGGGTCGAGACCACCACCGTCTTGGGCAGCCCCGTGACGAGGTCCCGACCGCGGATCTCGGCATGGAGCTCCTCTTCGAGCGGGAAGGCGGACCCCAGCGCGATCTTGATCTCCTCAGCGGTGCGCTCACCGAGGGCCAGGCTGTACTCCTTCTTGATGTAGGCGATGATGGCCTCGTCGAGCTCGTCGCCGCCGATGCGCACGGATTGACTGGTCACTATGCCGCCCAGGGAGATGACGGCGACCTCGGTGGTGCCGCCACCGATGTCGACCACCATGTTGCCGGTCGGCTCGTGGACAGGGAGCCCGGCGCCGATGGCAGCGGCCATGGGCTCCTCGATGATGTAGGCCTTGCGAGCACCGGCGTACTCAGCGGCCTCCATGACGGCCCGCTGCTCGACGCCAGTGATCCCCGACGGCACGCAGATGACCATGCGGGGTTTGGCGAAGCGGCGCTGGTGCACCCGCTGGATGAAGTAGCGGAGCATCTTCTCGCAGATCTCGAAGTCGGCGATGACGCCGTCCTTCAGAGGGCGGATGGCCTGGATGTGACTCGGGGTCCGTCCGATCATCCTCTTGGCTTCGGCTCCCACGGCCAGCGGGCGTCCGTCTTTGACGTTGACGGCCACCACCGACGGCTCGTTCAGGATGATCCCTCTTCCGCGCACGTAGACGAGCGTGTTGGCGGTGCCCAGGTCGACGGCCATGTCACGGCCTAGGAGGAAGAATCGATTGTCGGCCATACGCGTAGATGCACCTCTTGGTCAGCAACGGGAGCCGGCGCCAAGGTCGGGCGGCCTCCCGTCGGGGCTGGGACTCGTGAGCAAGGCTACGAGGCCCTGTGCCGGGGCACAAGGCCGGGCACGAAAATCAGGCCAGGTCAGGGAAGAAGATGCCGATTTCGCGTGCGGCGGCCTCGGCCGAGTCTGACCCGTGCACCAGGTTCTCGGTGAGCACAGTGCCGAGATCACCGCGGATCGTGCCCGGAGGGGCCTGGGCCGGGTCGGTCGGGCCCATCAGGGTGCGGACGATCTTCCAGGTGTCGGGGGGGCCCTCAACCACGAGGACCAACGAGGGCGAACGTGTGATGAATCCCACCAGGTCGCCGTAGAAGGGCTTGCCCTGGTGCTCCTCGTAATGGCGCCCGGCCGTCTCCTCGTCGATGCGGCGCAGGGAGGCGGCCACGAGGCGGAGGCCCTTGCGCTCGAGACGCCCGAGGATCTCGCCGGCCAACGAGCGCTCGACGGCATCGGGCTTGCAGATGACCAGGGTTCGGTTCATGGCCCGCCGAGGCTACCCGCCCCGTAGGAAGACGACCCATTCGCGAGGCGCCGGCGCGCCTCGGCCACCACGTACAGCGACCCGGTGATCAATAGCAAGCCGTCGCGCTGCACGCGAGCCCGGGCCAAGGTGAGGGCGTCGTCCACCGCTTGAGCGGCCACGGTGGTGAGGCCCACGGCACGCCCCGCTTCGGCGATGGTCGCCGACGGCACCGCTCTCGGCGACGGTGCGGTGCAAGTGACCACGACGTCCACGCCCCCGGCGGCCAGCGCCTCCAACATTGCTCTGGGGTCGCGTCCATGCAGCATCCCCACCACCGCCACTGCACCGCCGGCCGGGTGGAGCTCGACCAGCGCGGCGGCCAGGGCGAGCACACCGGCGACATTGTGCGCGCCGTCGAGCAGCACGAGCGGAGCACGCCCGACCACTTCGAGCCGACCCGGCGCCGTGACGCCACCCAGAGCCGTCGTGACCACGTCAGTAGCCAGGGGAGCACCGAAGAACGCCTCGGCGGCGGCCAGCGCCACTGCCGCATTGTCGCCTTGGTGTGCCCCGTGCAGAGCCAGGAACACATCCTGGTAGAGCGCCGCCGGCGTGCGCAGGTCCACCAACCGCCCGCCCACGGCGAGGCGATTGGCCTCGCACCCGAACTCCCGGTCCCGTACCCAGGTGGCGCGGGCCGGGGCATCGGCGGCAGCGGCCAGGAACACGTCGCGGCGAGTGGGGGCCGTCTCGCCCAGGACCAGGTGGCAGCCGGGCTTCACGATGCCGGCTTTCTCCCTGGCGATGTCCTCCAGGCTCGGTCCGAGCACCTCCACGTGGTCGTAGCTCACGTTGGTCACGGCCACCACGTCCGGCTGGACCACATTGGTGGCGTCCCAGCGCCCACCCAGTCCCACTTCCACCACGGCGACATCGACCGGACTGTCGGCGAACCACCGAAAGGCGGCCGCCGTGAGCAGCTCGAAGCGGGTCGGCCGGGCCCCGAGAAGTGGTTCGATCAGGGCCAAGGCCCCGAGTACCTCGTCAAGCTCGCCGTCGTCAATGGGCTGATCGTTGCGAGCCAGTCGTTCGTTGAGGCGGGCCAGGTTCGGGCTGGTGTACGTGCCTACGGTGAGGCCCTGGGCCATGAACAGTGCGCTCAGCATTCGGGCGGTGGAGCCCTTGCCGTTGGTACCGGTCAGATGGACGACTGGACAGGCGCGCTCGGGGTCGCCGAGCAGGCGGCAGAGCTCTCGGATGCGATCCAGGGTCGGCGCTCCCAGCCGTGTCGGCATGGCCTGCTCGTAGTCGGTGTGTGAGTCGAGCCAGCCCACCAGGTCGCCGCCCACCGTGGGGCCAAGATCGGCCGGCGGCGCTGGCATGGCGACGCAGGATCAGGAAGCGGCGCGACGCGTCCGCGCCGTCTTCGCCGGCTCACCCTGTGGCACCAGGGTGGGGTGCACACGATCGAGCACCACGGCCCGATCGATCACACACCGGCCGACGTCGGTACGACTGGGGAGGTCGTACATCACGTCGAGGAGCACTTCCTCGAGGATGGCCCGAAGGCCCCGGGCTCCCGTGCCGCGCAGGAGCGCCTGCTCGGACACCGCCTCCAGTGCGTCATCGCCGAACTCGAGCTCCACTCCGTCGAGCTCGAAGACACGGTGGTACTGCTTCACGAGAGCATTCTTCGGCTCTACCAGAATCCGGATCAGCGCTTCCTTGTCGAGGCTCGACACCGTACCGACCACGGGCAGACGGCCGATGAACTCGGGGATCAGCCCGAACTTCATGAGGTCCTCGGGCAGGACGTGGCGGAGCACTTCGTCGTTCATGGCGTCGGAGTTGCGACGCACCTCGGCCCGGAAGCCGATGCCCTTGCGCCCGATGCGGCTCTCGATGATCTTGTCGAGGCCGGCAAAGGCACCGCCACAGATGAAGAGGATGTTGGTGGTGTCGATCTGGATGAACTCCTGGTGCGGGTGCTTGCGCCCGCCCTGGGGGGGCACCGACGCCGTGGTCCCCTCGAGGATCTTGAGCAGCGCCTGTTGGACGCCCTCGCCCGAAACGTCCCGGGTGATCGACGGGTTCTCGCTCTTGCGGGCGATCTTGTCGATCTCGTCGATGTAGATGATGCCGGTCTCGGCCCGCTTGACGTCGTAGTCGGCGGCTTGGATCAGCTTGAGGAGGATGTTCTCGACGTCCTCCCCCACGTAGCCGGCTTCCGTCAGCGCGGTGGCGTCGGCGATGGCAAAGGGGACGTTCAGCATCCGGGCCAGAGTCTGGGCCAGCAGCGTCTTGCCACACCCGGTGGGCCCCAGCAAGAGGATGTTGGACTTGGCCAACTCCACCTCGCTCGACTGGCCCGGGCCGGCCTGCACGCGCTTGTAGTGGTTGTATACGGCAACCGAAAGGATCTTCTTGGCGTAATCCTGGCCGATGACGTAGTCATTCAGAAAGTCGAAAATCTCACGGGGCTTGGGCAGCTCTTCGAACGACAGTTCCGTGGTCTCGGCCAGCTCTTCGGCGATGATGTCATTGCACAGGTCGATGCACTCGTCGCAGATGTAGACCCCGGGCCCGGCGATCAGCTTCTTGACCTGCTTCTGCGACTTGCCGCAGAAGCTGCACTTCACCAGGTCTCCGCCGTCGCCGAATTTCGCCACCCGTTTCCCCCTTGCTCGCCCGTACCGAGCCTACGCCGCGCCGACTGCTTCGGCGGCCACGGCGGCGTCACGGGAGGTGATGACCTCGTCGATGAGCCCGTACCCGACCGCTTCCTCGGCGGTGATCACAAAGTCGCGGTCGGTGTCACGTGCGATCTTCTCGACCGGCTGGCCGGTATCGGCGGCCAGCATCGAGTTGAGCAGGTCGCGCATGCGGATGATCTCCTTGGCCTGCAGCTCGATGTCGCTGGCCTGGCCGGCTGCCCCTCCCCAGGGCTGGTGGAGCAGGATCCGGGCATGGGGCAGGGCGAAGCGCTTGCCGCCGGCGCCGGCCGCCAAGAGCACGGCGGCGGCCGATGCCGCCTGCCCGAAGCAAAAGGTCGACACCTCGGGCTTGATGAATTTCATGGTGTCATAGATGGCGAACAAGGCGGTGATGTCGCCGCCGGGCGAATTGATGTAGAGGTGGATGTCCTTGTCGAGGTCCTCGCCCTCAAGGAACAGCATCTGCGCGCAGATCAGGTTGGCGATGGTGTCGTCAATGGGCGTCCCGAGGATGATGATCCGTTCCTTGAGCAGCCGGGAGTACAGGTCGTACCCCCGCTCGCCGCGGCTGGTCTGCTCGATTACGGTGGGGACGAGGTAGCCGCTGGCGCCGGCGGAAGAATTCACAGCCCTTCCTCGGCTTCTCCGGTCACTTCCACATCCACGTCGCCACTCCCTCGTGTCCCGGTTGCCTCGGCCTCAATCGGCGTGACCGCCGTGTCGGTGCCCTCGCCAGTGTCGACCTGCAGGTCGTCCCGAGACACGGGGTTCCCGTCCTCATCGACGAGCTCCACGTGCTCGAGCAGCCATGCCAGGGCTTTGGCTTTTCTCCTGTCCGAGCGTACCGCGGGCAACCTGCCTGCGTGCTCGAGTCGGTGGTGTAGATCCTCAACGGAAGTGCCGGCCTGCTCAGCCATGTCGGCCAGGGCCAGGTCGAGGTCGTCGTCGGATGCCTCGATGCCCTCGGCCTCGGCCAGGGCGCGCAGAGCCAGGTCGACTCGCACGGCTCGGGCCGCCTCCTCGCGGATCTCGGCCAGCAAGGTGGCTTCGTCACGTCCCGACGCCGCCAGGAACTGCTCCAAGGAGATCCGCCGCACCTCGAGGCGGTGACCCAGGTCGTGGAGCCGCTCGCGCAACTCGGACTCGACTAGCGCAGCGGGGGGCTCGTCTTGGACCAACTCGACCAACGCTTCGAGGGCGCTCTCGCGCAGCGCCATCTGGGCTTGCAGGGCGCGCATCCGGCCCATTCGAACCCGTAGGTCGTTGCGCAGGTCCGCCACCGTGTCGAACTCCGACGCCTCAGATGCCCACGCGTCGGTCACGTCGGGAAGGACCTTCTGCTTCACCTCTTTGACCAGGACGCGGATCTGTGCGTCGTCGTCGGCGCCGGGCAGCTTCGACGAAAACTGCACGATGTCACCGGTCTTGGCGCCACGCAGCTGGTCGTCGAGACCGGCGATGTCGGCGCCGCTGCCCACCTCGTAGAGGTAGTCCTCGACGTGCAGGTCCTCGGCACCGGGACGCTCACCGTGCAGGTCGATGGTCACGTAGTCGCCGTCGCCGGCTGCCCGGTCGGCCGTCACCAGTTCGCCGGATTGCTCGCGCAACCGCTCGAGCTGGGCGTCCACGTCCTCGTCGGCCACCGCCGTTCCGGGGACGGTGACCACTAATCCCCCGTAGCCGGGGATGGCCACCGTCGGGCGCACCTCGACCACGGCATCGAAACGCACCGGGCCGCCGTCCTCGCCTGAGGTGAGGTCGATCTCGGGGGCGGTGATGGGGTCCAGCTCGGTGTCGACCACGGCGCGGGCGTAGAGATCGGGCAGGGCGTCGTTGATGGCCTGCTGGCGCAGGACCTCGGGGCCTCCCAACCGGGCCTCAAGCACCGGACGGGGGACGCGCCCGGGCCGGAATCCCGGGACGCGCACCTCGCGGGCGAGGCGCCGCATGGTGGCGTCGAGAGCTTCGTCGACTTCGGCCTCGTCGACTTCGACCGACAATCGCATCCGGTTGCCCTCGACCGGGGCGACGGTGGCGCGCATGGAAGAGCGAGTCTACCGGTCCAAACCCTCCTCGATTGCCGCCGGTCCGGCGCACAGATCGCCAGCGGCTCGGCGCTAGATCATGAAGGCCATCGACCGCACGACGGTCCGGCCCAGGGCCTCGTCGCCCTCGATGCCGACCAGGCCGGCGGTCCGAGCAGCGTCCCCGTCCACCCGTCCGCAGGCCAGACGCCAGAAGATCTCAGCGTCCATGCGCAGCACCACCGTGGGGCGAGCGACGGCCTCGGCCGTCGCTCGCCCAGCCCGCACCACCACCTCGATACGACGGCCTGGCGTGCCGCCCAGCTCGAAGCGAACCGACGAGCCGTCGGGGGCGGCCGCCTGCTTGGCCACCACGAACGGCATGGCTGACACCAAACGGTCGAAGGCCAGCTGGGCCGCCGGGCCCTGGCTGTGACCAGGGCGGCCGGTGGACAACCGGGCGTCCTGCTCGTGCACCCAGCAGTCCATGACCCTCACCGACAGGAACTCCCGGTACGGCACGACTCCGATGGGGCTGGACGCGTCGGCTTCGAGCTCCTCGGCCGTCATCGCCTCCAACTGCCGCAGCCGCATGGCCGTGACGTGGCGGAACTCCTCGAGCACCTGGTGGCCGGAGCGCCCTCGCCGGGCCTCTACCCACGCCTCGTTCTCGGATCCGATGGGGTTGTGGATGTGCGGGAAATCGGGCGCAGGGGGTGGCGCAGGGTCACCGAGCATCGAACGCTCGGTGCCGATCATGTGGGAGTAGAGGTCCCGCACCGTCCACCCCGGGCACTCCGTAGGGAGGTCCCATTCGTCGCTGGACAGCTCGGCTCCCAGCCCGGCGAGCGACGCCCACTGCTCGTCCAACAAGGCCACCATCGGCAACTGCGCACCATCGGCCACGCCGAGACCCTGCCACCCCTGCTCCAGGCTCGCCACCTACCCCTTTTCGTGGCCATACGCCCACGCTAGGTCGTCGCCGTAGGCCCTGAACACGACCATCCGCCATGGACGTGGGGGTCGGCGCTACCGTCGGCCCGACCCGATCCGGACCCCTGGGCGGGGCGCAGCACAGTGAGGAGAACACCGTGGCGTCGTACGAGGGCTACTGCGTGAAATGCCGGGAGAAGCGCCAGTTCGAGGGCCAGGAAGTCGAGCTCGCCAACGGACGGCGCGCTGCACAGGGCACGTGCCCTGTCTGCGGCACCAAGATGAACCGCATCCTGGGCAAGAAGTAGGCCTGATAGGCGGCCTGAACTCTCGGGCCCGACGTCCCGCGAGCCAGCGCCCCCACGTCAGCGTCAGAGACGGCTCAGGGCGTCGAGGAGCGCTCCTTCACGGAGGCCCCAGACGCTGACCACGAACCGCTCCACAGCCAGCTCGTCGGCGATCGTGGAGAGGATCGACGCCCCCACCGGGAGCATGGCCGCCCGACGAGGTGGCATCCCGGGCAGGGCCAGTCTCCGTTTGAGGTCTAGGCCAGCGAGATGCTCGGCCAGTTCATCGACCTGGCCGGCGGGCAGCTCCACCTGACGGACGTCGCCCGATCCCTGCCCTTCCCGGTCCCCTAACCGGGCCGTGGCCAGACGGGCCAAAGCCCGAGCCGTGCCGCCGCTCACGACGGTGCGGCGTGTTACTCCCGGAAACACCGCCAGTGCCGTGGCCAGGCCGGCGGCGGCCATTGCCGTGCGCGCCCGAATGGCGCTGCGATCGGCGGCATCGAGGGTGTCGCCCAGTGCGAGCTCACCGCGAAGGCGCGTGGCTCCGACAGGCGCACTGGCAGCCAGCAGGATTTCTGGCCCTTGGCCCACAGCCACCTCGAAGCTGCCACCGCCGAGATCGACGCCCGCCGTGGGTCCTTGGCCCATCCACACCCCCCCACGCTGGCCGATGAAGCAAAGGCGAGCCTCGTGCTCACCGTCGAGGATCCGGATGGGCCGCCCTACGTGGCGCTCTAACCGGGCGACGACCTCCTCGCCGTTGTCGGCGTCGCGCAACGCCGCCGTGGCCAAAGCAACCACCACATCGGGGCGAGCTTCGTCGAGCCCCGACCGCAGGCGTTTCACGGCGGCGAGTGAGGCGGCGATGCGCTCGGCCGGGATCGCCCCCTTGGCCCCCACCGACAGGCCGAGGTTCAAAAGAGCCCGGCGGCGCATGACCGGTTGCAGGCCGCCACACTCGTCGGCGTCGCATACGAGCACCTGGAACGAGCTACTCCCTAGATCCCACACGGCGGCTCGCGGCACGCTGCGACCGTAGCCGCAGCTCCGCCCTTGGCCTGCCGTGGCCAGACCAGGACAGCCGGAGGGTCGTGGTACCTCGGCTGCGGTGACCTTGTGCCCTGTCGGCAGGAGGCACCAGGGCGTGGACTGTAAAGGTGCGCGGTGATCTGAGGTTCGTACTCGCCGCCATCGACGGCCCCCCGGCCGAGGAGGCGGTCCTTCATGTCGCCACCGTGGTCGCCGGTGACATGGGTCTCCCCGTCCGCAGCGTCAGGGTGGTCCCGGGCATCGGCTTGCGAGGCGAGAGCCGCCACGCCGCCATCGGCCGCGTGGCGCGAGGTGAGTCCTACGAGCTCCAAGGGCGCCCCGAAGGGCTCCTGGCCGAACTGGTCGAGCTACCGGTCACGGCGATGACCGTGCTCGGCGCTCGGCAACGCCAGCGGCGCGCCGGCGGACGACGCACGGCCGGCACGGCCGTGGCGCTGGCTCGACGCTGCACCCAACCGCTCCTGCTCGTGCCGGCGTCGGTCCGCTCCTGGCGCGGGCCCCAGAGGGTCCTAACCCTCCTCGACGGGACGGGAGCCACCGCCCTGGCTGCCGCCACGGCCTTGACCGGGATCCGGCGCCCTGACACCGTCAGCATCCCCCTTCACATGGTGGACGATCCCGGTGGCTTGGTCCCAGGCGCCCCTGCGCCCTCCGCCGCCTGTGCTGTTGCCGCCAACGGCCACCGCACCCCCGATGCGGGCGCGAACGGCAACGGGATGAGGAAGCGACGCGACGCCGTCGACGTGCAGGTCCTCGAGACCGTGGCGACGACCGACATCGATCTGGTGGTCGTGGCGTGGCCCCGCCAGACACATGGCCCTTACGCGTCAGTGGTGCTCGACATCCTGGCGACGACGTCGGTGCCGGTTCTCCTCGTCCCCGTCGTCATCCCGACCTGAGGGCCTGACCGGACGGCGCCACCCCTCACAAGTGCGGCTCACGACCCCGCTGGGAAGCTCAGGCTCGGCCCAGCGCCCCGGCCGAGGGGTGCAGAGCCTTGGCCACCGTCACGTCGCTCCCGCAACGCCCGCGAAACGGGAGGATGGCAGCATCACCGGAGAGGCGGCCCGGTCCACCGTCTGCGCGTTCCACGTCGAGGAGCGCCAGCAGCGCGTCGAGATGGCCGTGGCGACGGCTCTGGGCAGCCAGGGCACACGCTGCCAGCACAAGCACGTTGGCGAACAGCAATACGTCCATGGCGCTCATGACCACCTCCGGGGGGTACCGATCCAGTGTCCCCCCCGAGCGCGCCACCGACCCAGGGTCGAAGGTCCCGGTCCCGGCGACCACAGGGCCCCATCGCCGGCTCGGTGCCCGAGCGCCGTGGCCGGTACGCTCCCCTGTGGCGCGGCATCGGCCGGCGACACCCCGGGGAGTAGCGCAGCCTGGCAGCGCACCTGCTTTGGGAGCAGGAGGCCGGGGGTTCAAATCCCCCCTCCCCGACCACCCTCATGGCGACGTCCGGTAGCCTCGCTGCCGCACGCGGGCGTAGCTCAATGGCAGAGTCCCAGCCTTCCAAGCTGGTCATGCGGGTTCGATTCCCGTCGCCCGCTCTCCCCCCGTCACCATCTCCCGGACGGCCTGAAAACAGCAATCACCACCGCGTGTCGCCGTTTGGAGCATTATGGGCGCCATGAACAAGCGCGAACTTGCAAAGGCCGTGGCCGTCCAGGCCGATGTCGACCTGGGAACCGTGGCGAAAGTCCTCGACGGATTCACCGACGTGGTGACGGCGGTGGTGGCGAAGGGCGAGCCTGTGGCCATCACGGGCTTCGCCAAGTTCGTCAAGGTGGATCGGCCGGCCCGCATGGGCCGTAACCCGGCCACCGGGGAGACGATCCGGATCAAGGCGTCTAAGAAGGCTCGCATCACTCCGGTGAAGGCTTTCAAGGACGCCGTACTGGCACCGGCCTCGGCGCCGAAGCTCAACCGCGGCGTCTTCCCGACCAGCGACGAGGCAGTCCGTGCCGCCGGCAAGGCTGCCGCGCCGGCCAAGGCCTCCAAAGCCCCGGCCAAGAAGGCTCCCGCCCGCAAGGCTCCGGCCAAGCGCGCTCCCGCCCGCAAGGCAGTGGCCCGCAAGGCTCCGGCCAAGCGCGCTCCCGCCCGCAGGCGCACGCGCTGACCTCCGAGCCGGCGCCTCGGACCGCTGAGGCGCCGGCCGGCGTGGTGCTCTGACGGTGGACGTGTTCGAGCCGGCTCGTCTCGGGCCGCTCACCCTGAAGAACCGGATCATCAAGGCGGCCACCTTCGAAGGGGTTTCGCCACGCGGCCAGGTGACCGACGACCTGGTGGCCTTCCATCGCCGGGTGGCCGCCGGAGGGGCCGCCATGACCACGGTCGCCTACCTAGCCGTGTCGCCCGAGGGTCGCACCGACCGCCACTGCATCCACCTCGACGGCTCAGCCGTGGCCGGTCTACGCCGGCTCACTGACGCCGTCCATGGCGACGGCGCGCTGGTGTCGGCTCAGCTCGGCCACGCCGGCCCGGTGGCCAACGGTCGCTCCAACGGCGCTCGCGCCCTGGCCCCGTCGCGTCGGCTTTCGCCCATGGGCAGCGTGCTGCGCGCCGTCGACGAAGACTCCATCGCCCGCATCGTGGGCGACTACGGCCGCGCCGCGGCGTTGGCCATGGACGCCGGGTTCGACTGCATCGAGGTCCACGTCGGGCACAACTACCTCTTGAGCGCCTTCCTGAGCCCCAAGCTCAACAGGCGCACCGACAGCTGGGGTGGGAGCCTGGCCAACCGGGCGCGCCTGGCTAGGCAGGTACTGGCCGCGGTGCGCCAGGCCGTGGGAGCGACGGTGGCGGTCACGGCCAAGCTCAACATGTCCGACGGGGTGCCCGGCGGCCTGTGGCTCGACGACAGCGTGGCCTTCGCCCGGATGGTGCAGGAAGACGGCACGGTGGATGCCCTGGAGCTCACCGGCGGGAGCTCGCTGTCCAACCCTATGTACTTGTTTCGCGGTGAGGCGCCCCGCCGTCAGTTCGCCGCCACCTTGCCGTTGCCCCTTCGCGCCGGGATGCGCCTGGTTGGTGGCCGGTTCTTGAAGGAGTATCCCTACGAGGAGGCCTTCTTCCTGCCCTATGCCCTGCAGTTCCGGGCCGCGCTGAGCATGCCGCTCATCCTCCTCGGTGGCGTGAGTCGGCTCGACACCGTCGAGTCGGCCCTGCAACAGGGGTTTGCCTTCGTGGCCATGGCTCGGGCCCTGCTAAGAGAACCGGACCTGGTGGAGAAGATGCGCATCGGCCGGAGTTCCTCCTCTCTGTGCGTGCACTGCAACCGCTGCATGCCGACCATCTACAGCGGCACCCGCTGCGTCCTGGTCGACTGACGGGCGTCCTGGTCGATGGGCCACGCCCCGACCCAACGAGACGGGGCCGGGAGCCGGCAGCCCGGCCCCGGTAACCTGGTCCGGCCGACGGCGGCACCGGAGGAGGGGCGAGCGATGGGCACAGGCCAGGGAGACCACCACCGGTCGACACCTCGGGTGGTGGTGATCGGAGCCGGCATGGCCGGGATCCTGAGCGCCATAAAGCTGCACGAGGCCGGCTACCGGGACCTCGCCGTGTACGAGAAAGCCGACCGCTACGGGGGCACGTGGCGGGAGAACACCTATCCCGGTGTGGCCTGTGACGTCCCCTCCCACCTCTACAGCTACTCGTTCGCGCCCAACCCCGAGTGGAGCCGCATCTTCGCCTCGGGGCCCGAGATCCTGGCCTACCTAGAAGAGGTGGCCGTGTCCTCGGGCATCGACCACTACGTCCACTTCGGCGCCGAGGTCGAGCGCCTCGACAGGGTGCACGACCGGTGGCACCTGACCATGGCCGACGGCCGGGTTGACGAGGCCGACATCGTGATCGCCGCCACCGGCGTGCTGCATCACCCGGCCTACCCCGACATCCCGGGCATCGACGCCTTCGCCGGACCCTCGTTCCACACCGCACGCTGGGACCACTCGGTGCCCTTGGAGGGGCGGAGGGTCGGGATCATCGGGACCGGCTCGTCGGCCATCCAGGTGGTGTCGGCCCTGGCTGATCGGGTGGAAGAGCTGAAGCTGTTCCAACGCACCCCCCAGTGGATCCTCCCCGTCCCCAACCCGGTGGTAGACGAGGAGGAAAGAGCCCGCCTTCGCGCCGACCGCGGCGCCATCGCCGATGCCCGGCAGGAGATGGCCAAGATGTTCGAGGACAACTTTGCCAACGCCGTGGTGGACGCCGACTCCCCCCAAGTCCGCCTGCTGCAGGAGATGTGCCAGGCCAACTTGGAGCACAGCGTCACCGATCCCGAACTTCGAGAGCGGCTTCGCCCGAGCTACCGGGCCGCCTGCAAGCGGCTCATCATCTCCCCGGACTTCTACGAGGCCATCCAGCATCCGCACGCCCGGCTGGTGACCGACTCCGTGGTCGGGATCGAGGCAGACGGCGTGCGGACCTCGGACGGCGTGCTGCACGAGCTCGACGTCCTGGTATTGGCCACGGGCTTTCGCGTCGACCGATTCCTGCGACCCATCGAAGTGACCGGACGCCACGGCGTGCGCCTGGACGACGTGTGGGCGGAGCGGCCGTCGGCCTACTTGTCCATAGCGATCCCGCAGTTCCCGAACCTCTTCATGCTGAACGGCCCCAACGGGCCAGTGGGGAACTTCTCGCTCATCGACGTGGCCGAGATGCAGCTGGCCTACGTCATGCAGCTCATCGACCTGGTGGCCGGGGGCACCTGCCGGGCGGTGGAGGCAGACGCCGGCGCCCTGGCCCGCTACGAAGTCGAGCGGCTCGAGGCGGCCAAGAAGACGGTGTGGGTCACCGGCTGCCGCAGCTGGTACCTCGACGACCGCGGGGTGCCGGCCGCCTGGCCCTGGAGCTTCGACCGCTTCCGCCAGGCCATGGCCGGCCCCGACCTGGCCGACTTCGTACTGGAGCGGAGCTAGTCGGTTCGGCTGCGCCGTTCAGGTGCGCCGGTCCTCCACCATGGCGCCGTCGCGTAGTCGGATGCGGCGCCCGGCCCGGTTGGCCACATCAGGGTCGTGGGTGGCCACCACCACCGTGACCGGCCGATCGCCGGCTCGCAGTTCGGCCAGCAGTGAGAGGACGCCTTCGGCGCTCTCGGAGTCCAGGTTGCCGGTCGGCTCGTCGGCGATGATGACCCGCGGCTGGTTGGCCAGAGCCCGGGCCACCGCCACCCGCTGCTGCTCTCCCCCCGACAGACGCGACGGCAAGTGATCGACGCGGGCACCGAGCCCGACCCGCTCCAGCAGCTCCGAGGCGCGCTGGCGATGACTGGCCTTGGTGCCGGGACGGGGCACCATGGCGATGGCTACGTTCTCGGCCGCCGTGAGCGTCGGGATCAGGTTGAACTGCTGGAAGACGAAACCGATCTCCTCGCCACGCAGGCGGGTCAGGGTCGTGTCCTCCGCTGCGCCGAGCTCGAAGCCGTCGAAGCAAAGAGTGCCGCTGGTGGGCACATCGAGTGCCCCGAGGAGCTGCAGCAGCGTGCTCTTGCCCGACCCGCTCGGACCCTCAATGGAGACGAACTCCCCCGGCTCGATCTGCAGGTCGACATCGCGAAGGGCGTACACCGGGCTGCTGCCGCGGAGGTAGCTTCGCCCCACTCCCCGCAAGTCGTAGAGGGGGGCGTTGCCCGCTTCGACGCTGTCGCCCATGCTGGTGCCTCCTGTCTGCGGGCGCTGCGGACCTGTGTATTCGCCGGGGCCGGTCATCCCAGGTCCCGCAATGCTGAGGCGGGGGCCAACCGCGCCGCCCGCCAACCACCGGCGGCTCCGGCCACCAACCCGCCGATGAGGGCGGAGGCCAGGCCGAGCAGGATGATGGCCAGGTCGACTGGGGCGCGCAGGCGGATGGCGGCCGACTGCGAGGCCGTCGTGGCCTGGTGGAAGAGGGTGCCCACCGAGGACGCCCCGACGGCCGTGCCCGAGGTGGTGGAGGTGAGCGAGGGCCCGATGGCGCCGATGAGGGCGCACAGGGCGATGCCAACGACCACACCGAGCACACCACCGAGCACTCCGATGCCAAGGGTCTCCCCCATCACCTGCCGGATCACTCGCCCCCGCGACCAACCGATGGCCCGCAGCGTGCCGATCTCGCGGACGCGCTTGGCCACGCTCGACAAGGTGAGGAGGGCGGCGATGAGGAAGGCGGCCAGCAGCACGATCACGGCCAGCGCCCCACCAAGATGGGTGGCCAGCGTGTGTGCGTTCGAAAGGCTGCCGGTCACTTGGCTGGCCAGCTGCTTGGAGGTGAGCACCTGGGCGCCGGGGAGCTCCTTCTGGATGGCAGCTGCCACCGCCGAGACGTCACTGGAGTTCTTGACCTTGACCAGGACCTCGTTGATGCGGGACTGGTCGGTGCCCAGTGTCTGCAGCGTCGGGAGGTCGAAGTATAGATCGGCGGTGTCGCCCGTCAGCGTGGGGTTGACCAGCCCCACCACCGAGAAGGTGGCCTTGTCGATCACGAGGCTCTGGCCCACCTTGATGGAGTTGGTGCTGGCATAGGCCGTATTGACCAGGAGCTGGTCAGTCGGCTCGGCGCCGAACCACGAGCCCGACACCACCTGAGCCTTGGTGATCAGGCCGCTCGTCGAGTGCGACGGGTCCACCCCGGCCACGGTGTAGCTCTTGGTCTGGGTGTTGGTCTGCGGGGGATTGAGCACCCTGGTGATGGTCTGCTCGGGCACCACCACCTGGGCCTCATACTGCTGGAACCGCGCCGGCAGACACGTCTGGAAGGCGGCCCCGAAGCTACCGCCGCCGCCACCACCACCACCACCACCACCACCACCACCGAAGCCCCCGCCACCACCACCTGGGCCGCCGGTCCCGCCCGTGCCACCGGCCGACGTGGTGGGCGGGGACGAGAAGGCGCCACTCGATTCGAGGCACGCCCGGACCTGAGTCTGCTCGGCGGCGGTAAGAGGCGCCGGGCGCTGGACGGAGGTGATGGTCTGTCCGCCGGTAATGACGGTGTCGGTCACCGCGGGGACCGTCCCGCTCTCGTGCAGGGCCTGCAGCGACAGTGCCGGCACGGCCGACTCCACGCCCTTCACGCTCGCCACATCGGCCACGGCTGCGCTCGGGAAGGTGATGAGGGTACCCGGTACGAAGAAGTCGTACGTGAACTGGGTGCCCGGCGGGCCCAGCTTGGACAGGTCGGTGAGGACTGACGAATTGGCGTTGAGCAAGGCGGCCTGGTCGCTCGAGTTGAGCGCCGAGATGGCGCTCGTGCCGCCGCGGCGCCGCCCGGCCCCGGCGCCGAAGAAGCCGCCTCCGCCACCGCCGCCACCGCCGCCGAAGGCGCCCGGGGTCGTGGTGGTAGTGGTGGCCGTCGAGGCGGTGGCGGCGCCGACGGTGCGGGTGACGATGATGTCGGTGCCCACCGACGACAGCGGGGACAGGGCCTTATTCTGGGCCTGGGTCAGGCCGTCGGAGACGCCCACGATGCCCATGACCAGGCCCACACCGGCGGCCAGGCCGGCGGCGGTGACCACCGTGCGGCTCCAGCGCCGGCGCAACTCGTTCCATGCGTACCCGACCGAGAACATCCCCACCTCCGACTTGGCGCCACGGCGACGGGGCCGATGGTAAGGAGCGAAGCTGTCAACCTCCTGTGGGCGCCTGTCAGTTCCCTGGCAGAGCGGTGGCCTGGCGCTCGGCGCGCCGGGCCCGCAACCGGTGGGCGACGACCAGACCCAAGCCCACCACCACCAGCGCCACGATCACGTAGCTGGCGTCGCTGAAGCCCTTCACCATGGCGTGCCAGCTTCCGCCCAGCGCATATCCCACCGAAGCCAGCGAGCCCACCCAGACAGTCACGCCGACCAGGGTATAGAGGCCGAAGCGCACCGGGGCCATCTCGGCCATGCCGGCGGGGAAGGAGATGAAGGCGCGCACCACCGGCACCACCCGGCCCACCAGCACGGCCGGCTCGCCGCGTCGGGCGAACCAGGCTTCGGCTCGGTCGAGGTCGCGATGCGACAACAGCAGGTACTTCCCGAAGCGGTCCACCAAGGCCCGCCCGCCGGTGCGACCCACGACATACGACGTGAACGAGCCCACCAGCTCCCCGGCCACGCCGACCACGATGACGAGAGCCAGGTTGAGCGGGTGATGTTCCACCCCACCCGACAATGACACGCCGCTGGCCAGGACTCCCCCGGCGCCCAGAGTGATCTCCGACGGGATGGGAATGCAGGCCGCCTCGGCGATGGTGAGTAGGAAGATGGCCAGGTACGAGTACGAGGCGATGAAGTGCTCCACGGCCCATGTTCTAGCCGGGACCCACGAGCCCCTCGGGTAACGTCCGCCCGTGGCGCACCCCCCCGCCGGCCCCGGCCCCGCCGGCCCCGGCCGATGGCCCCCGTCGGCTCTCCAGCCCCGCTTCACCCGGAGCTCCGACGGCGTCGACGTGGCCTTCTACGACCTCGGGGGCCACGGGCCGGCGCTTCTGCTCATGCACGCCACCGGCTTCTGCGGGCCCGCCTTGGCGCCCATGGCCGGGGAGCTGTCGGACCGTTTCCGATCCGTCGCCGTGGACGAGCGGGCACACGGCCGCTCGGCGCCCCCGACCGATGGTGATTTCTCGTGGTCCGGCTTCGCCCTCGACGCCCTGGCTGTTGTGGACGAGCTTGGCTTGGAACAGCCCGTCGGCTTCGGGCACTCCTGCGGGGCGGCGGCGTTGCTGCTGGCCGAACAGGCCCGGCCGGGCACCTTCGCCGGGCTGTACCTCTTCGAGCCGGTCGTCTACCCCTCCGACGTCCCGCTGGCGCCGAGCCTCGACGGCAACCCGCTGTCGGGTGGGGCCTTGCGCCGGCGCTCGGAGTTCCCCGACCGCCACGGCGCTCTGGCCAACTTCTCGTCCAAGGCCCCGTTCGACGTCCTCGACCCGGCCGTGCTGGCCGCCTACGTGGACAACGGATTCCACGTCGGGCCGGGCGGGGAGTTGGCCCTTCGCTGCCGGCGCGAGGACGAGGCCCAGGTCTACGCCCACGGCTTCTCCCACGACGCCTACTCGCACCTCGACCGGGTGCGGTGCCCGGTCACCTTGGCCTGCGGTGCCGACACCGACGCTTTCGGGCCCTCGTTCCTCGACCTGTTCGCCGCCCGGCTGGCCCCGGTGGAACAGGTGGTGCTGCCCGGCCTGGGCCACTTCGGCCCCCTGGAGGATCCGAGTGCCGTGGCTCGGTCGGTGCGCCGGTCTCTGGCGGCCGCCGCGGCGACCTCGGCGGCCGCCGAAGGGGTGAGCCGCCCCGGTGGCCTGGACCACCGGCGTGACACACCCGGGGCGTAGCCTTCGCCCATGGCTCTGCCACTGCCCACCTCGCTCACCCCGTCCAAGGTGAGCAGCTTCACGGATTGCGCCCTGGCCTTCCGTTACAGCTACATCGACCGCCTACCCGAGGCGCCGTCGTTGCCCGCCGCCCGGGGCACCCTGGTGCACCGCGCCCTGGAGCGGCTGTTCTGGGACCACGACCCGGGGTCGCGCTCGCCGGCCACGGCCCACGCCGAGCTGGCCGCCGCCTGGGACGAGCTACGCGGCCACGAGGAGTTCACCGGCCTGGGCCTCGATGCCCGGTCCGAGCAGGAGTTACTGGCCGACGCCACCTCGCTCGTCGACGGCTACTTCCGCATCGAGAACCCCGACCAGGTGGAGGCCGTGGGCGTGGAGCTGACCTTGGAGGCCGACGTGGGCGGCCTCCTGTTGCGCGGCATCATCGACCGGCTCGACCGCACGCCCGAAGGGGAGTTCGTGGTCGTCGACTACAAGTCGGGCCGGGCCCCATCGGCCCAACAGGAGCAGCACCGCCTGGGCGGCGTGCAGTTCTATGCCCTGCTGTGTGAGGAGGTCCTCGGGGTCCGGCCGGCCAAGGTGCGGCTGCTCTACCTGCGCGACTCGGTGTCCATCGAGGCCGTGCCCTCCGACCAGGCCCAGCGCGGCCTGCGCCTTCGCACAGCGGCGGTGGGGTCGGCCATCGAGCGCGCCTGCAGCACCGAGGACTTCCGACCCAAGGTCTCGGCCCTGTGCAACTGGTGCTCGTTCAAACCCTTGTGCCCGGCCCACGGAGGCGACCCCGCCCTGGCTGCGGTGGGCGGGCTCACGGCTTGAAGGGCGGCGTGGCCGGGTGGTTCTAGCCGCCTGACCCGGTGGCCGACGAGGCATTGCCGGTGGGGGCGTTGGCCGAGGCCGGCGGTTGGAGCACGGTGACGGCGGAGATCTTCCAGCCTGTGGCGGTGTCGGTGAGGCCCAGCACCACTTGGAGGACGTCGGTGATGGGGGTGGTGACCTTGTTATTGGCGTAGGTCTGGTCGACTTCGGCATACACCGATGCCTGGGAGCCGTCGAGGGTCTGGACGTAGACGTAACGCAGCTGCCCCTCGGAGCGGGCCTGGGCCGCCTGGAGCTGCTGACGGATGCTCGAGCCGAAGAACTGGTTGGACTGCTTGGCGAAGTCGCCGGTGGCGTACCCGGCGATGGTGCGGAAGTCGGCGTCAACCGACGTGGGCGTGAAGTTGGTGAGGGCCAAGAGGAAGTCGCCGGCCACACGCTTGACCGTGGCCTGGGTGGACGTCTGCGAATTGGCATCGGACCAGGCCACCCCGAAACCGATGGCCAAGCACGTGGCGGCCAGAGCCATGGCGCCCAGGGCGATCACTACCCACGGCGGGGTGCCCGACACGCCCGGCGCCATGGTCCGAGCCCTGGTGCGCATCCGGCTCGGCACCATCGGTGTCCGGCGCGGTCCGGCGGTGGATCCGCCGGCGGTCTCCTCGGTGGTCCCGGTGCTGCCCGAGGTCCCGGTGGGCGGCGGGTCGGGAGCTGCCGGGGCCGGGGGCCGGGGGGCGCCGACCACGGCCACGCCCGGGTCGGGCGGCGGTGGATGTTGTTCGGTCATCGGTCGGTCCTCCGCCTGTCGCCTTCGTCGATGCGCACGGCCCGCGCTGAGCGCTGGGGCCGGCGCCGTCCCATGGTGAGCACCCATACCAGCACGCCCAGGCCGGCCAATGTGGGAAACACCGCTACACCGGAGCCGGCCGGGGACAACGGGAGCCGGGCAGCGGCCGGAGCGCCCGACACGGTGGCCGTGCCGCCGCCGCGCACGTGGGCATCGGAGCCAGACGGGGCCACGACGTGGGCGTTGGGCCCGGCCGGGCGGAAGTCGGCTTGGACGCCGGCGCCGGCTCCCTGGCCGAACTCGGTGCTGCAGGCCGCCCCCGGCAGCACCGCCGGCAATGTCAGGGCCTGGACATAGCTGTCACCAGGTGGCAGTTGCGGTGGGAGCAGCAGGCGGGTCCGCAGCCATTCCTGGTCGTTGCGGGCCTTGTCACCCGAGGTGAGCGCCTTGGCCGGGCCGATGGGCGCCACCGCCGCCACCGCCCCGAAGAACTGCTGGTTGGTGGCCAAGGTGGTCGAAAAGTTCGACAGGTTCGGGCTGGCCGCCAAATTGGCGTTCACATCGGAGAGGTCGTGGACCAGGCAGGCCAAGTTGGGCTCGTTCTGGACCACGAGCGCCTGCAGGTCGGCGGCGGCCGAGGGGCCCTGGTTGAGCAGGCGCACCAAGTCGGGCGCCCGGCTGGCCAGCACCTTGGCCAGCACGGCGGTGTCGGCCAGGCCCTGCTGGAGCTGCACGGCGTTGGCCGTAACGGCGTCGAGGACGGGCGGCGAGTTAGCCAGAAGAGCCTCGAACTGCTGCTGGTAGGCCAGGAACTCCTCGCTGAACAAGGCACTGGCCGAGGCGATGGTCCGCAGGTTGGCCCCGTTGCCGTTCAGGGCCAGGGCCAGCTCGTGCACCACGGTGTTGAAGTCCCCCGCCGGGATGGACTGCAGGAGCTTCGTCGCCTCGGCCACCACCGTGCCCACGTCGGCCGGCAGGCTGTCGGCGGCAGCCGGGATCACAGCGCCGTTGCGGAGCGACGGGCCCGGCCCCACTTGCGCCGGGACCAGTTCGACCTCCTGCTGGCCGAGGGCGTTGGCGATGGTCACCCTGGCCGCCACGTCGGCCGGCACGGTCGTGCCGGGATTCAAGGTCATGGTGACCTTGGCCCCGCCGGGGACGAGCGAGACCGATTTCACCGAGCCCACGTCGACGCCGTCGAGGGTCACTGTGAAATTGGGCGACAGACCCGAGGCCGAGGGCAGCACGGTGGACACCGTGGCCGGTGAGGACAACGGGTTGCCCAGCAGGTCGAGAAACCCGTAGGCCACCAGGGCCGTCGACAGCACTACGAAGGAGACCAGGTTGGCCACGATCCGGCGGGTGATCACGAGCCACCCGCCGACGGCGTGCAGGTGGAGTCGGCCGTCGTTCCGGCACCGCCCCCGGGGACGCCGCACACGATGATGTCCTCGAGAATCTGGGCGTAGTTGTTGACGGTCAGGCTGGCCAGGGCCCCATTGTGCAGCGGCAGCTCCTCGAGGACGGTGGCCAGGTCCGTCTGGTGCTGGGCCAGCTGCGAGGCCACGGCCGACAGGGCGTTGATCTGATCCTCGGACTGCGTCAGCCCGGTAGCCAGGATGGAGTGGCCCTGCACGGCCAGGTCGTCGAGCGACTGCAGCAGCTGCACGAACTGCGCCGACTGCTGAGCCAGGATCGAGGTGGTCTGGGCCAGATTGGAAATGGACTGCGCATCCTGCTGGGCGTTGGGGGCCAGGGTGGCGTTGAAGCGGTTCAGGTTGTCGATCACCGAAGTGATCTCCGGCGAGCGCGAGGCGTAGCCGCCCAAGATGGTGTCGAAGTCGTCGATGAGTCGGCGGATGGAAGCGGCCTGGCCGCCGAAGCCCTGCGCCCCGTTGTCCACGATCTGAGCCAACTGCGCCGCATTGATGGCTCCGAACACCTCGGCGCCGGCCGACACCAGCTGCTGGATGCCGGGGACGAACTCGGTCTTAGTGATGCGGGCGCCGGCGGCGAGCGGCGCCTGGTTGCCACCGTTGTCGACCAGGGCCACGTAGTGCTCGCCCAAGATGGTGGTCTGACGCAGTTCGGCCGTGACGCCGGCCGGGACATCGGCGCTGCGGCGGATGGCCATTACCACATCGGCTTGCGCGTCATGGAGCGAGATGGAAGTGACGTCGCCCACGGTGATGCCGGCGAATTGCACCGGGGCCCCGTTCACCAGGTCGCTCACGTCGGGGAACACCGCTGAGGCGGTCATCATCCCCGACGAGCCCGAGCTGCAGCCGGCCAGCACGGCCGGCATCAGCAACAGGCCAACTACGAGCAGACCCGCCAACACCCGCTGGCGGCGGCCGGGCCCGGTCACAGCAGGCTCCCGAAGAAGTGGGCCACGCCGCCCAAGAGACGACCGATGGGGGCGAACACGTGGACCACGCTGAACAAGCCGTGCAGCAGGCCGCCGAGGCCGCCCCCGCTCGTGGCGTTGGCTTGCTGGTTGCTCACCAGCGGCGGCGACGCCGGCAGCGCCGGGCCGCCACCGAGAGCCGGCGACGAATTGTTGGGGCTGCCGGCCAGCGACGAGGGCGGCACGCTCGACACCGACGAGCGTTGCGTAGAGCTCAAGCCGGGGATCTGGGCCGCCCCCTGGCTGAGGAGATCCTGGGGCGACGGGGCTGGGGGCTGGCTCCCGGTGGCCGAGGTGAGCAGTGTGGGGATGGCGCCAAGGAGGCCGTCGAAGAAACCCGAGTTCGGATTGCCACAGGTCTGGAGGGTCTGGATCTGGCTCTGGCTCAAGCCGGCGCTGTGATTGGCCAGGACCCGGCGACAGATGCCGGCCAGTCGGTCGCGGACCAAGCCGGCCAGCACACCGCTGGTGGTGCCCGGGGCCAGCTGCGTGTTCAGGTCCAGCCACTTGTGGACCGGGTCGTAGGCCCGCTGGGCGGCGGCGAACAGGGCCACCGAGGAGGACAGGCCCTGGTCGAGCGAGCCCAGGTTGCGGTCGAGGGTCCTACCCACCTGGGTGATGGTGCTGATGTCGCCTTGCAATGGAGTGAGGTTGGGGTCGAGCAGGGCCGAGATCTGCTGACTGGCCTGGGCCAGCTGGGCGATGGAGTCGCCGAGGGGCCCGCTGTCGGTGGCGAGCACGTGGGCCACGGTGTCATAGGACTGCAGCAGCGACGTGACCGAGGCCGTGCGCTGGCGCAGCATGCCGGTGATCTGGGCCAGTGACCCGTTCAATTGGCCCAGCTCGTTGCCCTTCTGGGCCAGCAGGTCCAAGGTCCCGGCGCCGTTGGCGATCAGCTGGTTGAGGGCCTGGCCCTGGCCCTGGAGATCCTGCGCCAGGTTGGTGACCAGCCCTCCGAGGGCCGTGCCGTTTACCTGCCCGAGGTAGCTCTGCAGGTCGCGCAGCAACTGGTCGATCGACTCGGGCACCGACGTGCGTTGGCGCGGGATCACCGCTCCATCGGCCAGCTTGGGCCCCGACGTGTAGCCCGGTGACAGCTCGATCGAAGGCTCCCCGAGCAGCTGCGGGCTCACCAGCACCGCTCGCACGTCGGCCGGCAGGGCCTGAGCGCCGTCGACGGCCATGCGCACCACCACCTGCCCGGCTTGCGGAGTCACGGCTGTCACAGAGCCGCGGTCCACTCCGAGAACCTCGACGGCGTTGCCCGGGAACAGCCCTTCGGCACTCGGGAACACGGCGGTGACGCTGTAGTTGGAGTTCCCTCCGCACGAGGCCAGCACGGTGCCGGCCGTGGTCGCGGCTATCAGGAGCATCGCGACTCGCGCCATCCATCGCACGGAGCTGCGGGCTGGTCTCATGGCGCGCCCACCAGGGGTGACAGCAGGGCGGCGAGCGGGTTCACACTGCTCGGGGTGGCGCTGGCCGACGCCGGGCCAAGCTGGCCAGCGGTGGAGCTGGGCGACGATGCATCGGATCCAGGGCCGCCCGAAGTCTGCGCCGTCTGGCCGGCGGGGGGCCCGCTGCCCTCGTCACAGGGCATGGGGTCGGGACCGAGCACGGCGTTGAGGGCCAGGTCAAGGGCGGCGCAGTTGCCGAGCACGGCATACCCGTTGGCCAGGCCCACCACGTTGGCGTAGATGTTGGCCCACGAGTTCGGGCTGTTGGTGGGGCCTGAGTAGCCGATGGATGAGAAGCCCCGCACCGCGGCGGCCAGGTACGACACGCCCTGGGCCAGGTCCTCCTGGTGCTTGGACACGACGGCCAGCACCGACTGCAGGTGGTCGAGCAGCCCTTGCAACTGTGGCTGGTTCTCGCCCACCAAGTTCGCCGTCTGGGCCGCCACCTGGTCGGTCTGGACGATCAGCGCGCTCAGGTCGCTGCTGCGCGAGGCCAGGCCCTGGACCACCGAGGCCAGGTCGTCTACGACACCGGCCAGCTGCGAGTCGCGTTGGGAGACGGTGGAGGCCAGCGTGTCCGCCGCGTCGATCAGGGTGCCCACCTCGTTGCGCCGCTGGTTCACGGCCGTGGTGAAGCGGTCGAGACCGCTCACGATGGTGGCCACTTGCGTCTCTTTGCCCTGGGTCACCTGCTCCAGTGACTGCAGGAGCTGGTTGAATGCCTGCACGTCGCTCTGTTCGAGCAAGGTGCCGGCGGTGTTCTGGAGGTCCTGGAATTCCACCGGTATGGAGGTGTCGTCGATGGTCGAGCCCGGAGCAAGCGGCCGGCTCCAGCCCGTCTTGGGTTGGAGGGCCACATCCAGGACGCCTAGGACCGTCTGGACCTCCACGGCCGCCGCCGTGTCGTGAGGGAGCACGATGCCGTGGTCGATGGCCAGATCGGCGACGACGGCGTTGCCCTCGACGTGCACACCGCTCACCGAGCCCACCTTGACGCCGGCCAGAGTGACGGGGGCCCCCTTGGCGATCCCGGCCGCGTTGGAGAGGCGGGCGTGAATGGGGTAGCCGGGCACGAACACGGAGCGGTTCAGCCCGATGACGCCGACCACCACGGCCAGCGACACCACCACAGCCACGATGCCGATGCGCTTCGGGTCGCGTTCGGTGAAGGCCTTCACGAGGCGCTCCCTACGAAGTTGCCCTGGCCGGCCACCATGTCGAGCACATCGCCCACGCTGGCTCCGGGTGGCACCGACGCGGCGGCGACGCCACTGTTGGCCGGGGTGGGGGCGCCCGACGACGGAGGGCTGCCCAATTGGCCCGAGCCACTCGGTGGGTTGGTGGGCTCGTAGTAGCTGCAGCCAGTCTCGTCGGCCAGGCACGTGTAGACCAGCTGGACCTGGAACCACTGGCCGTAGGCGGAGATGTCGGCGTACGGCGCCAGGCCCGAGCCGAGCGACGAAAGGCCCTGAGCCAGCGCGCTCTGATGGCTCTCAACGTCGGCCGACACCGCTTCGAGGTTGGCGATGGCGCTCGACAGCGAGCCGTGGGTGTCGGCCTCCAGCGTGGCCACCTCACCGGCCACCTGGCCCAGATTGGTCACGGTCTGATCCAGCAGATCGTTGCGGCCCGACAGGGACTGGGCCACCGTGTCCAGGTTGGCGATCACCTGCCCGAGATCCCCGCTGCGCTGCGACAGGGCCCCGAGCACCTGGTTCAGGTTGTCGACCAGCTGCCCCACTTGGGTGTCGGCGGCGCCCACTGTCTGCGAGACGGTGGAGGCGTTCCCGATGAGCTGATTGATCTGCGCTTCGTCACCCTGCAGGGCCTGGGCGAAGGCGGTGACCACTTCGTTGGCCTGTTGGGGGTGCAGCGCCCCGAGGAGCGGACCGAGTGAGTTGAGCAGCGCGCCTATGTCGGCGCTCGGCGTGTTCTGCGACAGCGGCAGCGTCGCCCCCGCCCTGAGCATCGGCCCGCTGTGGCCCGGGTACAGGTAGAGGAACTGCTGGCCCAGGACGTTGTGCCACTGCGTGCCGACCTGGGTGTCGGCCCGCAGGTGCACGTCGGAGTCGAGGGCGAAGCTGACCACGGCGTGGGCCCGCTGCACGGTGACGCCGGTGACCTGGCCGACGGTGACACCGGCGATCTTCACGTCATCAGCCGGCTGCAAGCCGGTGGCGTCGGCCATCTGGGCCGCATAGGCCACCCGGTGAGAGAAGAAGGTGATGTTCCCGATCTTGGCGGCCAGCACAGCGAGCACCAACAGGCAACCGACGGCGAAAGCCAAGACCTTCAGTGCGGTGGGCTGCAACGCTCCGCTGCGACGCAGCCATGTCACGGTCCGGCCCCAGATGTCGGCGACCCGCGTCACTTGGAGCTCCCTGACGACGAGCCAGCGCCGAGCAACGAGTCGATCAGCCCACCGAGGCCCCCCTGGCTGGGCGGCTGTGGCGAGGCCAGGCCCTGGTAGGTCTGGGTCGACAGCGCCGATGCGGCCTGCGAGGTGGCCTGCGTCGCCGACGTGCTGCGTCCGCCGTTCTGGGCGGCGTCGAAGGCGGCGATCTGGCTCGAGCAATTGAGCGGGGTCCCGGCGCCGCTCAACGCCTGCTGGAGCGGAGCCAGGAACGACAATCCCGACTGGGCCGGAGCGATGAGCGAGCACACCAGACTGTTGATGTCCGACAGCATGATGAAGGTGTGGAAGTAGCCGAAGTGCGAGCCGTCGGGCAGCGTCTCGAGCGAGTTGGTGGCACCGGCGAACTTGGTCAGGTACACGGAGAGTCCTTCGATCACCTGGCCGATGTCCTGCTGTTGGACCAGCAGCACGCGAGCCACGTTGTCCCCCGCCGCCAACAGCGTGGCGATGTCGGGGTGATAGGCGGAAAGGAACTGGGCCAGGTCCTCGGCGAAGGGAGCCAACGTCTGGAGAAGCTTCTTGTAGGCCGGTGCCGCCTGGTTGAACGCCGGAAGGCCTTGGTTGGCGGCCTGGGCGATGACATTGAGCGACGATGCCGTGGGGGCCAGTGCGGCGCTGAAGCCGGCCAGGGAGTCCAGCGCGTTGAGCTGAGCCGGCAGCGTCCGGTCCAGGAGGTCGGCCAGCTTTACCCCCTCGCTGATGCTGGCGGCGATGGTGGGTCCCTCTCCGACCGAGGCCTGGGCCAGGTTCGACACTATGGTGGTCAGGTCGGGGGCGTCGATCTGCTGGAGCAGGGGATCGGCCGCCGCGAACAGGTCCCCGAGCTCGGGGGAGACGGCGGTGTGGGCGATGGAGGCCCCGCCGGCCAGGGCACTGCTCGAGTCACCGGGGGGGAAGTCGATCATCACGTCGTCGGCGCCGAAGACGTTGATGGGCTTGACCGTGGCAGTGGCATCGCCGGGTACTTTGAACGACGGCTCGATGGCCATGGCCACTTTGGCCTGACGGTCCACCAGCGTTATGGAGGTGACCCGGCCCACCTGCACACCGCGGTACGTCACCGCCGAACCGGCATGGAGCCCCTCACCGGTGCTCGTGAACATGCCGGTCAAGGCGTACTGGCCCGAGAAGGCGCCGTCGGACGCCTTGATGATGACCACCACGGCGCTGACCGTCACGGCGGCCGCTACCACTACGGCCAGGATGCGGGCCGGGCGCTTCATCCGACCAACCTGGCCGTGGCGTTGGCGCCGCCGAACATCACCGTCGACAGCAACAAGTTGAGGAGGACGACCACGATGATCGAGATCCGGATGGCTCGGCCGGCGGCCACCCCCACGCCGGCCGGACCGCCGGTGGCCCGGTACCCGTAGTAGCAGTGGATGACGGTCACCGCCACGGCGAAGACCATGGCTTTGATGAAGGAGTACAGGATGTCGATGGGCGGTAGGAAGAGCCGGAAGTAGTGCTGGTAGACCCCGGTCGAGAGCCCGAAGAACCGGGTGACCACCAGTTCGGTAGCCAGGAAGCTGGCGAACAGCGCGGCCAGGTATAGCGGGATCATGCAGATGAGGGCGGCCCACACCCGGGTGGTAACCAGGTAGGTGAAGCTGTCGATGCCCATGACCTCGAGGGCGTCGATCTCCTCGGAGATCCGCATGGCACCCAGCTGGGCCGTGAAGCCCGCCCCCACCTGGGCGGCCAGGGCCACACCGGCCACCAGCGGGGTGATCTCGCGGGTGTTGGCCAACGACGAGATGACCCCGGTGAAGGCCTGAGCGCCGATCTGCTGCAGGCCGGTGAACCCTTCGAGGCCCACCTCGGTGCCGGTAAAGAAGGCGATGCTGGTCACCACGAAGAACATGCCGCCCCCGATGACGAGGGCCCCGGTGCCAATGGTGATGTCGGAGACCAAGGTGGTGATCTCACGGCGATACTTGAGCCCCCTCGGTAGCTGGATCAGCACCTTGAGGTAGAAGGCCAGCTGGTCGAAGGCCACGTCGAGGGCCCCGGCCAGCCCCGATCCGGCGCCGGCCACGCGGCCGCGCACCGCCGACACCGGCCCGGGAGACGCCTCGGCCAGCGAGGCCGCTTGGGGGGGCGGGGCCGGGGGCATCAGATGGCCTTCTGCGGGACGAAGTTGAAGTAGACGACGGTGAGGACGAAGTTGACGAAGAAGGCGAGCACGAAGGTGATGACCACGGCTTGGTTGACGGCGTCGCCCACGCCTTTCGGGCCGCCTTTGGCCGACAAGCCCTTGTAGCAGGCCACCATGGCGGCCAAGAACCCGAAGACGGCCGCCTTGAACAGGGCCATCCAAAGGTCGGCCAGCTGGCTCAGCTCCGAGAAGGTGGCGAAGAAGCTGCTGGCCGTGATGTGGATCGAGTGGGTGCCGAAGTAGAGGCCCCCGGCGATGCCGGCCGCGCTGACGACGGCGTCGAGGAGAACGGCGATCACCGTGGCGGCCAGAAGTCGCGGCAGCACCAGGCGGTGCAAGGGATTAACAGCCATGACCTGCATGGCGTCGAGCTCGTCGCGGATCCGGCGCGACCCGAGATCCGCGCACATGGCCGAGCCGCCGGCGCCGGCGATCAGCAAGGCCGTGGCCACTGGGGCTTGCTCGCGGACGACGGCCAGCACCATGGCGGCGCCTAGCTGCGATTGGGCCCCGATCTGCTGGAGCAACGAGCCCACCTCGAGCGCGATCACGATGCCGAAAGGGATGGAGACGAGGATCAGCGGGAGCGTCGTGACCCGGGCCAGAAACCAGCACTGGTCCAGGAACTCTCCCACTGGGAGCCCCTTGCGGAAGAGCAGTCGGAGGGCTTCGAGCGCGACTGCGAACATGGACCCGATCTCTCGGACCACGTTGGTGACCTTGTCGCCGATGGGCGTGGTCACCGCCTCCACGGCCTACCCCTTCCTGTCGTCACGACGCGCCGGCGGAGCCGGCTGGGCATGCCTGCACCCCACGCCACGACGCCCCCACCACACGACACGGTCCATCGAGCCTGTCTGGGCCACCGACACGAGTTGCATCGGCGCCTCACTGGGAAAACGTTAGTGTCTGCGTCGCCTTGTGGTCACGCGGCCACAGGTGAGTGGGCACGCAGCCCGGCGAACAGGGCGCCCGCGAGGAGGACCCCCCCCCCACGGACCCCCCGAGGGCGCCCGCGAGGGCCGCGAGGTCGGCGGCCGGTCGGGGTCGTTAGAGGCCGGCGCCCGACAGCGGCGACGAGCTGGCCACGGGGCTGGCCACCACCTTGGTCACGGAGCTCACGACCGAGCCGGCCGACGCCGTCACCGGCGCCAATGCCGGGGCGGCTGCCGTCACCGACTGCACCACCGTGCCCACCACGCCGGTGGCGGCGGTGACGGCGGTGCTCAGCGCCGAGCAGCCGGCCGGGAGCGAGCATGCGGGGGGGGTCGTCGGGGCCGGTGCGGCCGGCGCCGAGGGCTTGGGCGTGGCTACGACCGCCGGGGGGGCGGCCGGCGTCCTCGCCGGGGGGGACACCGCAACTGTGGCCGACGGGCCCGAGCCGGCACGGCTCGGGGACACCACCGTGGGAGCCGGTGCGCTGGACTGGGCCGCCACCGCCGGGGTCGGTGCCGCCACCTCGTAGCCGGGGAGCGCATTGGCGGCCAGGGCCCACGGCACGCTGGCCGGCAGCCCCTTGGGCGTCACCTGTGGCAGCCCTTGGGCGGCGGCTGGGGGAGGCAGCAGGACCGGGACGCTCTCGAGCGCCCCACCCAACACGGCCCCGATGGCCAGGCTGGCGGCCCCACCCACAGCCAGGCCGCCGCGACCGAGCCACCGGTGGACGGCTGACGGGCTCACGACGTCGTTGATCCCCGTGCCTGACGCTTCCATCCGCAGGCACGCGTTGTGGATCACGGAACTAACCATGGCTGACCTCCCAATCGGTGATGACGACGTTGAGTCCGTGGATGACTTCGGTGACGGTTTCGTGGTACTTCCCGGGGGCCGTGCCCCCGGACAGGGTGATGGTGGTGCCGAGCGTGATGGCGGTCGGGGTGACCCCGGCTGCCGTAATGGAGACGTCGAGTGGTGCGTCGTGACCGGAGACCCAGGCCCCACTCAGGGGCGCCGGCATGGTCACGCCCGGGCCCAGGTCGCCCCACCAGTCGCTGCGCTTCTCGGCGGCGGCGTGCAAGCCGCCGAAGTACGCCTCGAGACCGGCCGCCTCCACCGCCAGCGGGGCCGGTGACTGGGCCCAGGCGCTGTCCGGCGAGCCGGTCAGCTCGAGGGTGCCCATGGGCGCCTCATTGGAGGTGAGCGTCAGGCCCTGGGCCACCAGCGCCGGGGGGGCCGACGTGGTGTAGCCGGTGGGCCAGGTCTGCGGGGCGGCACCGGTAGCGGCGCTCTTCGACGTCTTCACGCTGACTTCCTGCGCTTCGACCAGATAACGGCTCGGCGTGTACCACAGGGCATTGGTCGGCCAACAGGTGTCGAGGACGAGACCGTTGCCCGACAGCTGTGGGATGGGTGCGCCGGCCGACACCACCACGTGCCCGACGACGTGGAACACATGGGTCACGCATCCGATCTCGTAGTTCACCGTGTCGCCTGACTGCAGCTGGTCGATGTGGGCGAAGTAGCTCACGTCGTGGGCCAGGAGCACGGCCGTGCCCGGCGAGCCGGGGAAGGGGGTGGAGTCGGCGTGGCCGACGGCCACGTTGAGCTCGGCGTCGGCGGTGCCCTGCTCCACGGGAGCGGTCACGTCCAGCTTCGGCATGCCGAGCACGCCGGCGAGTTGTCCGTCACTCGCCGGCGTGCCCTGCGTGCACGTCCCTGTGGGATTGAGCGATGTCTTCGCCGAGCGAAGCAGCGCCGCCTGACCATGTCCGGAGTGGATCTGCCATCCCATTCGATAGCCGAGCACTCCGAGTGCGCCCCATACGAGGGCGAGCCCCAATCCGACCCGGGCCCATCCGATCACGGTTTCCCCCCACCTTGGCTGCCGGTCTCTTTACCGGCTGCCCCTGGATACCAACCGGGACACGGGGGTTAACCGCCGCAGCCGAGGCCATGCGATGAGCGCACCGCCGAGGGCAGCGAGCAGAGCGAGCAGCGGCAGCGAGCCGGCCCACCATTCACCGGTGTGCACCGAAGTCGGGGAGCTGGCCGCCGCGGTGGGCACCGCCGGGGCCCCGCTCGACGACGCGGTCGGCGGCGAGGAAGAGGAAAGGGCGGCCGTGGCCGGGCCGTTGGAGCCGGCCGTGCTCACGCCCGAGGTGTCGACCGTGATGCCACCGCCGGGGACCGACGCCTGGGCGCCGAGCAGGTTGACCTTGAGGCCGTCGGCGGACACCGTGCCACCGCTGGTGGCGTTGCCCGACGTGGTGCCCGAGGCCAGGGTGATGCTCAGCAGCTGGCCGAGCGGCGAGCTGTTGATGGCGCTCAGCTGGGCCGTGCCGGAGCCGTTCGGCGGGATCTCGAGCGGGTCGGGGAACTGGCCACCAGACGCCTGGCTGATCCCGTCCACGAGCAGGCCCGAGATGCGGATGAGGGTGGCGTCGTAGGTGTTGCTCCACTGGTTCGCCGCCGTGTACTGGGTGGTGGCGATGGCCGAGGGGATGACCACTTCCAGCAGAGGCTCAGTAGCCCCGCCGGCGATCTTGGTCGGGAACAGGCTGATGTCGACCGAGGACGAGTGCACCTGGGCCAGCAGGGCCGAGGGGCTGGTCGTGATCTGCGACAGGGCCGAGCCGATGCTCACGTCGACCGACGGCGACACCGAGGAGAGGATGTCGTTGCACGCCGGGCCGAGGATGTCGGTGCCCAGGGTCGGGATCTGAAGCAGGCCGTTGCACAGCTGGGTGGCACCGCCGCTGGCGATCTGGTGCAGCAGCGGCGAGATGTCCACGCCGAGGTCCACGACCTTGCCGCTGGCGTACGCCTGCGGGCCGTCGGTGCTCGGGTCCACACTGGCCTGGGCAGCCGCGCAGCCGAGGCCGAGGGCGACGTTGAACGGAGCGCCTTGTGACTCGCCGCCGCCACCGCCCTGCGCACAGGTCTGGGTGGTGCTGCCGGCGGTGGTCGCCCCGGCCGAGGTCGGCACGCTCACGGACTGCTTGCCGTCCACTCCACCGGAGGTGAGGAAGATTCCCTCGCCGGTGGCGCTGGCCGTCTCAGTGGGCGCGCCCGAAGCCGGCAACGCGTAGCTCACGGCGGTGCTCGACGAGCCACCGGTCAGCTGCGTGCCGAAGAGATCGAGGTTCAGCCCGGTGCCCGAGGCACTGAGAGTGAACCCGTTCACGCCGGCACCAGCCGGGATGATGGGCGCGGCGAAGGCGCTGCCGCCGTTCGACGCCACCGCCAGGATGGTCACCGCCGCGACACCGAGTGTCGCTACCCGGGCAGAGACGAGACCTCGACGAGCGCCCTTCGTACCGAAGGATCGAGCCATGATGTTTGATTCCTCTCCTCGTTCGTGAAATTCGGACCAGCTGTGTTCTTTTCCGGACCCCTCTAAACCTGTACATCTGCCGGTGAGACCAGCTGTCCTGCACCGGGGATAACCGCACTCCGCGCGCGACCTTGCGGCCAAGCTATTCGTATTGTCCTGGCGATGTCGGAAGGATGTCTCCAGGCACGACCAGGTCGCTGCACGCTATATAGTCCCGATCGCACCAGGAATACTCCCGGGAGCACCCGAGCGCCGCTCAGCCAAGGGCTATTTCCGGATGCGCGTCACCCCTCCCACGCTGGGAAAGCGTCAAAAGAACGTCCCTTAGTGAGTTTTTCCCCACTATCAGTGGTAATCAGCGGCTCCGTTGAGATCCCTGTGGACTTCGCCGGTCAAACGAGTACTCTTAGTGGTGAGTCAGGGGTGGCACTTGGGCGGAGGGCCCTGCGGTGTAAGCCCCCGATAACTCATGGGAGATGGGCGTGTCCCAGAGCAGGGGAAGAAGGGGGGCCGGGGGGTGACGACGCTACTCACGGGTGGGAGTCCGCGAGGGCGCGAGACGCTGGACGACGATGTCGATCTGGCCAGAGACCGCGCACTGGTGACACGGGCCCAAGGCGGCGACCGTGGTGCTTTCGATGACTTGTACCTCCGGTACTTCCGGCGCTTGTACCGATTCTGCCTTCGGCGGCTCCACGACTCGCACGAAGCCGAGGACGTGGCCCAAGAGGCGTTCGCCCGGGCCTGGCGAGCGCTCCCCACCTTCGGTGGCGACCGCCGCTTCTACCCGTGGCTGAGCGTGATCGCCTCGCACCTGTGCACCGACGTCCTGCGGAGGCGCAGCCGCTCCACCCCGGTAGCCGAGTTCCATCAGAGCAACATGGCCAGCCTCGAGGACGGTGGCGAGGAGATCATGCTGGCCGCCGTCGACTCCGACCTGGTGGCCAAGGCATTCACCAAGCTTTCCGATCGTCACCAGCGCATCCTGCACCTCCGTGAGGGCTCAGGCTGGTCCTACCAGCGAATCGCCGACCACGAGGGCGTCGGCATCACAGCCGTCGAGACGCTGCTATGGAGAGCCCGCCAGGCCCTGAAGCGTGAGTTCGCCTCGTTGGCCGGAGCCGACGGCAGAACCGCTGCATGGATCGGCGGCGTGCTGTCGCTGGCCTCCCTGCGCCGATTGCTACGGATTCCGAACCGGGCCGTGCACCGCCTGGCCGCCACCGGCGGCAAAGGTGTGGCCCTGGCCGCCGGCTCGGCCGTGGCCGCCACCGCCATGGTCATCGGGGCCACGCTGAGCGCCCCGGTTACCGGCGGCAGCGGAGGGTCGGTGCCGACGGTCTCCGGAGGAATTGGCTCGAACGGGGGCGCCGTGTCGGCACCCGCCGGCGCCACAAGCGCGACGAGCGGTACTGCCGGATCGACATCGGGTACTGCCGGATCGACATCGGGAGCGGCGACCTCGAAGTCCCGTGGCACGGTGCCCGGCCTGCCTTCACAGCTCAGCACTCCGACTAACCCGCTCGGCCCCGTGGGGGCCGGTCCCAACAACACCGTGACCTCCATCGGCGGTACCGTCCAGAACGTGGGCGGAATCCTGAACAACGGCGTGAGCGGGGCCGGGAACCAAATCGGCAACGCCGTGAGTGGGGTGGCCGGCAGCGTCGTCAACGGCGTCGCCGGCACGACCCTCGGTGGTGCCGGGTCAGCCGTCACCGACCCGTTGACAAGCATCACCGCCTTGCTGAACGGCAGCGGGACCTCGGCCGGAACCACCTCGGCCGGAACCACCTCGGCCGGAACCACGTCCGGCAGCGGCCTGCTCGGAGGGACACTCGGCCACGGCACCGGTCCGGCCGGTGCGTTGCTCGGCGGCATCTGACGGGCGTATGGGGGTCTGGAACCGGTCGCACACCCTCTCCGGCCCGGCCGTAGGGGACCAACCCACCGCACGTCACCCTGCGGTGAACCCGGACGCCATCATCTCGATCAGGGGGGTGACGAAGTCCTTCGGGAGCCACACCGTGTTGCGCGACGTCACCTTCGACGTGCCCAAGGGCAAGACGACCGCCATCATGGGGCCCTCGGGTACCGGGAAATCGGTCATGCTCAAGGTCATCATCGGCCTTCTCAAGCCGGAGACGGGGCAGATCATGGTGGACGGCGAACCGATGGTGGGGGTGAGGGAGAAGGACGTCTTCCGTATTCGCCGCAAATTCGGCGTCTTGTTCCAGGACGGGGCGCTCTTCGGCTCCATGAGCCTCTACGACAACATCGCATTCCCGCTTCGTGAGCACACCAGCAAGACCGAGCGCGAGATCAGGGGCATCGTGCTCACCAAAGCCGAGCTGGTGGGACTGGTCGACCACCTGACCAAGTTGCCGGGGGAGGTATCCGGAGGCATGCGAAAGCGAGCTGGCCTGGCCCGAGCGCTGGTGCTCGACCCCCAGATCATCCTGTTCGACGAGCCCGACTCGGGCCTGGACCCCGTGCGGGTGGCCTACCTCGACGACCTGGTGAACACCGCCCAGCACGAGACCGGTGCCACCTTCTTCGTGATCACCCACAACATCCAGTCGGTGATGCGGACGGCGGATTTCATGGGCCTGCTGTTCCGGTCCCGCCTGGTGGCGTTCGGGAGCAAGCAGGAGATGACCACGAGCACCGACCCCATCGTCGAGCAGTTCCTCGACGGGCGGGCCCAGGGCCCCATCGGCATGGACGAGATGGCCGAGTCCGACACGCCGGTGGTGGCCGCTGCCGCACCCGCTGCCGGCTGATCCGGTCGCTCTCGTCTGGCCCGACGTGACCTGGCGCGCCTTAGAGGCCTTCGACCAACGCGTCGATGCCTGGATAGAGGGCGGGCGCGGCCGCCCCGGGCTCGACGCCTCGGCCCGCGTGGCGTCCTTCCTCGGTGACCACGGCCTGGTGTGGTTCTTTATCGGCGTGGCCCTGGCTCGGCGCCCCGGGCCACGCCGGCGTTCGGCACTGCGCGCCGTGATCTTCACCGGCCTGGTGGTGCCGCTGGTAAACACCAAGGTGAAGCGGGCCGTGGACCGCTCCCGGCCCGAAGCCGCTGTGTCGGTGCCGGGGTTGAGGGCACCGACCAGTGCCAGCTTCCCGTCAGGCCACACCACGGCCGCATGGTGCGCCGCCACCTTGCTGGCCGAGGACGATACCCTCGGCGCCTTCTACTACGCCGTGGCCGTCACGGTGTCGGCCAGCCGGCTCCAGGTCCGCCACCACCACGCCTCCGATGTGGCCGCCGGCATGATCCTCGGCAGGACGCTGGGCCTGGCCGGACGGCGCCTGGTGCCACTCGGCCGTAGGCGCTGACCCCTAGGTGCGCCACACCTCCGGTAGGTGCGCCACACCTCCGGAATGGAGTACCGGAGGCCGGGGTTGGATACGACGTGGACGAACGCGAGCTTGATGTCATCTCCTTCGCCGTCACCTACGACTACCGCTGCCCTTTCGCTCGAAACGCCCACGAACACCTGGTAGCCGGCGTGCGCCGTGGTGCGCTCTGGGACGTCGAGTTCGTCCCGTTCTCTCTGACCCAGGTGCACGTGGCAGAAGGAGGCACCGACGTCTGGGACGACCCTGGCCAGGCCCCGCACCTCTTGGCCCTCGAAGCCGGCGTGGTCGTGCGCGACCGCTTCCCCGACGCGTTCCTCGACACCCACCTGGCACTGTTCGCCGCCCGCCACGATCACGGGAGGGATCTTGGGGACAACGACACCGTCCGGGCCGTGCTGAGCAGCTGTGGCGTCGATGACGACGCCGTGATGGACGAGGTCCGCTCCGGATGGCCCCGCCAGGCGGTTCGCAAGGCTCACGAGTCGTCCGTGTCGGGCCACCGGGTCTTCGGCGTCCCGACCTTCATCGTGGGCCCTCATGCCGTGTTCGTGCGGCTCATGACCCGGCCCGATCCCGATGGAGCGGGGTCGCAGCAGGTGGTGGAGCACGTGGTATCGCTCGTCGGCTCCCATCCTGAGCTGAACGAGTTCAAGCACACCTCGATCCCTCGCTAAGGTCTTTTCCTATGGCTGTAGCTGTGGTTATGGGAAGTGCTTCCGACGCCCCGATCATGGACGGCGCCGTGGAGGTCCTAAGAGAGTTCGGCATCCCCGTCGAGGTGCGGGTGCTGTCGGCGCACCGGACCCCTGACGATGCCTTGGACTTCGCCCGCGAGGCGGCCGGCCGGGGTTTTCAGGCCGTGATCGCCGGAGCCGGCGGCGCCGCCCACCTAGCCGGGGTCCTGGCGGCGGCCACTCCCCTACCCGTCATCGGCGTCCCGATCGCTGTCGGCGACCTCGGAGGCCTCGACTCGCTTCTGGCCATGGTCCAGATGCCCAAGGGCGTTCCGGTGGCCACCGTGGCCGTTAACGGGGCCCGCAATGCGGGCTTGCTGGCCGTCCGGATCCTGGCTCTGGGCGACGCTGCCATTGCCCAAGCCTTGGAGGAGCACCGCACCATGATGGCGGCCCAGGTCCGGGCCTCCGATGCCGAGCTCCGTGCCCGCTACGCCGAGCCGTTGGCTTAGGAGCTGTCCTTCGACCGGCCCAGATAGCCGGTGAGCAATTCGATCGGCACCGGGAACACCAACGTCGAATTGTGCTCGCTGGCCACCTCGGCCAGGGTCTGCAGAGCCCTCAGCTGGAGCGCTCCCGGCGACTCGTACAGCTTGGCTGCCGCCTCCGACAACTCCTGGCTGGCCTCTAGCTCGCCGGTGGCGGCGATGACCTTGGCCCGCCGCTCGCGCTCTGCTTCGGCTTGTCGGGCCATGGCGCGCAGCAACTCGGCCGGCAACGTGATGTCACGCAGCTCAACTTGGCGGACCTCCACTCCCCAATGGTGCGTGGAGGCGGCGATGACGGTCCGAAGCTCATTGTTGACGTCTTCGCGATGCGCCAGCAGGTTGTCGAGCTCGTGGCGGCCGATGATCGAGCGCAGGCTGGTCATGGCGATCCGCTGGCTGGCGAAGCGGAAGTTGTCCACGCCCAGCACAGCCTGGACCGGGTCGACGACCTGGAAGTAGACGACGGCGTCGACGTGGATGGTGACGTTGTCCTTGGTGATGACGGCTTGAGGAGGGATGTCCACGACCTCGACGCGCAGCGTCACCTTAACCAGACGATCGACCAGCGGGATGCGGAAGATCACCCCGGGGCCCTTGGCGTCGGGTCGCACGTGGCCCAAGCGGAAGAAGACCGACCGCTCGTACTCCGTCACCACCCGCAAGGCGGCCGAGAGGAAGGCTAAGGCGAAGAAGACGACCGCTACGATGCCCGTGATGATGCCGACTTCGGCGCCGGAGGCCGCCATCATGGCGTCCGCCAACGGGTCGGCCGGCGAGCGAGCCCCGTCACAGCCAGCAGTCTTTCACCGCCAGAAGTCTTCCACGAAGGCCCGGTGCATGTCGGACAGAAAGCCTCGGCCCCATAAGGTGCATGAGACCGGACGCAGGCAAGGAGATGCCCGTGCAGGTACTGGTCAGCGGTTCCAGCGGTTTGATAGGCACGGTGCTTTGCCGACGCCTAATGAGCCACGGTCACGGCGTGACCCGTCTGGTGCGGCGCCGGCCCGGTCCGGATGAGGCAGCGTGGGACCCAGCCGGCGGGACCATCGATGCCGGAGCGCTCCGGGACCACCAAGGCGTCGTCCACCTCGCCGGGGTGGGCATCGGGGACCGGCGTTGGACGTCTCGCCGTCGCCACGCCATCGTGTCGAGCCGAGTAGACGCCACGGCCTTGCTGGCGCGAGCCGTCGCCGCCATGGGCAATCCCCCGCAGGTGATGCTCAGCGCATCGGCGATCGGCATCTATGGCGACCGGGGTGACGAGGTCCTGACCGAAGGCAGCGCCTCCGGGGACGGCTTTGTCGCCGCGTTGTGCCGGCAGTGGGAGGCGGCGGCCGACCCGGTACGCGACGCCGGAGTGCGCCTGGCGCACCTGCGATCGGGCATCGTGCTGTCGACCGATGGCGGGGCATTGGCGCGACAGCTGCCGCTGTTCCGCCTGGGCCTGGGGGGCCGCCTGGGGTCAGGACGACAGTGGGTCAGCTGGGTGACCATCGAGGACGAGGTAGCCGCCATCGCGCACGTCCTCGAGCATGCCGACATCGACGGGCCGGTCAACATCACCGCACCGTCCCCGGTGACCAATGCCGATTTCACCAGGGAGCTCGGGCGGGCCGTCCGACGACCCGCCGCCGTGCCCGTGCCCACCATCGCCCTGAAGGCGGTGTTCGGAGGGGAACTGGTCGACGAGGTGCTGCTAGCCAGCCAGCGGGTGCTGCCCGACGCGCTGGCCAGGTCCGGCTTCCGCTTCGCCCATCCCGACCTCCCCGCCGCCCTGGCCGGCACATTGGCGCCCTGAGGCCGCCTCGACGAGCTCCTAGGTGGCCGTAGGGGCCAGGTCGGCCAAAGCGCGGGCCAGGTCGTCGCCCCCGGGGAGCAGGGCGAGAACGGGCACCGTCACCCCGTTGTCCACGTAACGGCGTATGTGCCCCCGGCACTGCTCGGGCGATCCGTGGATCACCAGGGCATCGACCACCTCGTCGGGAATGGCGGCCAGGGCTGCTTTGCGGTCACCGCTTCCCCATGCCTCCCACATCCCCCGGAGCAGTGGCCCCCGGCCCAGCCACCGGTGGAAGTCGGCGTACACGGCGACATTCAGGTAGGCGGCCACGGCCATGCGGCCGACGAAGCGGGCCCGCTCGGCATCCTCGGTCGGGCACACGAAGATGCGGGCCACGATTTCCTTTCCCGGCCCCACCTCAGGGACGACCTGGCGGACATCGTCAGCCGAGAGCCAATTGATTATGGCTCCGTCAGCCTCGCGGCCGGCCAACCGCAGCATGCCCGGTCGCAAGGCGGCTACATAGATGGGGGGCGCCTCCTCGATGCGCCTCCCCAAGCGGAACCCCCGAACCGTGAAGGTCTCGTACTCGGCGTCGACCTTGTCCCCGGTCAGGGCGGCGCGTAGGAAACGGACCGTGTCCCGCACCCGCTTGTAGGGCTCGGCAAACGGGGTGGCATTCCACCTCTCCACGATCACGTCCGACGACGACCCCACGCCCAGGGCGAAGCGGCCGGGGGCCAGCTCCGCCATGGTGGCGGCCTGCATGGCCAACAACCCAGGGCCGCGGGTATAGACGGGCACCACAGCCGTGCCCAGGCGGAGCGACGGTGCGGCCACCGCGGCCAGGGCTAAGGGGGTGAACCCGTCAGCCCCGTTGGCCTCCCCTGTCCACACGTCGCTGTAGCCCAGGTCCGACAAGCGCTCGTACCAGCCACGATGCTCCGAAAGAGGGATGTCGTCGAAGGGGACGGTGATGCCATAGCGGTCCACGGCGACGAGTGTTACACCCTCGGAGCACCATGGGCACATGCACGAGCAACTGTCCATGCCGTGGGGTGCTCCCCGACACAGGGGCCTCCGGCCCAGGTCGACCCCGGAGCCGGCCGGCGGCCCGAGTATCCACCGGCGACGCCCTTCGGGCGCCGGGCGCCCCGTCAGGGGCGAGCCCGATGTCCCGGTCCGACCCGCTTCCCCGGAGGAGGACTGGCGCATAGACCAGCCCACCCGCCGGGCCGGGCTGGCCGGACTGGCCCGGGCCCGGGCCACTCTGGATGCGGCCGGTGCCGAGTATGTGCCAAAGAGCCAGGGCAAGGCCCGGACCAGGGGCGTCGCCGCCTGAGGGCCGGACCACCCGGTGTACCGTCGAGCGCATGCCATCTCTGGCCGAGCGCCTCGGCTTCGGCGCCGACGACAAGCTATTGATCCTCACCTGCGACGACCTCGGCTTCTGCCATGCCGCCAACGTCGGCGTGTACGACGCGCTGCGCAATGGGCTGGCCACCAGCGCGAGCCTGATGGTGCCCTGCCCCTGGGCACGCGGGGCGGCCGCCGACTACCGGGGCGAGGATGTCGGCGTGCACCTGACGGTCAATGCCGAGCTCGACCTTTACCGGTGGGGCCCCATCACCCAGGCGCCATCGCTGCTCGACGGCGACGGTGGTTTCCCCCGCACTGTCACCGATGTGTGGGACCACGCCGACCTCGACGAAGTCCGTCGGGAATGCCGGGCCCAGATCGAGCGCGCCATTCTCTGGGGCTTCGACGTGAGCCATCTCGATGCGCATCTCGGTGCCCTGCAGTTCAAGCCCGAGTTCTTCGACATCTACCTCGAGATGGCACTGGAGTTCCGCCTGCCGGTCCGCCTGTCGGGAGCCTCAACACAGTCGCTCGTCGGCTTCCCGTTCCGGACTCTGGCCGCCGAGGAGGGTCTCGTCTTCCCCGACGACCTCGTCGCCGGTCCTGGGCTCGGATCGCGGAAGGTGCTGCTCGACGCCATCCCCAAGCTGGCCGCCGGCGTAACCGAGGTTTACCTCCATCCCGCCGTCGAGAGCCCGGAACTCAAGGCCATGTCACCTGACTGGGATGCGCGCGTCGACGACCACGTGCTTCTCACCGGTGGCAGTGAGCTGCACGACGTGCTCGAGCAGCACGGCGTCACCCTCATCGGGTACCGGGCTCTGCGCGACCTCATGCGCCAAGCCTGACCACCCCGGCCGGGCCTATGGCGACGGCCGAGGTCTCAGAATTCGGTGATCGCCGCGATCTCCGATTGCAGCTGCTTGTACTCGGGAGAGTTCGTGATGGGCAGCAACGACATGACCTTGGCCATGTTGCCGGTCACCTTGACCTTGCCCTGCATGAAAGCGGCATTGGCGTCAAGCTCGCCCTTCTGGATCTTTACGGCATCGGCGTACCCGGTCGTCAAGGTGACCTCGGAGTCATCGAGGTGCCCGAGCTGGCTTTCGGTGATCTTGCCGTTCTCGAGGACCCAGTAGTAGTCGATGTCCCCGTCCGGGCCCCCGGTGACGACGTACTGCATCCGGGCCGAAGCGCCGGGGCGCTCGGGTTGGCCCTCCGCCATTTTGCGAGTCTCGTCGAGCCACTCCTGAGTGAGCCACTTCGACATGTCGTCCTCCTGGGTCGTCGTTTGTCAGATCCGGGGCGACGGCCGGCTCGGCCGGGCGTCGACGCCTCGGGGCGGCATGTTAGCGACTGGCGGGATGGCGCACACCGGCAAAGAGGTCATCCTCCACCTCTCCCTCATCAGCGGGTCGGTCCTGGGCCACCCGTCGGGCCAGGATGTACTCGTCGACGGTGTGGACGGTGCCGGCTACCTCCGGCGGCAGTCCGAACCAGAAGGGGGACTCGGGGTCGACCTGGGTGGCATGGGCCAGGAGCGCATCCCGGCGGACAGCCGCGTGCCGGGAGATGTCGATCAAGGTGGTGTAGGGCCGCGTCTGCGAGCGAGCCCTCTCCAACCAGCCCTCGTCGAAGGGCGAATCCAGGCCGATCTCCACGAACTTCTCGTGGAGGGCGACGATGCGAGCGCCGGACCAACCCACGTAATACAGCTTGGCCGGTTGCCACGGGGCCCCGGCTCCCGGGAATGCATCGGGGTCCCCCGCTGAATCGAAAGCTGCGATTGAGACTTCGTGCACCCGCAGGTGATCGGGGTGCGGGTACCCACTCTGGTCTTCGTCGTACGTGACGATCACCTGTGGGCGCTCTCGGCGGATGATCTCCACCAGGCGGCCCGTCGCCTCTTCCAGTGGAGCCCGGGCGAAGCAGTCAGGGTGTTCGTTCGCCGGAGTGTCGGGCATCCCAGAGTCCCGGTACCCCAGCATCACCACCTCGTCGTAGCCGATCACGGCGGCGGCGGCGGCCAGCTCCTGGCGCCGCACAGCGGCCAGGTTGTCGCGTACCTCGGGCCGGTCCATGGCCGGGTTGAGAATGTCACCCTGCTCGCCCCCGGTACAGCACACCAGCACCGTTCGAACTCCTTGCGCGTGGTAACGGGCGACCGTGGCCGGGCCCTTGGAGGCTTCATCGTCCGGGTGCGCGTGCACGGTCAGCAGGCACAGGTCGTCGCTCATCGGCTCCACGGTACCGGGCCGGCGTCCGGGCATCGGCGGCACCGGCTGCATCGGGAGCCAGGCGCGGCGAGGGTGGGGGCCCTCTCCCCTATGCTCACGGGGAGCCGCCGACCACCACGAGGTGAGCACCTGATGGCCGTAACCCGCCGGATTCCCCCTGACCGGGGCCTCACGGCCCGAATGTTCCTCACGGGGCTGTTCCTCGTCATCCTGTATGGCGCCTTGGTCGGGCTCCTCTTCGCCCTACATATCAGCATCGTCTTCATCGTCGTGATCGCCGGCGGGCTGCTCTTCGCCCAGTACTGGTTCTCGGACAAGCTGGCGCTGTACGGCATGGGGGGCCGGATCGTCACCGCCGAGCAGGAGCCGGAGCTCCACGGCATCGTGGACCGCCTCTGCGCTCTGGCCGACATGAAGAAGCCCCGGGTGGCCATCGCCGAGGTCGACATGCCCAATGCCTTTGCCACCGGGCGCAATCCGAACAATGCCGTGGTGTGCGCCACCCGCGGCATCATCCGGCGGCTGGATGAACCAGAGCTCGAAGCTGTGCTGGCCCACGAGCTCTCCCACGTCGCTCACCGGGACGTGGCCATCATGACCATCGCCAGCTTCCTCGGCATGGTGGCCGGAATGATCACACGCTTCACCCTGTATGCCGGCATGTTCGGCGGCTTCGGCGGCGGTGACGACCGAAGCGGCGAGAATGCTGCGCTAGTCGAATTGGCGGTCATCGTCGTTTCGGCCCTCGTCTATGCGATCAGCTTCCTTCTCACCATGGCCTTGTCTCGTTACCGCGAGCTGGCCGCCGACCGGTCAGGCGCCATCCTCATCGGCCGGCCATCGCTGCTGGCTTCGGCACTGGTCAAGGTCAGCGGCGAGATGAGCCGAATTCCCACCCGAGACCTCCGAGCCGCCGAGCACTTCAATGCCTTCTACTTCAGCCCGGCGCTGTCTAACGGCACCAGCTTGTCGTCGCTGTTCTCGACTCACCCCCCTTTGCAGAAGCGTCTCGACCAACTGGCCAAGCTCGAAGCGGAAATGAACGAGCCATCATGAACGCCGGCGGCACCCGAAGGCTGCGGTGATGGGACTCCTCGACTCGCTCCTTGGCCGCACCAAACCGATCAAGGCCAACCTCGATGCCCTCTTCGCTTTGCCATCCGCTGCCGTGACGCTGCAGCTCTCCGCCGGGTTGGTGCCCACGGGGCGGGCCGGTGTGTGCTTCAAACCGCCTGCTGGCCAACCCTTCGAGGACGTCCAGTCGGAGCTCGAGCAACTCCTGCGCGTGGACGGCGGAACGGCTGCCGCCGCAACCACTGTTCGTCACGTCGGCGACAGCTATGGCTACCGGTGGATCGTCATCGAGGGGGGCGCCATCGACGACCTGGTCACCCGTGTCCACATGGTGCACTCTTCGCTCGAAGACGCCGGATGGAGCACCCAGTTGCTGTGTTCGGTCTTCGGGTTCGCCCCAGGTCCTGCTGCTGACGTCGCCGACGCCGTCAGCCGTCCCCTCTACCTTGTCTACCTGGCCAAACGAGGGACCTTCTATCCCTTTGCGCCAAGCGGCCACGAGCAACGCGACACCGAGTTGGAGCTGCGCTTGCGCAGCATCATCGGCACCGACCTGCCCGTGGAAGCCGAGCTGGACCGTTGGTTCCCACTGTGGGACCTGCCGATCACCTGAAGGGGTCGATCAGCTGAAGCGGCCGATCAGGGACTTTGGCGGTAGGGATCCCACGCTGGTGCACCGGCATCGAGGCGCTCGAGGTGATGCGTGACCTCGGACAGGAACTGCTCGGGAGACAGCGCGCTCTCCTCCCCGCCACGGCGACGAAGGGCGGGGGTGATTGCCCCCGTCCCGTCGAATTCCCACCGGTGATCCCCATCGTTGGACGGGCCCCCCACCTCCACCTCTGACCGATCCAATGCCTGGCCCAGCTCGGTCAGGTCGACCCGCGGTCGCGGGCGGCGGCTCATCAGGCGCACCCACGACTCGTAGCGGTAGCGCACTTCGTAGTGTCGCCCGACCAGGGTGGCCACCCTCATGCAGGAGGTGGCACTGTGAATCACGCTGGGATGCACCGCCGCGCCACCCCACGACGCACGTTCGATCCCGGCACGGTCCTCGTCCACTCGCACCACAGCCAGGTCGTGGGCCGGGTGCTCCTCGATCACCACAGCACCGGCCATCACCATGGACCGCGCCGACTCGAAGGCCGTCCATTGCGGCCCCCAGAGGCCTTCGAATGCTCCCGAGTCGGCGCACAGGCGGGGAAGTACGTCCAGTGCCCGCTCGGCCGTGGTGGCCACGTCTGCCCCGGCCTCGAGAGCAGCCAGGGCGAAGGACACGCGCATCGATTCCGGGGCCCGCACCACGTCGAAGTCCCCGACGTGCGCGGCATCAGCCAGCATGGGCCCAAACGACGACGCCAGGCCGGGCAGGGTGAGAAGGCCCAACGAGATGACACCGTCGGCGTCGTAGTGGTCGATGGTGGCCAACTCCACTCCCGCAGGCAGGGACCCGTGGCTGGCCATTGCCGCCAGCGTGATCTCAGCCGACACATCGGCCCACAGCTCCACTGGCGTCGGCGTGCCAGGCCAATGGGACAAGGTGCACACCGTTCCCGACCGCGGTGCGCCATCCAGCATGACATGGGGCTCGCCGTCGAGGACCGAGGTCGGGATATAGCGATAGGCCAGGTTCGGCACCGGGTTCACGCCTCGCCCGGGTCGCCCACCGCGTCGATCCGAGCGGCCATGTCCAGGTCCGCTTGCGTGATGCCACCCGCCGAGTGGGTGCTCAGCCGCAAGGTGACGATATTCCACCTGATGTCGATGTCCGGGTGGTGGTCGGCGGCCTCAGCCAGGACCCCCACGGCATTGACGTACGCCAACGATTCGGCGAAGTCTCGACCACGATGCACCTTCACCAACTCGAGTCCATGGCGTTCCCAGGCCAGTCCTCTTCCGTCGTCACCGGCCAGGGCGGCATCGACGTGGGCGGGATCGAGCACGGTCACGACGGGTGGGTCATCTCCTCGGGACGCACCGCTTCATCGAATTGCTCGCCAGTGAGGAATCCGAGAGCGATGCAGGCCGCTCGCAGGGTGGAGCCATCTGTATGGGCCTTCTTGGCCACTTCGGCGGCTTTGTCATAGCCGATCAGAGGATTGAGGGCCGTAACAAGCATCAGGGAATTCTCCAGGTGCTGGCGGATCCGAACCAAGTCCGGCTCCATGCCTTCGATGGCGAACTCGCGAAATGTCCGGGTGGCGTCGGTGAGCAGCCGAATCGAGTGCAGGACATTGTGGATTATTACGGGCTTGCACACATTGAGCTCGAGGTTCCCTCGGCTGCCGGCGACCGCCACAGCGGCATCGTTGCCCATGACTTGGATGCAGACCATGATCAGGGCTTCACATTGGGTGGGGTTGACCTTGCCGGGCATGATCGACGAGCCAGGCTCGTTCGGAGGGAGCACGAGCTCGGCCAGGCCGCTGCGGGGCCCCGAACCGAGCCAACGGATGTCGTCGGCGATCTTGGTCAACGACACCGCCAAGGTGCGGATCGTCCCGCTGGCTTGCACCAGGGCGTCATGTGCGGCCAGAGCGGCGAACTTGTTGGGAGCCGACACGAACGGGAGCCCGGTCAACTCGGCGATATGCGAAGCGACTCGGTCCCCGAATTCCGGATGCGTATTCAGGCCGGTACCGACGGCGGTCCCTCCCAAGGCGAGCTCGTAGAGCCCACCCAAGCATGTATCGAGGCGCTCGAGGTCGGCGTCGAGCTGGGCGACATAGCCCGATAGCTCCTGGCCTAGGGTCAACGGCACCGCATCCATGAGATGCGTGCGGCCGATCTTGACGATGTCGCTGTATGCGTCAGCCTTGGCCGCCAGAGCGTGGCGCAGTGCTCTGACCGAGGGCAGTAGAGCATGCACAAGTTGCTCGGTGGCGGCAATGTGCATGGCCGTCGGGAACGTGTCGTTCGACGACTGCGACATGTTGACGTGGTCATTTGGGTGGACCGGTGCCTTCGAGCCCCGCTGCCCGCCGGCCGACTCGATGGCTCGGTTGGCAATGACCTCATTGGCGTTCATGTTGGTCTGCGTTCCGCTGCCGGTCTGCCATATCCGTAACGGGAATTCATCGTCGAGGGCACCATCGGCTACTTCCCGAGCGGCCTCGACAATGAGGTCGGCCAACCTCTGATCGAGCTTGCCGGCGGCGAGATGGGCAGCAAGAAGCCCGTCCACCC
>DATKSG010000027.1:0-6120 GCA_035531775.1 Acidimicrobiales bacterium | reverse complement strand
CGTGCGGATCGGGGCTCCAGTGTGGGTCCCTCGACGTGCCACTGGACTACGCCGAGCCCGCCGGCCCGCAGATCGAGCTGGCTCTCATCCGCCACCCGGCCCTGGACCCAGCGGCGCGCATCGGCTCGATCGTGATCAATCCTGGCGGCCCCGGTGGGTCGGGGGTGGATGACCTGCCCGAGGAACTGCGCGTCCTCACGCCGGGGCTGCTCGAGCGCTTCGACATCGTCTCCTTCGATCCTCGCGGGGTGGACCGCAGCGATCCCGTGACCTGCGGCGAAACGGGTGGCCCAGCCGCTCAGGGGCTGCAACCCGACCCGGCCCCCCCCACCGTGGCCGGCCAGGAGGTCGTGCTGTCCGACGACGAGGCTTACGCCACGGCCTGTGCCAAGGCCAGCGGCGTGCTGCTCGGCTTCGTCGGCACGGTGGACGCGGCGCGCGATCTCGACCGAATACGCGCCGCGCTGGGCGACTCGCAGCTCACCTACATCGGCCACTCGTATGGAACGCTGCTCGGCCTCACCTACGCCGACATGTTCCCCACCCACATCCGGGCCATGGTGTTGGACGGCGTCATCGACCCCTCCATCTCCACCAGCCGCATGGTGCTCGACCAGGCAGTCGGCTTCGAGAACGTCCTCAACAGCTTCTTCGCCTGGTGCGCGGCGTCGAGCGCGTGCCGGTGGCGGCCCCAGGGAGATCCCACCGGCGCCCTGCTCGGGCTCATCGCCCAGGTCCGCCAGAGCCCCATCGCCGGCGGCGCCGGGCGACAGGTCGGCCCGGGTGAGATCTACACCGCAGTGCTGAGCGCCCTGTACAGCTCGGGCGAGTGGCCCACCTTGGGGTTGGCCCTGGCCGAGGCATCGGCCGGTGACGGGCGCCAGATCCTGGCCATGGCCGACCAGTACAACACCGAGAACGGGCCCAACTCCGTGGACGCCGACACCGCCATCTCGTGTCTCGACCATCCGGTCTCCTCCGACCCTGCGGTGTATCCCGAGCTGGCCGCCGCCGCCGGCCAGGCGGCGCCGTTCTTCGGGCCCATGCTCACGTGGGGGCTGCTCGAGTGCGCTGTGTGGCCGGCCGCCCCCACCCGCACCCCGCACGCCATAGCCGCCGTGGGGGCCCCGCCCATATTGGTGGTGGGCACGAGCGGCGACCCGGCGACGCCGCACCAGTGGGCCGTCGCCGTGGCCGTCGCCTTGGCCCATGGTGTGCTCGTCACCTGGGACGGCCAGAGCCACGTGGCCTACTACTACAGCCCCTGCGTACGGGCCATCGACCAGTCCTATCTGATCTATGGCGTGCTGCCCGCCAACGGCACGGTGTGCGCCGCCTGAGCCGTGATTTTCCGACTCCAGGCCCGTTTTCACTCCACAGGGAGGCCCGGCGTCGGTATGCCGGCTCGTGGCTTCGCGGCTCGGAGGGCGACATGGTAGGTCGTAGGGGGATCCGGTCCTCCTCGTGGGGGATGGTGCTGGGCGCGCTCGGCGCGCTGGTGGTCGCCCCGCTCACGGCGCTGTCGCTGTCGGCGGCGCCGGCCGGTGCGGTGTCGGTGCCACCGCCCTCGCAGCTGTGCCAGGCCTTCGACACCTTGGCCTCGTCGGTGCCGCCGCAGGGGGCACCGCTGCTTCTCGGCATCGACGACGTGGCGCGCGTGCTCGGCTGCGACGGAGGCCTCACCATTCCCGGCCTGGGACTTCCGGGCCAGTCGCAGATCTGCGGCGCCTTCGCCCAACTGCAGTCGGGCGCCGTGGCCGCCGGTGCGCCGGCGCCGTTCACCGCCGCCGTGGCCCAGTTGTCGGGCGCCTTCGACTGCTCGTCGCCCAGTGGCTCGAGCGGCAACCTGCCACCGCCGCCCTCGCAGCTGTGCCAAGCCTTCGCCACTGTGGCCGCCCAGGTGCCGTCGCAGGCAGCGGCCTTCGGCGCCGGCATCGTGGCCCTGGGCAGCGCACTCGGTTGCGCGCCGGGCAGCGGGAGCGGTGGTGGCGGCGGCAGCGGACTTCCGGGGCCGCCCGGCACCGTGTGCCAGGCCTTCGGCCAGCTCCAGAGTGGCGCCGCCGGTGTGTCGTCGGCCCTGGCGTCGGGCGTGGGTCAATTGTCGGGCGCCTTCGGGTGCGCGCCGTCCGGTGGCGGTGGCGGCAGTGGCCTCCCGTCGCCCCCAGGGGCGCCGTCGCAACTGTGCGCCGGCTTCGAACAGGTGGTGGCGGCGGTGCCCGCCCCGCTCGTCCCCGTCGGTACCGGTCTCAAGGGTGTGGCCTCGGCCTTCGGCTGCTCGCCGAGCAGCGGCGGCAGCGGCAGCGGAGGTAGCGGGGGCACGCCGGCACCTCCGGGTGCGCCGTCACAGCTGTGCAGCGCGCTGGCCCAGCTCCAAGCCCAGGCGGCCTCCATGTCGGCGCAACTGGCCGGCGGCGTGGGCCAGTTGACCTCCGCCTTCGGGTGCACGCCGGCCGGCGGGGGATCGGGCTCGGGTGGTGGCACCGGGCCTTCGACCAGCCCGTCGCAGAGCTGCTCGGCGCCGGCGGTGCCCAACGGCTACTGGATGGACGCCGCCGACGGTGGCATCTTCGCTTTCGGCAACCTGCCCTACTGCGGGTCGATGGGCGGCACCACGTTGCGGGCGCCGGTGGTGGGCATGGCCCCCACCGCAGGTCGCGGTGGCTACTGGATGGACGCCGCCGACGGCGGCATCTTCGCCTTCGGCGACGCCGGGTACTACGGGTCCATGGGTGGCAGCACCCTCAACAAGCCGGTGGTGGGCATGGCCGCCACCCCCGACGGTAAGGGCTACTGGTTGGTGGCCTCCGACGGCGGCATCTTCGCCTTCGGCGACGCCGCCTTCCACGGGTCGATGGGCGGCACGTCGCTCAACAAGCCCATCGTGGGCATGGCCGCCACCGTCGACGGCGGCGGCTACTGGTTGGTGGCTTCCGACGGCGGCATCTTCGCCTTCGGCGACGCCGCCTTCCACGGGTCGATGGGCGGCACGCCGCTCAACAAGCCCATCGTGGGGATGGCCGCGTAGCCCACGGCGTCACGCCAGGCCGAGCGCCACCCCGGCCCCGGCGCCCAGCAGCCCGACCACCACGGTGCCGACGACGTTGAGCGCCGCCTTCAGCCGCCGCCCCTCCTCCACCAGCAGCCATGTCTCCAAGGTGAAGGCCGAGAAGGTGGTATAGGCGCCGCAGAATCCCGTCCCCACCAGCGCCAGCGCCACCGGGCCGACGTGGTGGTGGAGAGCCAGGCCGCTCAGCAGACCGAAGAGCAACGAGCCCGACACGTTCACGCCCATGATGGCCCACACCGTGTTGCCGGGCATGCACCGGTACACGGCATGCTCGACTAGATAGCGCGCCGGTGCCCCCATGACGGCCCCGCCCATCACGGCCAGATACAGCGTCACCGTCAACGAGCCCAGCGGATCCGCAGATGTCGGAACGCCGCTCTGGTGCCGACCACAGACAGCGCACCGCCGACGCCGGCAGCGGCCACGCTGGCAACCACGTAGAGCACGGCCGCAGCCACCTGGCCCCGCCGGGCCAGCAGGACGCTCTCCACGGCGAAGGTGGAGTACGTGGTGTAGGCGCCGATGACGCCGGTCCCGACCAGTCGGCGCAGCAGCAGATGCCGCCGCCGTGCCCCGGACGCGGCCACCAGGACGACGCCGAGCGCCATGCTGCCGCTCACGTTGACGATGAAGGTGGCCCAAGGAAAGTGCCCCGCCACGGTGGGAAGCGCCCGGCTCACGGCGAAGCGGGCCACCGCCCCCAGTGCGCCACCGGCGGCGATCACCGACGCCGTGGACAGGTTGGCGGGAGCTGGCCGGTGAGTGTGGACCGGCGCTGGTGTTGGCGGGGCGAGCGGCTCGGGCAAGGTCCAGCAGTATCGTGCCTGGCCCGCTCGGGGGCCAGACACGGGCGCCCGATCAGGCGCCCGGGTTGAGCACCCTACGGTACGGCTCGGGGCCGGCCAGGCGGACGCCGGTGTGGATCAGCAAGCGCCCCACGTGCCGCGGCCGTGGCCAAAGCGGCGCGTCAGGGGATACTGCCGCAGCCCGGCGCCAGCGCCGGGGCCGAGGCCAGAGCGGTGACGGCACCGAGCAGCCCCAGTGGCACTACCCCGGGTCCCTGGTAGGCGCCGATGTTGGGTGGGGATCCGGCCGGCACCGGGTCGCCGAAGTAGTCACGTCCGCCGTTGCCGGTGATGACGGCGCCGGTGCCCAGTGCCGGAGAGCCGGCGAGCAGCTCGTAGCCCGAGGCTTGGTCGAGGCCGGTGGCCGTGCCCGGCGCCACCAGGCGTGGGTCACCCACCACGGCGTGGGCATCGACTGGGCGCCGCTCGCACGTCACGTCCTGGTACAGGTTGTTGGTCCACTTGGTGGTCTGGATCAGATAGCCCTGGGCTGAGGGGTCGTAGGTGTCGTCGAAGATCCCCGACTCGATCCCGGGACCCTCGAGGATGTTGTTGGCGAAGGTGACGGTGGTGCCATTGGTGTTCTCGACCAGGGTTGTGACCCGAGGGTCCTTGGTGAAGACCGTGTTGTTGTAGACGCTGATGTCGGACTCCCCGGCACAGAGCGTGGGATCGTCGATCACCCCTCGAACCACGGCTGAATCGTTCTGGCTGATGTTGTAACGGATCACGCTGCCGCCGTTGGGGGCGCCACCTCCGCCGAAGGAGACGTTGTTGCACAACATGAGGAAGCCCCCGGTGTTGTCGTGGCTCAGGTTGTACTGGAAGAGCAGGTTGAAATTCGACCCGTCCACGTCGTAGGCCATGGTGTCGAGCGGCCCGTGCTGCCCATAGGAGACATCGTTGAACTGGAACACGGCGTTGCTCGAGGCGTAGGCCCACACGCCGGCGTTGAACGACGTGCCCTCCATGTTGAAGCCACGGACCACGTTGTGCTCGATCAAGGCGCCCGCTGAGTTGACGGCCACGATGCCGTCCCCGCCGATGTCGCGCAAGGTGTTGTCCCGCACCACCAGCGCGGTGGTGGGTTGGGAGGCGGTGAGGTACATCCCCTCGCGATCGACGCTGGTGAGCTGGTTGCCGGCGATGAGGACATCGTCGAAGCCGTTGCCGTCACTCGATCCGAGCTCGATTCCGCCACTCACCTTGGCGTAGTTCTCGTCCCCTTCGACCTGGCCCGCCACGTTCCCGGGCACGCCTTCGGCCGTGCCTAGGCTGTCGGGCAGGGTGATGCCGGGGGTGGGGGCAACCGGGGAGCTGTTCACGTCGTGGACCCGGTCGTCGGCGATGACGAAATGGCGGGCCACGCCGAGACTGTCGTTCTCGATGTCGATGGCGGTGCGCAGTTGACCTTGCCGGGGTGGCAGCCCCTGGTCGGAGATGTCGAGGTGGCGCAGCTCCCAGCCCTGGACGTCGTGGAGGAGCACGGTTACGGCCACGCCGTCACCGGCAATCTGGGGAAGCGGGCCAGAGCCATAGGCATCGACGACCACCGGCGCTGATGTCGTGCCCGACCCGGTGGGGGAGAAGACGCCGTCGCAGCGGGTCCCGCGTCGCACGAGCAGGTGGTCGCCAGGCCGATAGGGGACTGAATCGGCCTTGGCCAGGGTGCGCCATGGTGCTTGCGGGCTGAGCCCGGAGGCCGAGTCGGCTCCGTGGGCGCAGTCGAGGAAGTAGGTGGTGGCTCCGCTCCCACCTCCGGCCCACGCCGGGGTGCCGGCCAGAGCCGTGACACCCACCAGGGCCGGGGCTCCCGCGGCAGCGAGGGTGAGGACGGTGACGAGCCTTCTCGTCGCAACGTGCTTGGCAATCGTCATCAGGTCCGCCCGCCATCGGCCGCCGCTCGAGAGCGGCGGTGCTGTCTCGCCCGCCAGGACGATCGAGCATGACATGGGTGTCAGCAAACGTCAACGCCGGGTGGCCGGGGTGGCCGGGGTCACCCTGGCGTACCCAGCCGTGGCGCCGGGTCAGAAACGAACGAGGCCGTAGACCGGCGACCCCACCTGGGCGTCGGAGTCCGCGAGCACGAAGGGCCCGTCCATGGTGACGGCCGTCTGCCCGTCGGGCTCGGGCCCCGAGTCCCCCTCCACGGTGACCACAGCCCCGTCGGGCCATGTCTCGGCCACGATGCCCATGTGCACTGACGTG
>DATKSG010000026.1:0-51006 GCA_035531775.1 Acidimicrobiales bacterium | reverse complement strand
CGATCCCTTCCGTACCTGCTTCGAGCGCGACCGCGACCGGATCCTGCACTCGAGCGCGTTCCGCCGCCTGGCCGGCAAGACCCAGGTGTTCATCTTCCCGGCCGACCACCAGCGCACCCGCCTCACCCATGCACTGGAGGTGGCCCAGGTGGCCACGGCCATCGCCCGCGCCTGCCGGCTAAACGTGGCCCTGGCTGACGCCGTGGCCCTGGGCCACGACTGCGGCCATGGGCCGGGGGGGCACGCCAGCGAGGACGCACTGGGCGTCTTCCTGGCCGAGGGCTTCGATCACGCCGTGTGGGGAGCCGACGTGTCGTTGGCCGAGCTGAACCTGTGCGTCGAGACCCTCGACGGCATCAGGAACCACTCCTGGTCGCGTCCCGCCCCCCAGACAGTGGAGGGCGAGGTCGTGAGCTGGGCCGACCGGATCGCCTACGTCTGCCACGACTGGGAGGATGCCGTGTCAGCCGGCACCGTCACACCGGCCCAGCTCCCCGACATCGTGCGGGCCAGGGCCGGGACGACCCGCTCGAGCCAGCTCGGGGCCTTCATGGGGGCGGTGGTCGATGCCGTGGCCGCCACCGGGCGGGTGGGGATGGACGAGGAGTCGGCCGAAGCGCTCGCCGCCTTCCGGCACTGCAACTACGAACACGTGTACCTGCGCCCGGCCTCGCTGGCCCAGGCCGAGGCGGTGGTCGCCGTGCTGCGGGCCCTGGTGGAGCACTTCGCCGACCATCCGAACCGGATCCCGGCGGTGCGGGAGGCGGGCGGCCTTGGCGCCAACGCCGACGCCGCCCGGCGAGCGGCCTTGGCGTATGTGGCCGGCATGACCGACCGCTTCGCCATGGCCAGCGCCGTGTCCGAGCTCGGCTGGAACCCGGCGCGCCTGCCGCGAGGCATCGATGGGCCGATAAGGCCCCATCGATGATCTCGATGCGGGTCCCGAAGGGGTCCTCTTCGGAGGACCTCGTCAGCGGACGGTGAGCTCGCGCCGGTAGATACGCGACGGGCCGAGGGCCACCACGGCCAAGGCCAGGGCGTCGAAGGCCGTGGCCGCCTCACCTGAGGGGTCGGACACCCGCACGGGTAGGCCGGCGTCTGCGCCCTGGCGGACAGCGGGCACGAAGGGGACGCTGGCCAGCAGGGGCACCTCCAAGACCTCGGCCAGAGCCCGGCCACCGCCGGCGCCGAACAGCTCGTAGCGAGTGCCATCATCCCCGGTGAACCACGACATGTTCTCGATCACGCCGCGCACCGGCAGCTTGAGCTGCTTGGCGGCATAGGCCGAGCGCTGGGCCACGCGTTGGGCCGCCGCCTGGGGCGTGGTGACCACCAGGATCTCGGTGCGGGGCAGGTACTGGCCGAGCGACAGGGCCACGTCCCCGGTGCCGGGCGGCATGTCGACGAGGAGGTACTCCGGCTCACCCCAGTAGGCGTCCACCAGGAATTGCTCGAGCGTCTTGTGCAGCATCGGGCCGCGCCAGATCACGGGTTGGGCGTCGGGCACGAAGAAGCCCATGGACAGACAGCGCACGCCGTGGACCACCGGCGGCACCAACAGGTCGTCGATGGCGGTGGGGTCACGATCGACGCCGAGCATCTTGGGCACCGAGAAGCCGTAGATGTCGGCGTCGAGCAACCCCACCTCATGGCCGGCGGCGGCCAGAGCCACGGCCAGATTCACCGTGACCGAGGACTTGCCCACCCCGCCCTTGCCCGAGGAGATTCCGATCACCCTCGTGGGCGAGCCCGGCGCCATGAAGCGGTTGGGTCGGCCCTCCTCATGGCCGAGAGGCGCCGGTGGACCGGTGGGGCCGTGTCGGTGGGCAGAGGGGACCGGCCCCGGCTCACCGCCTGGCGGCCGGGCCAGCGTGGCCCGAAGCTCGGCCCGCTCGGCGCCGTCCATGACGACGGTCGACACCTCCACCGTGGCCGCCGGCGGGGACAGAGCCCGGCGTACCCGGGCGAGCAGCTCGTCGGTCGGCGGCCACCCGGCCACGGGCAGGGCCAACGTGACCTCGACCCCACGCCGACGCACCTGCAGGTCCCTTACCATCCCCAGCTCGCCCAGGCCGCGGAGCAGGTCGGGGTCGCACACAGCCGACAGCGCGGCGCGCAGGTCGGCTTCGTCTGGGGATGTCAACGTCGCTCCCAAAGGGGTCGAATGGACACGACCAGGGATTTCGCCGTGCCCGCAGGTAGACTACCGGTGTGGCCGCTCTCGCTGATCCGGCCGGCGCGCCCGCCGGGGACCGCCGGTTCTCGGCCGCCGTGGCCGCCGTGACCTCGGCCTTCGGCGACCCGACGCGACGCGAGATCTACCTCCACATCCGGTCCCACCCCGGTGCCACCGCCACCGAGGTGGCCACCAACTTCTCGCTGCACCCCAACGTGGCGCGTCACCACCTGGACCGCCTGGCCTCCGGGGGCTATCTGGAAGTGACCCTGCAACGGCCGGCTTCGGGAGCCGGCCGTCCGTCCAAGCACTACCGGGCGGCTGAGGGCCCGGGAGCAGACCCGACGGTGGACCTCCTCGGCCGGCGCGACGAGTTGCTGGTGTCGCTGCTGGTCGAAGCCCTGGAGCTCCTCGGGCCCGACCAGGCCGAACGCATGGCTGAGCGGGTGGGTGAGGACTACGGACGGCTGTTGGCCGAGCGCATGGAGCCCGGCGAGGGCCAGCGGTCGCTGCGCGGGGCAATGCACGCCATCGCCGATGCGCTCACCGCCCACGGCTTCGCCGCCCATGCCGAGGACCGGGGCACCACCACGGCGGTGGTGGCCGAACACTGCCCCTTCGGGGACGCGGCCTCGGCTCACCCCGTCATCTGCGCCGTGGACCGCGGCATGGTGCGAGGGCTCCTGTCGGGCCTCTGCGTCGCCGGGGGCGACCCCATTGCGGTGGTGCTCTCGTCGCGAGCGCGCGGTGACGACGCCTGCGCCGCCCTCGTCTGATCGACCCGGCGCCCACCCGACCGAGGTGACCCGGCACTACCTCGACCACGCCTCGACGTCGCCACCGCGGCCCGAGGTGGTGACGTCCATGGTCCAGTGGTTGGAGAGGGGCACGGCGGCGGACCCCGGGCGCGTCCACACCGAGGGGCGCATCGCCCGCCTGGTCGTCGAGGAACAGCGATCGGCAGTGGCCGAGTTGCTCGGGACACGGCCACGCCAACTCGTCTTCACCTCGGGGGGTACCGAAGCGGTGCACAGCGCCGTCTGGGGATCGTGGCGAGCCCGGCCGGCAGCGCCCATGGCAATGGCCGAGGTCGAGCATTCGTCGGTGCGCGACGCCGTATCCCGGTTGACCGAGGTGCGCGTGCTCCCGGTCGACAGCAGCGGGCGCATCGCCGTGGACGCGCTGTCCGACGTCCTCGAGGACGGTGCCCGGCACGCCATGCTGCCGTCGTTGGTGCACTGCCAATGGGCCAACCACGAGGTCGGTACCTTGCAGCCCGTGCGGGAAGTGGTGGAGCTCTGCCGGGCCCATGGCGTTGGCGTCCACGTCGACGCCTGTGCCGCTGCGGGGCATGTCCCGCTGTCGCTGGACGAGCTCGATGCCGACCTGGTGTCGGTGAGCGCCCACAAGTTCGGGGGCCCTGCGGGAATCGGCGCCCTGGTGCTACGGCGCGGGCTGCGCCTCGAGCCCCTGATGGTCGGAGGCGAGCAGGAGCGGGCCCGGCGCGGGGGGCTCGAGAACGTGGCGGCCATCGTCGGCTTCGGCGCCACCGCCACCGCCTTGCTCGGCGACGGGGGGCTCGCCGCCGAGCAGGAGCGGGCCCGACGGCTCACCGAGCGTCTGGCGCAGATCGCCCTGGCCGTCGAGGGCGTCCACCTCCTGGGCGACCAGCGGCGGCGACTGCCCCATATTCTGTGTCTGGCTGTCGATGGGGTGGAAGCGGAGCCGGTGCTGCTCGGCCTGGACCAGGCCGGCATCGCCGCCCACTCGGGTTCGTCGTGCGCTTCGGAGTCGCTGGCCCCCTCGCCGGTGCTCGCCGCCATGGGCGTAGACGCCGAGCGCTCGCTGCGACTGTCGGTGGGCTGGTCGAGCACCGAGGCCGACGTGGATGCCTTCGCCGTCGCCTTCGGTCCGGTGGTGGAGGCCCTGCGAGGGCTGCGATACTCCTGACATGGCGCCTCAGCCCGACGCTTTGCACCTCCGGGGGGCCGTGCGCCTCTTCTCGTCCCAGCGCTCCCCGCGCCTCATAACGCTGTACCTGGTGGCCGTGGTGGTCGGGCGCCTGGTCCTCGGCGGGTGGTCGTGGTGGGACGTGCTGGGCCCCGGAGTCCTCCTCGGCGCCCAGCCCTTCACCGAGTGGGCCATACACGTCCATCTCCTGCACTTCCGGCCCCGGGCCGTCGCCGGCCGCCGCATCGACCCCCTGGTGAGCCGCAAGCACCGGGCCCACCACGCCGATCCCAAGGACCTGGGGCTCGTCTTCATCCCGTTACCGGCCCTGGTGGCCCTGGAGGCGGCCCTGGCCGCCGTCTGCCTGCTGGTGCTCCCCCTCGGGCCCGGCCTCACGACGTTGGTGGCCGCCGCCACCATCCTCTTCGTCTACGAGTGGACTCACTTCCTCATCCACTCGACCTACCGGCCGCGCCACGCGCTGTACCGCTACGTGTGGCGGGCCCATCGCAATCATCACTTCCGCAACGAGCACTACTGGTTCGGCGTCACCATGCACCTGGCCGACCATGTGCTCGGGACGTTCCCGGAAAAGGCGTCGGTGGCCGTGTCGCCCACCGCCCGCACCCTCGGCATCGAGGACGCCGCCTGAGCTCGTCCCGTCAGAGCCGGCAGGCGGTCGTGGCCCCCGGGAGCAGGTGACGCAGACGAGCCACGGCGCGGTAGCCGTAGGGGGCGATCCACCGCAGCGGGGGCACGGTCATAGCGCCCCCGGCAACCGACCACAGGCCACCGGAGGCGACAAGGGCCCTGGCCATGGCCTGGGCACCGCCGTGGCGAGGCCCTGACGCCGAGATCCACCACGCCGACTGGCGGGCGTCGGCCTCGGTAAGGCCCAAGGTAGCCAGCCCCTCAGGTCCGAGCTCCTGCCAGGCGACGACCCTGGCGCGCCCTCCGGCCTTGCGGCGCACCCATCGGGCCACGGCGGAGCAGAAGCCGCAGTCCCCGTCGAAGACGAGAGTGTCGGCACCAAGCGGCGGCATCGAGCTCGACCCTACCGGCGCGCTGGATGGGTCCGGCCTCCCGAGCTACAGCTGCCCCACGGGGCTGCCGATGACAGAAGCGAGGACGCAAGCGGGCGCCCACTGGGGGCGCGGGCGGTGCGGAGGTCGACGATGCGCTTCGTGCGGGGAATGGTGGCCAGGACAGCGCTGTCGCTGGCCTTGTTCGCCGCCGGCACAGCCCTGTCCACCTGGTGGTCCTCGTTCCTCGTGCTCCGGGCAGCCAGCGGTATCAATGCCGCCGTGTCGGTGCCGCAGAATCTGGCCAATCAACTGCCCTCGACAGGCACCTTGGTCGCCGCCGCCGGAGCCCTCGGAGGCTCGGCCGGCACGCTGACGGTGCCCGGGGCTAACGGGCTTTCGCTCGACACCGACCCGCAGGCCAAGGCGCTGGCCGGCCGGTTACGCAGCGCCTCGCGCTGGGCCCTGCTAGCCACCGCCGTGCTCCTGCCCCTCGCCCTGGTGGTGACCAGGCGCCCCGACCTCCACAAGACGCTTCACCGGGTGGGCCGCTGGGCCACCTGGACCGGTGGTGTGGCCACCCTCGGCACGTGGATCATCCCGTCGATGGTGGCCGGGCTCACGGCCGGTGGCAGCGCCCACAGCGTGGCGCACACCGTCGCGTCGGCTGATGCGCCGGGGAGAATGGTGGCGGTCGTGATGCTGGCCATGGGGTTGGCGCTGTTGACCCTTGGACGGTCACTGCGTCGGGCGCCGGCTCAGCTCCCGGTGGTGCCACCGACGGGGCCGGTCCCACTACCGGCTCCCCCGTTGGCCTCGGGCATCTGACCCGGGCGGTTCAGGCCGCCTCGAAAAGCACCGGCATCGCCTGCGGGCCTCGGAAGGCGAGCCCGTCGATCACCATCGCCGCGGCGTCGGGGTCCCGGCGCAGCCCGGGCAGGCGAGCCAGTACCGCAGCCAGCCCCACGCGCAACTCGAGGCGGGCCAGGTGCATGCCCAGGCATTGGTGGCGACCGGTGCCGAAGGAGATGTGGCCCGGGCCCTGTCGAGTCGGGTCCCAGCGGTCGGGGTCGGAGAAGCGGGCCTCGTCGTGGTTAGCCGATCCCAAGGCGCACACCACCGAGGCCCCGGCCGGGATGACGACGCCGCCGAGCTCCACGTCTTCGGTGGTCACGCGGTTGATCATGGTGACCGACGTCTCCCAGCGCAGGGTCTCTTCGATGACCGAGTCGAGCAGAGCCGGGTCAGCCCGGGCCTGGTCGAGCACCTCGGGATGGGCGAGCAGGGCGACGAGGCAGTTACCCATGACCCGATACGTCGTCTCGGCGCCGGCGGGCAGCAACAGCCTGAGGAAGCCGTAGACGTGGTCGTCACCGAGACGGCGCCCGTCCACTTCGGCGTGCACGATGTCGGACACGAGGTCGTCGCCGGGCCTCGCCCTGCGTTGCTCGACCAGCGGTTCGAGGTATCGGCGCATGGCCTCGGACGCCGGGATGCTGATTCCGTAGTCCTCAGGTCCGTGCGAGATCTCGATGGCCCACCGGTGGAACAGGGCGTGATCCTCGACCGGTACACCGAGAACGCCGGCGATCACCTGGACCGGGTACCGGCTCGTCACGGCGTCCACCAGATCGGCGTGGCCAAGTGGGGCGATGTCGTCGAGGAGGCGATGGATGGTGGGGGCGATCAACTCGTCCTCCCACCGCGCCAACGCCGAGGGGCGGAAAGCCCGGCCCACCACGTCACGGTAGCGACGGTGCTCGTCGCCGTCCATGGCCAGGATGACCGCTCCCATGACCGGTCCCATGGTCTCGGCGTTGATGCTCGAAGAGAAGCGTCGGGCATCGTGCAGGATGCTCTGGACGTCCTCGAAGCGGGTCACGAACCACAGCTGGCGACCGGGCCCGTCGATCACGGTCACGGGGCACTCGGCTCGACACTGCGCCCAAAAGGCGTAGATGTCGATCAGCTCGTCGGCCGCCATGGCCGGAGTGTAGGGGCCGGTCAGCCGCCGATGGCGGCCGGAGGCTCGGGGGGTACGACCTGGTGCGCTTCGCCGTAAGCACGCACGACGAAGGGCCAGGCGCTGCGCACCGCAGCCGGTGGGGGGCTGTCGGACAGGAAGCGGCTGAACTCCGAGGCAGAAGCACTGGGACGGCCTTCCACCAGGAGCATGGACCCGAGGTAGAGATGGGGAGCGAAGGCGGTCGGAGACAGCGCCTCGGCTGCTTGCTCGTCGTGTTGTCCCTGGGCCAGCGCGGTGGCATTTCCCGCTTGCACGCCGGCTTCGAACTCGAGCCAACCCGATTCGGCCAGCGCTTCGGACTGGGTGGGATCCTGGCGCAGGACCTGATGGAACAGCGCCAGTGCGTCGGCCGCCTTCCCCTGCTCCTCGAGCACTTCGGCTTGGGACACCTGGCGTTGCAGCTGCTGGGCGGCGTTGAGGCTGACGGTGCCGGTCGCCGTCTGCCCGGGGAGGCGCACCCCCGCCTCGCTGAGCACCAGCACGACGGCGGCGGTGGCGAAGAGCGCGAGCCCGACGGCCACCAGCAGACGCTGACGACCGGGGCGCCGCTGTCGTCGGCCGGCCTCGGCGGCTGGGACCCCGGCGGTGGCGGTGTCGCTCGTTTCGAGCAATCGCGTCACAGCGGCAGCGCGCGCCACGTAGTTGTCGCGCAGGTGAGCCAGATCGGCGGCCGAAATGTCACCGGCGGCGGCCTCGTCCTCCAAGTCCTCGAGCGAGCGCAACAGAAACGCCAGTTCGTCCTCGAGCGCGGCGCGACTGTCGGCGTCGATCCCCTCAACCATGACGGCGCGCTGTCTCACGGTTGGCTCCCGGCCGGCGTCGAGCTCGGCGCTGGGCCAGGAGCCCTTCGACCAGCCGACGGTCCTCGTCGTCCACTGCTACGACCACAGCGGCCGATCGCCCGCGACGCCAGAAGACGGTCCCGAGCCCGGCCAGGGCCAGGGACATCGCCACCATCGGCACGAACCACACGAGCCCGACTCCTCCCGAAGCAGACGGGCGAAGCAGGATCCCCGGGCCGTAGCGGCCCACCAGGAACGCCTCGATCTGGCCGTCGCTACGACCAGCCGCCACGTCCGCCGCCACCAGGGTGCGGATGGCTGCCGCCGTCGGCGCCGACGACTGCGCCACCGAGATGCCCTCGCAACTCGGGCAGCGCACATCGGCCTCGATGGCAGCGGCGCGCTGGGCCGGAGTCGGTGGCCCTTGATGGCCCGAAGCGCCGACGGCCAGTGCGACGCCGAGCACCAGGGCCATGGTCACCCACCACGCCCTTGTAGAGCGGCGGCGCCCGGCGGCTCGACGAGCCCTCATTTCGACCCCGCTGCCGCCCGGTGCAGCCAGTAGTCCAGCCCGGCGGCCGTGACCGCCCCGTCGAGGTGGACCAGGACCACGCCGCCGGGCGACACGAGGAAGGTCTCGGGGGGTCCCCGGACCCCGTAGTCCAAGGCGATCTGCCCAGTGGGGTCGCCTACCGCCGGCCATGTGGCACCCGTGGAGGAGAGGAAGCTGCGCGCCCGCGCTGCGGTGTCGTCGTAGACGACACCGACCACGGCCACATCGCCCGGGGCCCGGTGGCGATAGGCGAAGGTGACCAACTCGGCTTCCTCCTGCTGGCACGGAGGGCACCAGCTGGCGAAGAAGTTGACCACCACCCAGCGGCCGCGCCACGACGACAACGAGAAGCGCTGGCCGGCGAGCGTGACACCGTCCACCAACGGGGCATGTTGCCCGAGCAGCGGGGTGTCGACCTCGGTGGCCGTGGCCGGAGGCCTGGTAGCCAGTACAGCCACCAACGAGGCTCCGGCCACCAGCACCACCACCGCTGTCCAGCGAGCGCGGTGCCTCCCGGTCACGTCGTTCGAGCCGGGAGCCGGACGTCATTTCGGTGTTCCTCGTCGGCCTCCCTAGGCGCGCCATGGGTGGGATCAGGACCATCGCGATGTCCGCCGAAGGCACCCCCCTCGGCCGGGGCCGACGCCGCCTCGGTGGGCCGGCGCCGGCGCCCCGGGACGACGGCGAGGAGCGAACCGATCACCATGATGGCGCCCCCGACCCACAGCCACGCTACGAGCGGCTGCACGGTGACACCGATGGACAGCGGCCCCCCGGAGGTGGCGGGTAGGGAGTCGATGGTGAGGTACACGTCGTCCAAGAGGTTGGAGGCAATCGCCGGGGTGCCCACCGCTTCGGTGCCGGCGCCGAATTGGCTAACGGCCGGACGCAGGGGACCACGACCGTCCACCATGACCAGCGCCTCGGTGGCCGTGCGTGCCGGGGAGCGGACCTGGGACAGGCCGACGAAGGTGAGGTGGTGGCCATCCACCGTGGCGCTGGACCCCGGCGAGAGCGTGACCTGCTGGCGGTGGCCGAACGACGTGGCCGACGCCAGCGCCACGGCCACCACCACCACGCCGACGTGGACCACCATCCCGCCATTGGCCCGGCCCATCACCCCTCGCCACGGCGACGCTCCTCGACGCCGCGCCCCGCGCCACGACAACACCAACTGGCGGACGTTGGCGGAGGCGGCAAACGCACCGAGGCCGTATGCGCCGAGTACACCCAGGCCGCGCACGCCCCCGATGACACAGCCCACCACGGTGATGGTGCCCACCCAGGCGGGTACGACCAGGCGGGCGCGCATGGTGGCGGTATCCGCCTTTCGCCACGGCAGCGCCGGGCCTACGGCCATGAGCAACAGCAGAGCCAGCCCGATGGGCAGTGTCATGGCGTTGAAGTACGGGGCCCCGACCGAGACCTGCTGACCGTCGAATGCCTCGTAGAGCAGAGGGAAGACGGTGCCCAGCAGCACGACAAAGGCGAAGGCCACGAACAGCAGGTTGTTGAGGAGGAAGGCGCCCTCACGGCTCACCGGCGAGTCGATGCCCCCCGGCGACCGCAGCCGGTCCCCGCGCCAGGCGATGAGCCCGACTCCGGCCGCCAGCACCACGGCGAAGAAGCCGAGGAGCAGTGGGCCGATGTCGGAGTTGCTAAAGGCGTGCACCGACGTGATGACCCCCGAACGGGTGAGGAACGTCCCGAGAATGGTCAGGCTGAAGGTGGCGATGACCAGGGAAAGGTTCCACACGCGCAGCAGCCCTCTGCGCTCCTGCACCAGCACCGAGTGCAGGTAGGCGGTGGCGCACAGCCATGGCAGGAACGAGGCGTTCTCCACCGGGTCCCAGGCCCAGAAGCCACCCCACCCGAGCACCTGGTACGACCACCAGGCGCCGAGGACGATGCCGATGGTGAGGAAGGCCCAGGCGAACAACGTCCAGCGCCGGGTGGCTACCTGCCACCCCTCGCCGATTCGGCCCGTGACGAGCGACGCGATGGCGAAGGCGAAGGGGATGGTGAAGCCCACGAACCCTAGATACAGAAGAGGCGGATGAAATGCGACGAGCGGGTTGTCCTGCAGCAGCACGTTGGGCCCGAGGCCGTTGGCCGGCACCGGGCCGGTGATGGCTTTGAACGGATCAGCCGGGCCGGCCATCAGCCCGAAGAAGAAGGCCGCCACCAAGTAGGTGACGAGAGTGGCCCACGCCACCAGATGATCGGCGCCGCGACGGCGTGCCCACCACACCATGGCGGCGATGTACCCCGACAGGATGAGGCCCCACAGCAAGATGGACCCGGCCAGCGCCGACCACAGGCCGGTCACGGTGTAGAGGATAGGCGTGGCCCGGCTGTTGTTGGCAGCCACGTAGGCCAAGGAGAAGTCGTGGGTGACGAGGGCCCGTTCCATCGACAGCGTGGCCAGCACCGCTCCGACGAGCATGGTGGCGGCATAGATCCCACCGCTGCGCAACACCGCCGGTCGCCCACGGGCCAGGCCGTAGACGATGACGGCTGCCCCGGTGAGCGCCGATACCAGGCTGAGCAGGACGCCGGTGTGCCCGAGGGCCCCGTTCATCGGCTCGTGCCGTCCGGGGCGCGCACTCTGGTCGGGTTCTGCTCGATGTACTGAGCGCTGTGGTCCACGATGATCTGGTCGGACACGAACGTCGAGCCGCTGAAGTGCCCGACCACGACCACGGGCACATCGGGCTGGAAGAGCTGCGGGGGGTTCCCGACATTGACCACGTGGACCCGGTGGATGGTGCCGGCCGCCGTGAAATCGACGCCCTGCCCGGTGCGCACCACCGTGCCGGGCACCACCAACCCCTCGAGCCGGAAGGTCTGGGTGCCGAGCTCTGCCTTGTGGGCAATGGCCTGGTCCACGGTGTCGAAGTAGTCGAGGGACCCCCCGAGGCCCTTGGCCAGTAAGAAGGCGAACGCCCCGGCGAACACGACCCCGACCACCACGTAACGGAGCCTGGCGCGCCGATGGTGCGGCGGAGGCGACGGTGGCACCGTCATCGACCCCCCTTCGGAGGCGGCGTCCGAGCGCGGCGGGGTGTCGAGCGCGCTCACGTGACAGGCCGGTGGTCAGCTGAGGCGACGGCGCGCTCGAGGCGGCGACGGCGCCACACCAACAGGGCGCCGTAACCGGCCATGACGCTGAGGGCGACGGCGTAGCCGGCGTCGATGTAGCTCATGACGCTGTCGGGGCGGGCTCGGGCACTGCCCCCTCTGCCCACCTCTCGGCCAGGGCCGTGTCGAGGTCGGCTCCCTCGACCATGTCGCCCAGTGTCTCGATTCGGTAGCGCACGGCCAACATCCAGACGAAGACGAGGGTGACCGATACGAACCCCAGCAACAGGGTCCATGCCATGGCCCCATGGATGGTGGGCGACAAGTTGGCGTTGAGCACGGTGGCCCCCTGGTGAAGGGTGCGCCACCAGTTGACAGAGAAGTGGACGATGGGAACGTCGACGGCGGCGATGACGCCAGCCACCGCACTGCGTCGGGCCCGGGCCTCGGTGTCGGACGGGATCCGCCGAAGGGCGACGTAGCCCAGCTGCAGGACCAGCAGCAGCGCCGTGGAGGTGAGTCGGGCATCCCACGCCCACCACACCCCCCAGGTCGGGCGCCCCCAGATGGAGCCGGTGACCAGCGTGAGCGCCGTGAAGACGACCCCCACCTCCATGGACGACACCGCCAGCCGGTCCCACATCGCACTGCGCGTGCGCGGCCACAGCCACAGGACGCTGGCCAGGGCGGCGATCCCGAAGGCGAGATAGAGCGCCACCCATGCAATGGGTGGATGCAGGTAGACCAGGCGCACCAGGTCGCCTTGGACCTTGTCGGGCGGGGTCACCCACAACCCGAGCCATACGGTGAGGCCGAGGGTGATGAGCCCGACGGCCCCAACCACCGAAGTGAGGCGGTGGCGGCGCGCCACGGCCACGGCGCTCACGCCGCCTCCTGCAGCGGGCCGAAGATGACGACCCCGAGGGCCAGGTACACGGCGGCGAACACCACGAGCAGGCGCAACCAGGGATCTCCAGCTCCGGCTCCGGAGGTGCCGAGCGCGGCCTGCCACGCCCGGGTACCAGCCAGCAACACCGGCGCGGCCACCGGCATGAGCAGCAGCGGCAGCAGGGTCTCGCGAGCGCGCAGGCCGCTCGACAGGGCGCCGTAGAGCGTGCCGACGGCAGCCAGCCCCACCGTGCCGGCGACCGATGCCACCGCCAGCTCGCCGAAGGAGTGCACAGAGGCGCCGTAGAACAGCACCACCCCGACGCCTAGGAGGACCTCGAGCACTACGAGCACGGCCGCCAAGGCGGCCGCCTTGCCCAGGAAGATCCCGGCCGGGTCGAGGCCCGACATTCGTAGCCCGTCGCGCGTCGCCTCGGTCGACTCGACTCCGTAGCTGCGCTGCACGGCGATCACGGTGGCGAAGAGGACCGCCACCCAGAACAGGCCGGGAGCGGCGTGCACCATGGGGCCGCGCCCGGGGCCGAGCGCGAAGGCAAAGAGCACCAGGACCAGCACGGCGAAGGGAGCCACCTGGTGCAGCACCACCCGGGAACGGGCCTCGATGCGGAGGTCCTTGCCGGCCACCAGCGCGGCGTCACGCCACATGGGCGTCGCTGCGTCGAGGGGCGGCGGCCGGCCCACTGGCCACCACGCGACCGCCGGCCAGGGACACGACCCGATCGGCCAACGGCAATGACGACGCCGGCTCGTGCGAGGCGATGAGAGCGGTGGCGCCACCGGCTACGGCGGCGGTGAGGACCCGGGCCAGGAGCTCCCGAGCCTCGGCGTCCAGGGCGGCATGGGGCTCGTCGAGCAACCACAACTGGGGGGCGCGGGCCACCAGGGTGGCCAAGGCCACGCGGCGGCGCTGGCCGGCTGACAAGCGGGCCGCGCCGGTGCGGCGAAGGCGCCCGTCCAGGCCGAACAGCGCCAGCGCCTCCTCCACCCGCTCCTCGCCGCTGCCGGCGGCGCGCACGGAGAAGCGCACGTTCTCGAACACCGTCAGATCGTCATAGAGCGAGGGCGCGTGCCCGAGCAGGCCGACGCTGCGACGCACCGACCGCACATGGCGCCCGGCGTCGAGGCCCAGCACCTCGGCCTGACCGCTCGTTACGGGCAGCAAGCCGGCACACACCCGCAGCAAGCTGGTCTTGCCGGCACCGTTGGCTCCCTCGAGCACCACCACCTGGCCCGCTTCCACGGTCAGGTCGACGCCGGCCAGGGCCGGGAACCGCCCGGTCAGCGCGACGACGGCTCGGAGGAGGACAGCAGGGGCCATGGGCTGGACCATGCTACGAGGGCGGTGCCCTCGCTGACCAAGCGGGTCAGCTCACGCTGAGACGCCCGAGGCCGATGTCCCGGAGCAGCGCCGCCACCGCCGCCGACAGCCAGTGCAGGTTCCCGCTCAACAGCAGCACCCCGAAGGCGACCAGGGCCGAGCCGGCCACCAGGTCCACCACCCACAAGCGCCGGCGCACCCGGGCCATGGCTGCAGTCAGGCGGCCGAAGGCCAGCCCCGTGGCCAGGAAGGGGACACCGAGCCCGAGGGAGTAGGCCACCAACAACACGAGGCCCGAGGCCAGCGTGGCCCGCTCGGCGGCCAGGCCCAGGACGCCCCCGAGTACCGGCCCTATGCACGGCGTCCACCCGAAGGCGAAGGCCATGCCCATGACCGGCGGCGCCCACCGCCCCAAGCGGCTCGGTCGGGGGTGGAAGCGCCGCTCGGAGAGAAAGAGCCGGGGCGTGCCCACCCCGGCCAACCACAGGCCCATGACGACGATGGCCACACCGGCGGCGAGGTCGAGGCCCCGCTGGTGGTCCAGTAGCAGGCGCCCGACGCTCGAAGCGGCCGCACCAAGGGCCGTGAACACGACGGTGAACCCGGCCACGAATCCGAGGATCCCGCGCAGCAATGCGCCGCGGTCGGTGGGCCGTCCCTGCTCCAGCTCGGCCGCCGATAGCCCCGAGACCATCGACACGTACCCCGGCACCAGCGGCAGCACGCAGGGAGAGAGGAACGACAGCATCCCGGCGCCGAAGGCGACGAGCACGCCCAGGGGGTCGGCGGTGATGACGGCGGGCACGGTGCTCAAGGCCCCGACCTGGCCGCCGGGGGGCTCAGCGCCCGGCCGAGCGCACGAGCTCCAGGTCGGCGTCGACCATCATGGCAACCAGGTGGGGGAAGTCCACCGTCTGCTCCCAACCGAGCTCCTGGCGCGCCCGGGTGGGGTCGCCGATCAAGAGGTCCACCTCGGCCGGGCGCAGGAACCGCTCGTCGATGACGACGTGCTCGGCCCAGTCCAGGCCGGCGTGGGCGAAGGCGATCTCGCACAGATCGCGCACGGAGTGCGTCTCACCGGTGGCCACCACGAAATCGTCGGGCTCGTCGCGCTGCAGCATGAGCCACATGGCCCGCACGTAGTCGCCTGCGAACCCCCAGTCGCGCTGCGAGTCGAGGTTCCCGAGTGGCAGCTTCTCGTCGATGCCGCAGGCGATGCGGGCCACAGCGTGGGTGACCTTGCGCGTTACGAACTCGAGGCCGCGCCGGGGGCTCTCGTGGTTGAACAGCATCCCTGACGACGCATGCAGCCCGTAGCTCTCGCGGTAGTTGACCGTGATCCAGTGCCCGTAGACCTTGGCCACGCCATACGGGCTGCGCGGGTAGAAGGGGGTGCGCTCGGTCTGGGGCACCTCGGCCACCTTGCCGAACATCTCCGACGACGAGGCCTGGTAGAAGCGGATCTCGGGATCGACGATGCGGATGGCGTCGAGAATGCGGGTCACCCCGAGGGCGGTGGTCTCACCGGTGAGCACCGGCTGACCCCACGACGTCTGCACGAAGGACTGGGCCGCCAAGTTGTAGACCTCCTCCGGCCGGTGCTCGCGCAGGATCCCGATGAGCGAGACCTCGTCGAGAAGGTCGCCGGCGGCCAGGGTCAGGCGGTCCTGGATGTGGGCGATGCGCTCGAAGTTGAGCGTCGAGGAGCGGCGCACCATGCCCACCACCTCGTACCCTTCCTCCAGCAGCAGCTCGGCCAGGTAGGAGCCGTCCTGTCCGGTGATCCCTGTGATCAGTGCTCGTTTGGGCATGGCTCCCGATTCAACGTCCGGCCCATCGCGGTGGGCGCTTGTCGAGGAAGGCGGCGATCCCCTCGGCGGCGTCCTCGGTCTGGGTGGTGAGGGTCAACATGGCGTGGAGGTGGACCAGCGCATCGCGTGCCGCCATGTCCCACACAGCGTAGAACGCGTCGCGCCCGAGCTTCATCACCGACGGTGACTTGCCGGCCAAGGCCGCTGCCAGCGCGTCGACGGCGCCGTCGAGCTCGTCATGGGGCACCACCCGGTTCACGAAACCCAGCCGGTCGGCCTCGGTGGCATCGACGACGCGTCCGGTGAGCATGAGCTCGAGCGCCTTCTTCGGGGCCATGGACCGCATGAGTGGCACCGTGATCATGAACGGCCACAAGCCCACGTTGATCTCGGGGGCGCCGAAGCGGGCCCGTTCCGAGGCGACCACCATGTCGCAGGCCAGCGCCAGCCCGAACCCGCCGGCCATGGCCCACCCCTGCACCCGGGCCACCGTGGGCTTGCCCAGGCCCCACAGGTCGCCGAAGAGCCCGGCCAGCTCGCCGCGGGCTTGGTGCACGTCGACGAAGCCCTCGGCCCCGTCGGCCATGGCGCCGAGGTCGGCCCCCGAGCAGAAGGCGGCGTCCCCGGCGCCGGCCAGGACCACGACACCCACGTCGTGATCCTCCTTGGCCTGGGCCACGGCCTGGCGCAGGCCGCCTATAACCGACCAGGACATGGCGTTGCGGCGCTCGGGACGGTTGATGGTGACCCGGGCCACCCCGCCTTCGGCCTCGTAGAGGACCTCGCTCATCGCTGCGACGGTAGTGCCGGGCCGAAGCAGGCCGCCTGCCGGGGCCCGGTAGGTTGCCCGGCGTGCCCAGCCCGGTCGCCGCCCTCGTGTCGTTCCGACTCGGCGGCTCGGACGGGGTGTCGGTGGAAGCGGCCAAGTGGGCCTGGGCCCTGGGTCGCCTGGGGTGGCAGGTGACGACGGTGGCGGGGGCGGGGCCGGTGGACCGTCTGGTGCCGGGCCTGGCCATAGACGCCGCCGAGCCGCCTGAGCGGGCCGAAGTGGTCGACGCCCTGGACCGGGCCGACCTGGTGGTGGTGGAGAACCTGTGCTCGTTGCCGCTCAACCCGCCGGCGGCGGCGGTGGTGGCCGATGTGCTGCGCGGCCGGCCGGCGGTGCTGCACCACCACGACCTTCCGTGGCAGCGGGCCCGTTTCGCCTCCTTTCCCCCGCCACCGCACGACGCCCGGTGGGCCCACGTCACCATCAACGAGCTCAGCCGGGCCGAGCTGGCCGCCCACGGCCTCGCCGCCACCGTGATCCGCAACAGCTTCGATACCGACGCGCCGCTCGGGGAGCGACAGCGGACCCGCCAGGCCCTGGGGGTGGCCGACGGCGAGCGGCTCGTGCTCCAGCCCACCCGGGCCATCGCCCGCAAGAACGTGGCCGGCGCCATCGCCCTGGCCGCCGGCATGGGCGCCACTTACTGGCTGCTCGGGCCGGCCGAGGACGGCTACGAGCACGATCTCGAGGCGCTGCTGGCCGGAGCGGAGGGCCGGGTGCTGCACGGCCCGGGCCCCGGCGGGGCCGGCTCGGCCATGGCCGATGCCTACGCCGCCTGCGACGTGGTGGCTCTCCCCTCCACCTGGGAGGGCTTCGGGAATCCGTCGGTGGAGTCGGCCGTCCACCGCCGGCCCCTGGCCATCGGCCCGTACCCGGTGGCCAGGGAGCTGGCCGCCGCCGGCTTCAGGTGGTTCGCCCACGACGACCCCGCCGCGCTGGCACGGTGGCTCGAGAGCCCCGACGACGGGCTGATCGAGCACAACCTGGCCGTGGCCCGGCGGCACTTCTCCTTGGAGCGCCTCCCGGCCCAACTCGACGCCGTGGTGCGCAGGGTGGTCGGCGGTCGCTGAGGCCAGGCGTCGTCGCTGGTCAGGATGCTGCGCCGTCCGTCGGTACGCTGGAGGCGATGACGGCCAAGCGCCTGCCCGCCGACAGGCGTCGCCAGCAGCTGCTCGATGTGGCCCTCGGCCACTTCGCCGCTCGTGGCTTCAAGGCCACCACCATGGACGAGATAGCCGAGGCGGCCGGGGTGACCAAGCCTCTGCTCTACCAGCACTTCGCCTCCAAGCGCGCTCTGTACCTTGAGCTGGTCGAAAGCGTGGCCCAGTCGTTGCTCGAGGCCATCGGCAAGGCCGTAGCCGCTGCCGCCGGGCCCCGCCAGCAGGTGGAGGGGGGCTTCGCCGCCTACTTCCACCTGGTGGTGACCCACGCCGAAGCCTTCACGTTGCTCTTCGGCAGCGACATCCAGAACGACCCGGAACTGTCGAGGGCGGTGCGCCACGTGGAGGACATGCTGGCCGAGGCGGTGGACGTGCTCATCGACGCCGGCCTCGACGAGGGACATCGGCGCCTGTTGGCCTATGCCGTGGTGGGCATGGCCAAAGGGGCGAGCAGCCATTTCCTGGCCGTGGGGCAGGAGCCCGGGACCACCACCGTGGGGGCCGACGCCGACCGGGCAGCGCGCCGGCTGGCCGAGCTGGCCTGGGCCGGGCTCCGCTCGGTGCACCGGGACTGACCCGGGCCTCGTCCCGGTCTCCCGGGGCACTGGGCGAAACCCGACTCATAAGGTAAGCTTTCGACCGTGAGCTTGCGCAAGGTCTTCAGCTTCCCCAACCCGGTGAACGAAGTGGCGGCGCGGTCGGTGGCCGGCGGCGTCGTGCTGCTGTGCCTTTCGACCCTGATCTGGCGCCAGGGCTGGCTGCTCGTCCCCCTGGCTTATGGCTTCTGGGCCCGTGTCCTGGCCGGGCCGCGCCTGAGCCCCCTCGGGCAGCTGGCCACCCGGGTGGTGGCACCGCGCCTGGGACCGCCCACTTTGGTGGCCGGGCCCCCCAAGCGCTTCGCCCAGGCCATCGGGGTCGCCTTCAGCACCACCGCCCTGCTGCTGTGGTTCGTCGTCGGCTCCCACACTGCATCGCTGGTGGTGGTGGGCCTTCTGGCGGCGGCGGCCCTGCTCGAATCGGCGTTCGGCCTGTGCCTCGGGTGCCGGGCCTTCTCGTTGCTCATGCGCTTCGGGCTCGTCCCCGACGAAGTGTGTGCCGCCTGCGCCGACGTGACGCTGCGCCACCCGGAGCTGCGCCGCCCGGTCCACGCCTGAGCGCACCCGCCTCGTCGGCGACCTTGGCGTCGCCTCACGGTCAGCCCAGGCGACCGGCCACCTCGGCAACCAGTTGGCGCAGTTCGAGCGCGCATCGCACGTAGTCGTCCTCGGTGCCCCCGGCCGGGTCGGCCACGTCGCCCTGGGCCTCGGGATCAACGGCGGCCAAGCCCATCGACGAGATGCGCGAGGCCAACGCCGCGCCGTCGGCGGGGAGGTGGCGGGCCAGCCAGGCGATGGTGGCCGTGCGCCCGGCGCCGGCCGGGTGACGACGACGGACGAAGTGCACGTGCTCGGCGGCCATGGCGATCACCAGGTCGGCCGCCTCGATGTCGCCGTCGCGCAGTTGGCGGCTGCGGTGGCCGGCGGCGTCGAGGCCGACGGCGGCCAGGGCTGCCCGGGTGCGCACGCTCATGGGCTGGCGTTCGACCACATGGGTGCCAGCCGTGGTCACATCCACGTCGACGCCGGCCGCCTCCAACATGGCGCCGGCCATCACCGAGCGCGCCGCGTTTCCGGTGCAGAGCACGACTACGTGCGGCCTCGGCTCGACGCCCTCGGCCGCCTGTGCACCGCGTCCCCCATCGTCCATGGCGGGCATGATGCCCGACGCCGGGAGCGGGCGTCGAACCTGGCCGTTTGCGCGATGAGTGACTTCTGTGGCTCGCCGGGAGCTGCTGCGTCAGCGCATGAGACTGATGCGGGGAAGGAACCGGCCCACCTCATGAGCCCAGACGGCATAAGCATCACCGTGGGCATGGACGAGAAACGGTTCCTCCACAGCGCGGACCTGCCACATGACGAACAGCACGACAAGCACCCAGCCTGCTGCCACTACAGCGGAGAAGTCCAGCAAGGTGACGCCGGCAACGACGACGACCATCGCGACGTAGATGGGGTTGCGGATCACACTGAACGGGCCCTTCTTCACGAGTTCGGTGGAGTGGTCACGGTCAAGCCCGACGCGCCACGAGCTGCTCATTGAGATCTGTGCCCAGGCCATGAGCCCGGTACCCGCCGTGATGAGTGCGGTGCCAGCGGTCCACATCTGCCACCGGGTGGCGAGCTTTGGACCTGGGTGCCCGAGGGCGGCGAGCACGGCGCCAGCGGCCACGCTCACGAGCGCCGCTACCCCAATGAGCGCCGCTACCCATTCGGCCGGCTGCCAACGCCGAAACTCGAGCACCACGAACCTGGTTTGGCGCGACCGCCTCGAGAGGATCGAGCGGACAACGATGACCGCCGCCAGGTAACTGACCAGTCCTCCGAGTGCCGCCCAGGTCACGACCAAATATTAGGCTACCCTAATATCTGGCGCAAGGAACCTCCGGACGGGGATGCCGCTCACGTTCGACCTCAGGTGCCCACCGGCGTCAGGCCGCCGCTGCGAACATCGAAGATGAACCCTCCGACCTCGAGTTCAGGTGGCAGCAGCACGCACGATTCGATGAGGGCGAGGTCGCCTCGCAAGGTCATCAGCTGATCGGTGCTCGTGAGGAACTCCCAACCTGTGGCATCGACTCCCCGGAGTACGCCGATGCGGGCACGTATCTCATCGTCGGTTGTGCCGATCACGGCGCAGTCGGTGTGCTGTACCACGCAAACCCGTCTCACGCCGAGCAAGTTGACGGCGAGCACCAGCGAACGCAATGCGTCCTCCGTAACCCGGGCTCCGGCGTTGCGGATGATCTTGGCATCGCCGGGCCGCAAACCGAGCATGGCGAGAGGGTCGATGCGCGAATCGATGCAGGTCAGTACCGCCAGCGCTTTGGCGGCTTGTCCGGGCACACCCGGATCGTGGAACGTCGTCTGGTAACGCCGGTTGGCGTCGAGCAGGTCATCGAACACCGTCATGTTCTATCAGCCACCCTGGACCCCTGGTGGCTCCGACCCGTGCTGTAGGTGACAATCCAGTTACGTCCGCAGTGGGGGCAATCCACCGCTAGCGGAGGTACGCGACACCATCGCTGTGTCGGCGCTCGTCCAGCAGTTCGAGGTCGACGTGAGTTCCACTCGGCAGCGCTGGCTTGCCTCCCCACGGTGAGATCACTGGTGGCCGAGGCCGGCGTTCGGCCTATTCCCCAGAAGGGACGTGACGCTCGGACCGGCAGACTGCGCTGCCCGCTCGCAGGCCTAGCTGGCGTGGCCACGGATCAGCCGATACGCGTCCCTGAGCCTCGAGACAGAATGATGGCCATGGTTGGTGGCATGCCTCGCTTGAGGACAGCGTGAACGAGGGGCACCTGGTCTGCGACAGCCTCGAATGGCGGGCCGCGGTCCGAGACGAGATCATCCCGTGGGCGGTTCGCGAAGTGGACCTGGGTGACGACGTGCTTGAGATCGGGCCGGGCTACGGAGCCACCACCGATGTGTTTGCCCAACTGCTCCCCCGGCTGACAAGCGTCGAAATCGACCCCGATCTCGCGGCACGGCTGCAGACGCGCTATGTCGGCACCCAGGTCGAGGTGGTGCTGGGGGATGCCACGCAGCTGCCTTTTCCCATCGGACGGTTCAGCGCGGCGGTCTGCTTCTCGATGCTTCACCACGTCCCGTCACCGGAACTTCAGAACCGTCTCTTCGCTGAAGCCGCTAGGGTGCTGCGCCCCGGCTCGCCGATAGTCGCCGTCGATGGAGTCGAGTCCGACGGCGTGCGCGCCTTCCACGAAGGCGACACCTACCAGCCGATCGACCCGACGACACTGCCGGCGAGGCTGCAGGACGCAGGTTTCACCGATGTCGAGGTGCGACTTAACGAATATGGTTGGGCAGCCGTGGCGCGACGGACCTGACCAGATACCGGTGTCCCGTATCGCTACCGAGCAGCCTCGCCCGATGTAGCAAACCCTCGACGCGCACGTTGGCGCCGTCGGATTTCGTAGACCAAAGACCAGGTGAACGCTAGGGGATGTGGATGCCGGAGATGGCCCGGGCGATGACCAGGCGCTGGATCTCGGAGGTGCCCTCGAAGATCGTGTAGATCTTCGAGTTGCGGTGCCAGCGCTCCACCGGGTGCTCCCGGATATAGCCGTAGCCGCCCATGATCTGGATGGCCTCCTCGGTGGCCCACACCGCCGTCTCACCGGCGAAGAGCTTGGACATCGACCCCTCGCCGGAGGTGAAGGGTTTCTGGGTGGCACCCATCCAGGCGGCCCGCCAGATGAGAAGGCGCGAGGCGTCGATGCGCATCTTCATGTCCGCCAGCTTGAAGGCGATGGCCTGGTTCTCGATGATGCGACGCCCGAAGGCCTTGCGCTCCTTGGCGTAGTCGAGGGCGTACTCGTAGGCGGCGCGGGCGATGCCCAGAGCCTGGGCCCCCACCGACGGCCGGGTGGCTTCGAAGGTGGCCATGGCCGCCTGTGAGTTCGACCGCTTGCCTTCGCGCGCTCGCGCCAACTTCTCGTCGAGCTTCTCCTTGCCGCCGAGCAGGCATCGGCCAGGGACCCGCACGTCGTCGAGGACGACCTCCCCGGTGTGCGAGGCGCGGATGCCCATCTTCTTGAACTTCTGGCCGGCAGACAGCCCGGGCGTGTTCGGCGGCACGATGAAGCTGGCCTGGCCGCGCGATCCGAGGTCGGGGTCGACGCTGGCCACCACCACGTGGATGTCGGCGATGCCGCCGTTGGTGATCCAGGTCTTGGTACCGTTGAGCACCCACTCGTCCTTGGCCTCGTCGTAGACAGCCCGGGTGCGCAGCGAGCTCACGTCCGATCCGGCATCGGCCTCGGACACGCAGAAGGCGGCCAGCTGGATCTTCTCCGGCGTGCCGTAGCACTGCGGCCCCCACTCGAGCAGCTGCTCGGAGGTGCCGTTGGCGGCGATGCCGGCCAGTCCCAGCGTGCTACCCAGGATGGCCAAGGTCAGGCCAGCGTCGCCCCAGGCCAACTCCTCGTTGGCGATCGGCATGGTGAGCCCCGTCGGGTCGAAGAAGGCCTGGCTCACGAAATCGAAGGAGTAGATGCCGACCTTGGCCGCCTCTTCGATGATGGGCCAGGGCGTCTCCTCGCGCTCGTCCCACTCGTGGGCGGCGGGCCGCATCACCTGCTCGGCGAAGTCGTGGACCCACTTCTGGATCTGGAGCTGATCCTCGTTGAGCTCCAGCGAGAATTCGGACATGTCCTCCCCTTCGTCGAGGCGGCCTCGAGATCCGGTTCTTGGTCCCGGTCTGTCCTCGGCCGGCGTGGGCCTGGCGCTCCCGCCAGCTCCCCTACCCGTTGTTACTCAACGGTAACCTAGGGGCGCCTCCTTCGACAACCATGCTAGGAGCAGCGGGGCCTAATCTGCCCATGAACAGGGAGAACACCACGGCGGCGGCCAACACCAGGGCGGCGCCGGCGAATGGCAGCCCCACGGCGGCGCTGTAGGCAAGACCTCCGAGGGCGGGGCCCACCACCCGGGCCAGCGCCGAGATGCTCTGTTGGAGCCCGAGTGCCCCGCCGCGCTCGGAGCCGGCCACCGAGCCGGCCACCAGGGCCGACAAGCTGGGCGTGCACAGGGCTTGGCCGGCGGTGACCAGGGCCAGCGGGCCGACCAGGCCGCCTCGGGTGTGGACGTCGATGAGCAGGACCAGGCCCGACCCCTCGAGCACCATGCCTATGCGCAGGGCGCCGCGCTGGCCGACCCGGGCCGCCAATGGGTGGACCACCATCGTCTGCACCACGGCGGCCACCACGCCGACTAGAGCGAATACCGCTCCGACGCCGGCCAGCCCGAGCCCGACCCGGCGATGGGCGAACAGGGCGAAAGTTGCCTCGAAAGCGCTGAAGGCGCCGACCACGAGAAGGTTCACGACCCCGGGCCCGACCACCAACCGCGCCATGGCCGGGAGCCGGTGCCACGGCGCCGGGCCGCCACCCGCTCGGCGCGTCTCGGGAAGCCGGCGCCGGGCCACCACGGCATTGGCGGCGGCGATGGCGGCGGCGAGCAGGAATGGCAGCCGGCTGCCTCCCAGGGCGGCCAGGCCCCCGAGGGCCGGCCCGAGGACGAAGCCCACGCCGTAGGCCGCCCCGAGCAGTCCGAAGACCCGGGCCCGTTGGTCCGGCGCGGCCAGGTCGGCCGCCGCCGCCTGGGCCACGGCCACGCTTCCCCCCGAGGCGCCGTCGACCACCCGGGCCACGAACAGCAGCCACAACGAGCCGGCCAGGCCGGTGAGCAGACTGGCTACGGCCGTTCCGGCCAGCGACAACAGCAGCACCGGCTTGCGGCCGATGGAGTCCGACAGGCGACCGAGCAGCGGCGCCGCTACCAGCTGCGCGGCCGAAAAAGCAGCCAACAGCAGCCCGACCGACTCGGGTCCCGCCCCCAAGCGGCGGGCGTAGAGCGGCAGCAAGGGGACGACGATGCCGAAGCCGAGCAGGTCGACGGCCACGGTGGTCCACAGCACGCCAAACCCCGGGGGCAGAGGACCGCCACGCTGCGGCCTCGGCGATCTCCGGACTCGCCATGTCGCCGGGCGCTGAACCATGGAAGTTCAGACCGGCCGGCGATGCAGTTCGGTGCCCCTGGCGGTGTCCTCCACCGACCACCCCAGGCCCTCGAGCTGTCGGCGCACCTCGTCGGCCCGGGTGAAGTCGCGCCGCGACCGCGCCGCTTCGCGTTCGGCCACCAAGGCGGCCGCTTCGCCGTCGATGTCGGTGTGACGCCCGGCCAGAGTGAGCCCGAGTGCCCCGCCCAGCACGGCCACGGTGGTGGCCAAGCAGCTGCCCTGGTCGTGGCGTCCGGCATCGGCGGCGGCGTTGGCCGCCCGCACCAGCTCGAAGATGCCGGACAAGGCGCCAGGGGTGACGAGGTCGTCGTCCATGCGGGCCGTGAACGTGGCTAGGGCGTCCTCGTCCGCTCCCCTCGACACGGCCTCGGCGGCAGTCACCGAGGCCAACGCCGGGTCGAGGGCGAAGCGCCGGGCCAGGGCGTCGAAACGGCCCAGAGCCTCCTCGGCATCGGCCATGGTGCGGGCGGTGACCTCGAGCGGCGAGCGGTAGTGGGCCCGCAGCACTAGCAGCCGGTAGGCGCGGCTGTCGGCGCTGGCCAGGAGGTCGGTCAGGGACGTGAAGTTGCCCAGCGACTTCGACATCTTCTCCTGGCCGACCACGACGTGGCCGTTGTGGGCCCACCGGCGGGCGAAGCCCCGGCCGAGGGCCACCGCTTGGGCCCGCTCGTTCTCGTGGTGCGGGAAGGCCAGGTCGATGCCGCCGCCGTGCAGGTCGAAGTGGTCACCGAGAAGATCGAGCGACATGACCACACACTCTGTGTGCCAGCCGGGCCGGCCCGGGCCCCACGGCGAGGGCCACGTAGGCTCGCCAGGCTTGGCCTTCTTCCACAGCACGAAGTCGAGCGGCGAACGCTTCTCCTCGTCGACCTCCACCCGCGCCCCGCTGCGCAGCGAGTCGAGGCTCTGGCGGGCCAGCAGCCCGTAGCCGGGCACACCTTCCACCGACAGGTACACGCCGTCACTGGTCTCATAGGCCGCCCCCAGCCCGACGAGCTGTTCGATCATGGTTACCATCTGGCCCACGAACTCGGTGGCCTTCGGAGCCAAGGTTGGGCGGCGGACCCCCAAGGCGTCGATGGCCTCCCACCAGGACTGCTCGAACTCCAGGGCCACCTCGGCCGGCGCCCTCCCCTCGGCTTTTCCCCGGGCGATGATCTTGTCGTCGATGTCGGTGATGTTCGAGACATGGCGGACCTCGAGGCCCTGGAACTCGAGGTAGCGGCGAAGGACGTCGAAGACCAAGGCGAAGCGGCCGTGGCCGACGTGGGGCACGTCGTAGACCGTCGGCCCGCAGACGTACATGGAGACCACGCCCGGGTCCCGTAGGGCGAGCACCTCGACCTGGCCGGTGGCTGTGTCGTGCAGGCGCAGCACTCCGATACCGTAACCGGATCGTGGACGTCTCCCCCCCGACCCCTGGCCACGTCGAGCCGCCGCGCCCGGCCGAGGTGCCCGAGCGACCCGTGCTCGACGGCCTCGAGGACAAGTGGGCAGCACGGTGGGAGGCCGAGGGCACCTACCGCTTCGACCGCCGAGCCGAGCGGGAGCGGGTCTTCGCCATCGACACACCACCCCCCACGGTGTCTGGCTCGCTGCACGTCGGCCACGTCTTCTCCTACACCCATACCGACACGGTGGCCCGGTTCCGCCGCATGCGCGGCGACAGCGTCTTCTACCCCATGGGTTTCGACGACAACGGCCTGGCCACCGAGCGCCGGGTGCAGAACTACTTCGGGGTGCGCTGCGACCCGAGCCTGCGCCACGACCCCGACTTCGAGCCGCCGGCCAAACCGGGCGACCAACAGGTGCCGGTGTCACGACCCGACTTCGTGGCCCTGTGCCACCGGCTGACGACAGAAGACGAAAAGGCCTTCGAGTCGATGTGGCGGCACCTCGGGTTGTCGGTCGACTGGAGTCTCGTGTACACCACGGTGTCGGCCGAGGCCCAGCGCGTGAGCCAGCGCGGCTTCCTCCGCTTGCTGGCCGGCGGGCACGCTTATCTTTCGGAGGCACCCACCCAGTGGGACGTCGACTTTCAAACGGCGGTGTCACAGGCCGAGATGGAAGATCGGGAGATGCCCGGCGCCTACCACCGGCTTCGCTTCGCCCGGCTCGACGGCGGCCCCGACGTAGAGATCGACACCACCCGCCCCGAGTTGCTGCCCGCCTGCGTGGCCCTGGTGGCCCATCCCGACGACGCCCGTTACCGCTCCCTGTTCGGCCAGCTGGTCTCGACGCCGCTCTTCGCCGTTGCCGTGCCGGTGCTGGCCCACCCCCTGGCCGACCCGGGCAAAGGCACCGGGGTGGCCATGATCTGCACCTTCGGCGACGGCACCGACGTGACTTGGTGGCGCGAGCTGCGTCTGCCCACGCGCACCGTGGTGGGACGCGACGGTCGACTGCAACCGGTGGCGTGGGGCGAGCCCGGTTGGGAGAGCGCAGACCCCGTGGCAGCGGCGGCCGCCTACGGCGAGCTGGCCGGGCGCAAGGCGGCCCAAGCCAGGGCCCGCATCGTTGAGCTTCTGGGCGACGCCGGTGCGCTGGTGGGAGAGCCGAAGCCCATAACCCACCCGGTCAAGTTCTACGAGCGCGGCGATCGCCCTCTCGAGATCGTCTCGAGCCGCCAGTGGTACGTGCGGACCATGCCCCTGCGGTCACGGCTCCTCGAGCGAGGGCGCCAGCTTCGGTGGCACCCCGCCCACATGCTCCAGCGCTACGAATCGTGGGTCGAGGGACTGAACGGGGACTGGAACATCAGCCGGCAGCGGTTCTTCGGCGTCCCCTTTCCGGTTTGGTACCCGGTGGGCGACGACGGTGCCGTCGACTACGAGCACCCGCTGCTGGCCGACGAGGCGCGCCTTCCCGTCGACCCCTCTGACGACGTCCCCGAGGGCTACACCCAGCAGCAGCGCGGTGTGCCGGGGGGCTTCGTCGGGGACCCCGACATCATGGACACCTGGGCCACCTCCTCGCTCACGCCGCAGATCGCCGGACGTTGGGAGGACGATCCCGACCTCTTCGGCCGGGTGTTCCCCATGGACATGCGCCCGCAGAGCCACGAGATCATCCGCACCTGGCTGTTCTCCACCGTCGTGCGAGCCGAGCTCGAGCACGACGCGTTGCCGTGGAGCGACGTGGCCGTGTCGGGCTGGGTGCTGGACCCGGACCGGAAGAAGATGTCGAAGTCCAAGGGCAACGTGGTGACGCCGATGGCTCTACTCGAACAACACGGCACCGACGCCGTGCGCTACTGGGCGGCGTGCGGCCGCCCCGGGGTGGACACCGCCTTCGACGAGGCCCAGATGAAGGTGGGCCGGCGGCTGTCGATCAAGGTCCTGAATGCCTCCAAGTTCGCCCTCGGCCGCCTGGCCGACGGGGCGGCACCGGGCCCAGCCGCGGTCCAGCGCCCGCTCGACCGCTCCATGCTGGCCGGCCTGCGGCACCTGGTGACCGAGGCCACGGCCGCCTTCGAGTCCTACGACTACGCCCGGGCCCTCGAGCGCACCGAGGCCTTCTTCTGGTCCTTCTGCGACGACTACCTGGAGCTGGTGAAGACCCGCGCCTACGCCGAAGACGGCGACGACGCCGGCGGCCCGGACTCGGCGCGCGCCGCGCTGGCGCTGGCGCTGTCGGTGCTCTTGCGCCTGCTGGCGCCGTTCCTCCCCTTCGTGACCGAGGAGGTGTGGTCGTGGTGGCACCGGGAGTCGGTGCACCTGGCCCCGTGGCCGGTGGCGGCCGAGCTGCCCGACGCCGTGGCCGGCGGCGACACCGAGGTCCTGGCCCTGGCCGCCGAAGTCCTCGGCACGGTACGGCGGGCCAAGACAGCAGCCAAGCGCTCCATGCGGGCCGAGGTCTCCCGCCTGGTCGTGGTGGACAGCCCCGAGCGCCTGGCCCTGTTGGCCCAGGCCGAGCGGGAGGTGTGCCAGGCCGGCTCGGTGGCCGTGCTCGAGGCTCGACCGGGCCCGCCCGAGGTCCAGGTCGGGCTGGCCGAAGAGGCCGCTCCGACGCCTCCCGCTTGACGCGGAGCGTGGTCAGACTCTATAAATGACCCGGTGTCTGCGGCGGCGGGCACCTAGTACCGGCGGAAAGGGCGGCCATGGGCAAGCGCAGGAGTCTTCGTCCGGGGGCCATCGCGCCCCACCACCGCTGGGCCCGGGCCCGGCGTGTCACCCGCGGCGCCACCGTGCTGGCCGCAGCAGGGGCCATGGCCGGCCTGGTCCTGCCGGCGGTCACCGTGGCCCAGCGGGCCAGCGCCACCTGGGTGGCGCCAGCCTCGGACCAATGGCAAGGGGCCGGAGTCAGCGCCACGAACCTGGCCGGCTGCGATCCCATCGACCCGGCCCAGTGCATGCTGCCGTACCCCAATGACTTCTTCACCCGTCCCGACGCGTCGAGCGCCACGGGCCGGCGACTCAACCTGAATGTGCTGGCCATGCCGAAGAACGTGAACGGCAAGCCCATCGACCCGAGCTCGTGGAACCGCAGTGACGGATTCAGCGCCGGGTCGCAGATCCTCACGGTCGTGCCCGGCATGACCAAGAACGCCGACCTGGCCACCTCGAACCTCCCGTCGGACACCAACATGGCCGAGAATGCCGATCCCAACATCGGCGTGATCCTCCTCGACACCAAGACCGGCGAGCACTGGCCGGTATGGGTCGAGATCGACCAGTACACCCAGGAGTCCGGCCTCGTCACCACGCTGGGCAGCATCCAGCAGGACCTCATGATCCACCCGGCCGTGAACCTGGCCGACGGCACCCGCTACATCGTGGCCCTGCGCAGCCTGAAGACCGACACCAGCGCCAGCGCCACGCCCTCGGCCGCCTTCGCCGCCTACCGCGACGGCACGGCGCCGGCCACCGACCCCAGGACCGCCCACATGAACGGGATCTTCTCCACGCTGGCCCAGGCCGGCTGGAGCCGTTCGGGGCTGTACCTGGCCTGGGACTTCACCACCGCCAGCACCCAGAACGTCACCGGACGGCTCCTGGCCATCCGCAACCAGGCCTTCGCCCAGCTCGGTGAGTCACCCCAGCAGCTCGGCGCCGGCGCTCTGGCGGGCTCCTCCCCCGGCTTCAGCGTGACCTCGGTCACCAACTTCACCCCACAGCAGAACGGCCCAATCGCCCGCCAGATCAGCGGCGAGTTCACGGTGCCCTGCTTCATCGCGCCGACGTGCAGCCCACCCACAAAGTGCAAGGGGGTGACCAGCGGCCTGGTCGACGACTGCCCCACCCCAGGCCAGTTCGCCCTGGGCCCGAACCCCGACGCCGTGCCGCATCAGATACCGGGGCAGTACTACCAGGCCAACTTCCTGTGCAACGTGGGGCGCACCAACTTCGACGCCGGCCAGCAGTTGCGCCCGGTCGAGTACGGCCACGGCCTGTTCGGCGGCGCCTCGGAGATCAACTCCGACGCCGAGACCAACATGGCCAACCAGTTCGGCATGATGTACTGCGCCACCGACTGGTTCGGTATGGCCAGCGCCGATGTGCCCAATGCCATCCTGGCGCTGTCGGACCTCTCCTACTTCCCCATCCTCACCGACCGGGTGCAGCAAGGTGAGCTCGACTTCCTGTACCTGCAGCGCCTCATGCTCCACCCACAGGGGTTCGCCTCCAGCCCGGCCTTCCAGTGGTCGAGCGGGCCCAAGGTGGGCCAGTCCTTCATCGACCCGGCCGGCGTCTACTACGACGGCAACAGCCAGGGCGGGATCTACGGCGGCACCGTATGCGCCGTATCGGTGGACGTGCGCCACTGCACGCTCGGCGTCTACGGCATGGACTACGCGCTGCTGCTGCCCCGCTCGAGTGACTACGTGGCCAGCCAGCCGCTTACCACTGCGCTCAATCCGGCCACCTTCGACCCCACCAACCCTACGGGCAACATCGGGTACTCCCAGATCCTCGACACCTTCTACCCGGACCAGTCCCAGCGGATGCTGATCATCGACCTCATCCAGAACCTGTGGGACCGCTCCGACCCCGGTGGTTATGCCAGCCACATGACCGGCGGCCTGCCCTACACACCGACGCATCAGGTCCTGCTGCAGATGGCCTGGGGAGACCACCAGGTGGCCAACGTCACAGCCGAGGCCGAGGCCCGGACTATCGGCGCCGGCCTGGTCGGCGGCCAGCTGCCCACCGACCCCCATTCGGCGTTGGTGGCGGCTCGCTACGGTCCGTACCAGGACCCGTTCTGGGGCATCCCGACCATCACCTCCTACCCGTACAACGGCTCAGCCTTGGCCGTGTTCGACACCGGGCCCTACAACCCCAAGACCAATCCGGACGGGACGGGGATCGCGCCCACCGACGACACGCCGCCCAACGTGGGCAACGACCCGCACGAGTTCCCGCGCCGCACCCTGCTGGCCCGCCAGATGAAGTCGGCCTTCTTGGAGCCCGGCGGCATGGTGATCGAGCCCGGCGGCCAGCAGCCTCCGTACTACTCCTACAACTGGGACGGTCTGGCCGGCTTCTGATCCCGCCTTTGGCGGGTCACGCTCCGAGCTTGAACACCGACACGGCGTTGTCGCGCAGGAACCTGGGCCACACGTGGTCGCGCAGGGGCACCGCCGGCAGCTCCGCGAAGATCCGGTCCAGTGTGAGCCCGAAGGGGTGGTACCCGGCGTACATCACCTTGTCCGCCCCTCGGGTATTGGCGTAGTCGATGACAGCCGACGGGTAGTACTTCGGGGCGAAGGCACTGGTCATGTAGTACAGGCCCGGCCACTTGAGCATGAGCTTCACGGCCAGGTCCTGCCAGGGCTCGGCTCCGTGGCGCATGACGATGCGCAGCTCGGGGAAGTCGTAGCAGACCTGGTCGAAGTGCATGACGTCCTGGCAGGCCGAGGGCACCCGGGGACCGGCGATGCCGGCGTTCACCACGACGGGGATGTCGAGGTCGATGCAGACCTGGTAAAGCGGGTAGTAGCGGCGATCGCTCACCGGCACCTGTGGATTGCACCCGGCCGGAAAGGTCGTCACGGCCTTGATCCCGTGTGACCCATGGGCCCGGCGCACGCTGCGCACGGCGCCGGTGATGTCGTTGGGGTCCACCTCCAGGCTGGCCACGAAGCGGTCGGGATGCTCAGCCAGAGCCCGTTCGGTCACCTCACCGGCCAAACCCACCATGCCCACGGCCACGCCGAATCGGTCCATGGCGTCCAAGGTTGACCGCACGGGGTCGTCGCCTTCGGCCAACGCGTTGGCATCCCCCTTGAACATGTAGGAGATGGGCGTGGCCATGGTGGCGCTCTCTTCGTCGCGCAGTTGAGGCTGGAGGAACTGGAACCGACGCCCTGAGGTGGCGGACGAGAAACCGATCATGAGGTCCACGATCCCGACATCCTTCGGCATGCCCATAGTCGATCCTCCTGCGCCACGCGGCGCGCTGCAGCGTAGGCGACCAGCACGGCGGGGAGCCTGGCTACGCTGCGGCGGTGCCGAAGATGGACAGCGACGAACTGGCGCGCTTTCTGGCCGACGCCTTCCCTCGCACCCCGCCGCCGTACGTCATCGAGGAGGTGGCCGACTGGGGGGTGCGCATGCGGCTGCCGCTGTCGGCCCTCACCGAGCGCCCAGGCGGCACGGTGTCGGGCCCTTCGCTCATGGCACTGGCCGACAGCTCCTCGTGGGCGGCGGTGCTGTCGAGGATCGGGCCCCGGGCCCTGTCGGTGACCACCAGCCTCCACATCGACTTCCTGCGCAAGCCGGCCATGGCCGACGTAGTGGCCGAGGCCACCGTGCTCAAGGTGGGCCGCACGCTGGCTGTCATCGCCGTGGCCATGCACTCGAGCGCCGACGGGCGCTTGGTGGCCCAGGCCCAGGTGACCTACTTCATCCCCCCCGCCGACGAACCGGGCGAGGGCGACGAACCGGGCGAGGGCGGCGAGCCGGGGCCGAGATAAGCCCGGGCCAACTCGGGCTCGACCTGGCTCGGCGTGCCGGCGAGCACGATGCGGCCGTGCACCATGACGGCGACGGCGTCGGCCACGGCCAGGGCCATGGCGGCGAACTGTTCGACGAGCAGGATGCTCACCACTTCGGTGGCAGCCAACACCGCCACCGTGTCGTACAGTTCGCGCACCACCAGGGGGGCGAGCCCCATCGACAGCTCGTCGAGCAGCACCAAGCGCGGGGAGGTGGCCAGCGCCCGGGCCAGCCCCAGCATCTGCTGTTCACCCCCCGACAGGTGGCCAGCGAGCTGGCGACGGCGCTCGGCCAGCACCGGGAATCGCTCGTAGCTGCGCTCCTGCACCTCCGTACCCGACGAGCCGGGCTGGCGGGCCCCGAACATCCGCAAGTTCTCGGCCACCGTCAGGTTGGGGAACACGGCCCGGCCCTCGGGCACCGTGCACATCCCCCGGCGGGCCAGGCGCTCGGGGGCGACACCGGCGACATCGGCCCCCTCGAACAGCACCTGCCCCGCACTCGGGGCCAGGCGCCCGCTCACCACCTTGAGCAGCGTCGACTTCCCGGCTCCGTTGGGCCCGAGCAGGGCCGTGACCGAGCCGGGAGCCACCGACAGGTCGACACCGTGCACCACCTCGATGCGGCCGTAGGCGGCCTTGACGGCGCGTAGCTCGAGGATGGCACCCGGGGCGGAGCGGGGCGGGGGCGGCGGGACCGTGGTGACAGCGCCCCGGGGGGCGCTCGGCGCGCCCGGGGCGCCGAGGTACGCCAACTGCACCGCCGAGTCGGCCTGGACCGAAGCCGGGTCACCCGCCGCGATCACCACCCCGGCATCGAGCACGGTGACGCGGGAGCACACCCCCATCACCAGCTCCATGTCGTGCTCGACCAAGAGCACGGCGGTGCCTTCGGCCGCCACGTCGGCCAGCAGGCGGCCGAGCGAGGCCGTGTCGTCGCGGTCGAGGCCGGCGCTGGGCTCGTCGAGCAGGAGCACCGACGGGGAGCCGGCCAGGGCACGGGCCACCTCGAGCAGTCGGGCCAGGCCGGTGGGCAGCAGGTCGGCAGCCGTGGTGGCCACCTCGCTGAGGCCGACCCGCTCTAGTAGCGCGTCGGCGGTGGTGGCCGGCGCTTTGTGCCGACGCGCCTCAAGGGCCATCTCGACGTTCTGGCGGGCGCTCAGGCTGCCGAAGAGCTCGAGGCGCTGGAACGTCCGGCCGAGCCCGAGGCGCGCCCTCAGGTGGGGGGCGACGTCGGTTAGGTCGCGCTTTCCGAGTCGCACCCGCCCATGGGCCGGGCGCCGCAGGCCGGTGATGACATCGAAGAGCGTCGTCTTGCCGGCTCCGTTGGGACCGATCAGCCCGCTCACCTCGCCACCGGGTACCACCAGGCTGACGGCGTCGAGGGCCACGACACCGCCGAAGCGGACCGTCACCTCGGAGACGGCCAGGTCAACCACGGGCGAAGAGCCGGCCCACGCCGGCCGGGTTGCGGCCGATGCTCACGATGCCCACCCCCACCAGCAGCTCGGTGAAGCCGGTCAACTGCGGGACGTGCGCCCCCACCACGGGGCCCAGTCCGAGGAAGATCCCGGCGGCTATGGCGGCAGAGAGGTAGTTCATCCCGGCCAGGGTCACCGCAGCGAAGAGGACGATGCTGTCGAGGAACTGGAATTGCGCCGCTCCCACCGCCGTGGACAGGCCGCCGTAGAGGGCACCGGCCAGGCCGGCCAGGCCGGCCGACAGGGCGAAGACGACGAGCTTGGTGACCCGCAGGCTGAGCCCCAAGGTGGCGTAGGCGGCCGGGGACTCCGACATGGCCACCAGGCGCCGGCCGAGACGGCCCCGTCGGAGCACCCCCACGCCGATGAGGCAGGCGCCGAGGACCACGGCGAGGAGCACGTCGAAAGGGCCGTTGGTGGCGAAGTGCACGAAGAACAGCTGCGGCCGGCCTACGGCGACGGTGCCCCCGGTGCCCATGACCGAGCTCGACACGAAGAAGACGTTGTCCATCAGCACGGCGAAAGCCAGCGTGGCCAGGGCCAGGTACAGCCCCCGAAGGCGGAGCACGGGGATGGCCACCACCACGCCCACCGCCGCGCACAAGCCCACGGCGGCGAGCAGCCCGAGCACCGAGCGGCCGCCGTCCACCCAGTGCATGGCCAGAGCGCCGAGACCGACAAAGGTGAACTGGCACAGCGACACCTGGCCCCCGAATCCCGACAAGGGCACGAGTGACAATGCGGCTAACGACAGGACCAGGACGTCGCCCAGGGTGAACAAGTTGTCCCCGTGCAGCACGGCGGCCAGCACTGCCGTCACGGCCACCAAGAGCGCCGCCCCGCCCGCCGTCGAGGCGGCGCCCGCCGCCTTGGCCGGCTGGGCCTGGGCCTGGCGCCCGGCGCGCAGCCGGACCTCGGGGAGGACCAACAGCACGACCAGGAGCAGGGCCATGGGAAGCGCCGCCGTGACGTCGGAGAGCACCGAGGTGGGGACGTAGCCCACGGCCATGGAGTCGGCCACGCCGAGGACCATGGCTCCCACGAAGGTGAGCGGGATGCTGCGCAGCCGCCCGACCACGGCCGCGGCGTAGCCGTAGATGACGAGCTCGGTGAGCTGGAGCTGGTTCATGGTGGTCGGCGCCAGCAGGATGCCGGCCACGGCGGCGAAGAAGACGCCGATCATCCAGGCATACGACGAGATGCGTCCGGCCGGCGTGCACGCCAGCCGGGCCAGATCCGGGTCGTCGACCACGGCCCTCATGGAGACGCCGGCCAGCGAACGGGTGAAGAACAAGCGCAACCCGATGGCGGACAGGGCCGCCACGGCCAAGGTGACGAGCTGCTCGGCCGACAGGTTCACGCCCCCGACCGACAGGTTGTGGCCGTTTAAGAACTCGGGGACGTTGTAGACGTTGGTCGGGGGCCACAACGTCGACCCCAGTGCCACCAGGACGAGAAGGAGCCCGAGGGTCACGGCCAGCCTGACGTTGGCGGTGGCCCCGTACAGCGGCCGCATCACGGCGCGCTCGACCACAGCGCCGAGCAGTGGTGCCGCCACCAGCAGGACCAGGGCCAGGGCGGCGAGCACCGGCAGGTGCCAGCCCTGCCACAGCTGCCAGAAGAGGTAGGCGAGCACCATGCCCATGGCCCCGTGGGCGAAGTTGAAGATGCCGGTGGTGTTGTAGGTGACCACCAGCCCCGTAGCGCTCACGGCATAGATGGAGCCGGTCACCACCCCGGCGACCAGGAGGCTCACGAACTCGGCCACAGGGCGCCTGCCGCCTCAGGCCGCCGACCGGGGCGAGGGCGGGCTCAGCGGTGCTCGGGCTGCCATCCGGACGCCGGCAGCCTCCCACCCGGGGAGCACACGAACCCGCTGGCCGGGGTGGGGCTCACCCGCACGATGCTGCCTCCCTCGACCTGGGCCAACAACCAGCACGAGGCCGGGATGTTGGCCGACGGGTTCTCGGTGGGGATCAAGCCGCCGGCGTCGAAGCTCGTGACCTGGCCGAGGGCGGCCACCAGCGAAGCCCGGGTGGGATGGGCGCCCGCCGCTTTGAGCGCCTGGGCGAAGAGCTCGGCCGAGGCCCAGCCATACAACGTCTCGATCTCGAAGGTGGCGCCGGCATCGGCGTGCTTCACCCAGTGGTCGAAGGTGGTCACGGCCGGCACGACCGAGGCGTCCTGGCCGAGGTAGAGGGCGTACTGCTGCTCGATGTACACGCCGTCGGCGGCGCCGCCGGCCAGTGACACGAACTGGTTCGAGTAGGCGGCTCCCTCGACGTTCAACGGGTGGAAGCTCTGCTGCTGCATCTCCTTGGCCAAGGTCGCCGCGTAGCTGTCGGGCATCTGGGTGCTGAAGAACAGCTGGACGCCGGCTGACTTCATGGCCAGCACGTCGGGGAGGAAGGAGCTCTCGAAAGGCGTGAAGCCACGGTCGTAGGCGATGACGAAACCCTCGGCCTTGAGCGCCCGCTCGAAGGCCACCTCGGCGGCCTGGGTGGAGGCGGTGGCGTTGGCCCACAGGATTCCGACGTGTTTCACCGCTTGCGGATACTGCTGCTTCAAGTACTGCATGAAGCCGATGGGATAGTCGTTGGACGTGCTCGGTAGCGGGCTGTAGACGTTCGGGTCGCCGGCCAGCTGCGGGCTGAGCGGATACCCGACGTCGGGCATGTGGGCGGCGTCGATGAGGGCCTGTTCGGAGGAGTCGAGCAACGAGAACCCGCCGACCAGGGCGAAGTCGCCGGCGATCTGCCTGCTGGTGGCACTGGTGACGGTTCCGCCTTGGAAGGCACTGTCGCTGGCATCGAGCACCAGCTTGCGGCCGTTGATGCCACCGTTGGCGTTCACGTAGTCGAAGTAGGCCTGGGTGCCGTCCTCGGCTCCTTTGAAGAGACCGGCCACGGGAGCCGAGATGTCGTCGACCTGGCCCACGGTCACGCTGGTGGCGGTGATGCCCGGGGAATTGCCGGCGGCCCCGGCCGGCGACGACCCGGCTGTCGTCGACGACGTGCCCGAAGAGGTGGGCGACGAGGAACATCCGGTGGCCACGGTGGCGACCACGGCCAGCACCACCAGCAATCTCGACGGCGTGCGCACGATCCCCCCTTCGGTCCTGGAGCGCACCGCTCCGGACCGGCCCAGTGTGCCACGGCCCGGTAGGAGGCGATTCATCGAACCCATGTCTCGTAGAGGCTTTCGAACCGTGGTTTCAAGCCGTGAACCGCCAGCTCGGAGAGCCACCTTGCTGGTGATGATCAGGTTCGTCGGTTCAGTCGATCGCCGGCCCGATGAAGTCGACGGGGTGCTCACGAAAGTTAGCGCCTGGGTGAACGCCTGGGTGAACGCCTGGGCGAATTGGACGGCGTCCTCGAAGCAATGGCGCCGTTGAGGACGATGTCGATGGCCCGCACGAGCCGGTCCCGCAGGGGCTCGTCGGGCAGATCCCAATAGCGATCGAGCCAGTTGAGCGTAGTAAGCAGCATCACCGCCGTGAGCACCTCGGCCAGCTGGTGCGGGTCGCGGTCTGTGCTCAGCTCTCCGGCCTCTTGACCCTGCCGCAGGAGCCCGGTGAGCAATCGATACGTGGTCTTTTGTTGCTCTTGGATCGGCCCTGCTGCGCCGAAGAACGCTGGAGTCCGGGTGACCACGGTGGCAAGGAACTCCCTGTCACCCGAAAAGTTCAGGGCCCACAACTCGACCACTTCCATCAGGCGCTCGACCACGGTTCGCTGCGTGTCGGCGAGCTCGAACTCGAGAAGGACGTGGTAGGCGGCCACCATCTCGGCGGCGCTGGTGTCGAGGACGGCTTGCTTGCTTGGGAAGTAGTTGAAGAACGTCTTCTCGCTGATCCCGACGAGCTCGATGACGTCTTGGACGCGGGTCTCCTCGAAGCCCCGCTCGTGAAAAAGCCTCAGTGACGTCTCGCGGATCTCCTGGCGGAGCCGGTCCTTTTGCTCCTGCCGGCGACCCATCCCGTTCCTCCAAAATTCGTACAGTAACTGTAGACATTGTGGCCCGGATCCGCTAATACTTACAGACACTGTACGAAATTGGAGCGGATATGGCGACCTTGGCGGTGCGGGAAGAGGTCTTCGAACCGAAGGCTCCCGTGGAGCTGGCGGAAGGACGAAAGTGGGCGCGGGTGGTGCTCGGATTGGCGCTGGCCGGGCTGAGCGCACTGCTTGCCACCTGGGCCTTTCCCCCTTATGGCATCTGGCCGCTCATCTTCGTGGCCTGGGTGCCGATGCTGGTCGCCCAACACCGGGTCCTACCCCGACGCTGGGCGTGGGTGGCGGTCGCGATCGGCATCGGGGGCTACTACGCCGGCTACCTGCACGGCGTGATCGATCCGAGCTTCGCCTTGTGGATGGCATGCATCCCCCTCGTGGTCGCTCTGGCAGCGGGCCTCGGTGCCATCGGCGACCGGGACTTCGAGGAAGCGACCGGCTACGCGTTTTTCGTCTTCACCTTCCCCCTCATCTGGACCGTCGTCGAGTTCCTGCGTGGCTTTGCCCCGGGCATCGGCACTCAGGGGTATGTCGCGTACGCACTGTTCAAGGAGCCGTGGCTGCTGCAGCCGGTGAGCGTCCTCAGCGTCAACGCACTCAACCTGCTCATCCTCGTCGTGAACTGGACCATCGGCCTCGGTGTACTCATGCGCCTCGACCGTCGGCGCCCCCGAAGGGTCCGGCTGATCTCCACACGGGTGACGACGGTGTCGGCGATCTTCTGTGCCGTGGCCGTCACTGCGTGGGTGTGTGCAAGCCTCATCATGTTCCACGCTGACCCTCCGACTGTGACGGTGGCCGCCGTCCAGCCCGGTTTGCCAGGGCCCGGGGGCATGAACTCGAGCCGGGACCTGACCGAGGACCTGAGCCGGGACTTTGCCCAGACCCACTTGGCCGCTTCGGAGGGAGCAAGGCTCGTGGTCTGGCAGGAGGGGACCGTGAGTGCTCCTCCGCATCACGACCGGGTCGGCGCCGAGTTGTCGGCACTTGCTCGAGAAACCCACGTCTACCTCGTCGTCGGGTACCGCTATGTGACCGCTCGAGGCCAGTACAACGATGCCACCGTGATCTCGCCCTCGGGGCGGTACCTCGGCACCTACGGCAAACAGCACCCGGCGCTGATGTTCGCCGCGGATCAGCAAAGTGTCGACGCAGGGACGATGCCGGTGTACCAGACGCCCTTTGGCCGACTGGCCACGATGATCTGCTTCGACGGCGACTACACCGACACGGCCCGCAGTGCGGCCATCCATGGCGCCCAGATCCTGGCCGTGCCGTCGCAGGACCCGAGGGGCGACTCCACCAAGCACCTCGGCGTGTACGTCTTCAGGGCGATCGAGAATCGCCTAACCATCGTGAAAGGCGAGTTCTCCTACGGTTCGGCCATCATCGACCCGTACGGACGCATCCTGGAGAGCGCCATTACCCCGCAAGGCGCGCGAGCCACGCTGCTAGTGAAGGTCCCGATCGGCAGTGGCCACAGCCCGCTGGTTGATCTCGGCAACCTCTGGGGATGGCTCACCGTCGCTGGTGCGGTTGTTGTCATTGCCCTGGGTGCCCGCAGTCTTCACCGGGGAAACGAATGAAGACGATCCGCTGAAGGTGACGTGGTTGGCGGAGGCCGCCTGGGCCGCCTGGTCAGGAGGAGGGAGCCGGGCGCAACAGGTGGTGACGCACACCCTCCAAGAAGCGCACCACGGCCGCCACGGTGTGAGCGCTGCGCACCGACGGGAGGACGTCGAAGGCATGCTGTGTATAGGGGAGCTCGGCGTAGAGCACCGGTGATGCCGACGTGGCCCGGAGCTTCTCGGTGAAGAGCCGCGCCTCGGCCACCGGGATGAGGGTGTCGTTGCGGCCGTGGATGACGAAGAACGGCGGCGCGTCGGCCCTCACCCGGTACAGCGGTGAGGCGGCCTCGAACACTTCAGGGTGGTCGCGGTAGGTGGTCTTGAAGATGCGCCGCTCGAACATCTGCAGCTCGCCGCGGTCGCGCAGCGTCGTGCCCCCGCCATGGACGGTCATGTCGTACTGGCCGTAGATGGGCACGCAGGCATCCACCGAGGTGTCGGCGTCTTCGAAGCCGGGTTGGAAGTCCCGGTCGCCGGCCGTGAGCCCCACCAGCGCAGCCAGGTGCCCACCGGCCGATCCTCCCGACACGGCGATGAAGTGTGGGTCACCGCCGTACTCGGCGATGTGCTCTCGGACCCAGGCGATAGCCCGCTTGCAGTCCACGATGTGGTCGGGCCAGGTGGCCTTGGGGCTCAAGCGGTAGTTGATGGTCACGCTGACCCAGCCGCGCCGGGCCAGCTCGTAGAGAAGCGGGTAGCCCTGCTCCCGCTTGTCGCCGATCATCCAGGCCCCCCCGTGGATGTAGACGAAGACCGGGGCCCCCTGGGGCGGGTCGTGGCGGCGGCGGATGACGTCGAGGCGGTGGGTGCGCCGCCCGTCCCCCCAGTAGTCGATGTCGCGGGTGGTCGCCATGGAGCGAGCCGGCCGCGGCAGCGGGTAGACGAGCCGGGGGAACCGCCACATGGTGTCGCGCCCATGGCGGGGAAGGTCGAGGCCCTCCACCGGCGGCAGCGGGACCTCGAGCTCGGCGGCGGTGAGGACACGCTGCGAACCGTTGGCGATGGTGGCGAGCGCGCCGAGGCCGACCCACGAGGCCACCGCCACGGCCAATCCCACCCGGCCGGGCCAGGTCCGGAATGCGCCCAGGTAGCCGAATACAACCGTGGCTGCCGCCTGCCACACGATGTGCCAGACGGGCATCTCGGCGGTGTACCAGCCGGCGAAGAAGCTCTGCACCACGAACAGGCCGTGGCGCATGGGGCGGAAGGCGTTCAGGACCAGCACGGCCCCGAGCAGGCTCATCCCCAGGTAGGTCCAGGCCCAGGCCATGGCACCATCCTGGCCGAGGGTGCGATGATGCGCACATCGCTACGCGAGACGAGGCCCCATGGAACGACTGAGCGGTCTGGACGCCACCTTCCTCTACCTCGAGACGCCGAACCTGCATATGCACGTGTCGATGGCGGCTGTCTTCGACCCCTCGACGGTACCCGGCGGCTACTCCTTCGACAAGGTCCGGCACCTGGTGAGCAGCCGGTTGGTCAAAGCCCCCATCTTCCGCCGCCGCCTGGCCGAGGTGCCCTTCCGGCTGGGCCATCCCTACTGGGTCGAGGACCCGCACTTCGACATCGACTACCACATGCGCCGCGCCGCCCTGCCCACGCCGGGCGGCATGGCCGAGCTGGCCGACTTCGTGGGGGACGTGTGCAGCCGGCAGCTCGACCGATCGCGTCCTTTGTGGGAGATGTACATCGTCGAGGGGCTGTCCGACGGCAACATCGCCGTGGTCACCAAGATCCACCACTCGACCATCGACGGCGTGTCGGGCGCCGAGCTGCTCGGACAGCTCTTCGACCTCGAGGCGAGGCCGGCGCACCACGACACGGCGCCGGCTTTGGCGCCGGCCGAAGCCAAGCTCCCCTCCGACGTGATGCTGGTGGCCCAGGCGATGGCCGCCCGACTCACCGAGCCGATCCGCATCACCCGGCTGGCGTGGAAGACGGGCAGGGCTGTCCTCGGTGTGCGCAAGGTCCGGTCGGGCACGAGCGGGCATGCCGCGCTCCCCCTCACCACCCCGCGGACGTCGCTCAACTCGGCCATTACCGCCCATCGACGGGTGGCGTTCTCGACCATCTCGCTCGATGACGTGAAACGCGTCAAGAACGCGCTGGGCACAACCGTGAACGATGTGGTGCTGGCCATCTGCACGGGGGCGCTGCGCCGGTACCTGGCCGACGGAGACGAGCTACCCGACGAAGCGCTGGTTGCGACGGTGCCAGTTTCGGTGTCGGTGGAATCCCCGGCCCACTCCCGCACCGGCTCGAACAAGGTTTCGGCCATGTTCGTCGGGCTCCCCTGCCACATCGAGGACCCCGTGAAGCGCCTGCTCACCATCCGCGACAGCACGAAGGGTGCCAAGGAGGAGCACAAGGCCCTCGGGGCCGACGTGCTGCTCGACTGGGCCGAGCACGCCACCCCCAACGTCTTCTCGGCCGCCGCCCGCGCCTACTCGCGCCTCAAGCTGGCCGACCACCACCGGCCCATCCACAGCCTGGTCATCTCGAACGTGCCCGGTCCCGACTTCCCGCTCTATCTCGGCGGAGCCGAGCTGCACGCCGGCTTCCCCCTCGGGCCGGTGATGGACGGAGCCGGTCTCAATGTGACCGTGATGAGCTACCGCGGGGTGCTCAATTGGGGCCTCATGGCGTGCGCCGAGACCGTCCCCGGCGTGCGCGACATCGCCACCTACGTGCCCGACGCGCTCGACGAGCTGCTGGCGGCGGCCGGACTTGATCCCGCTACCCCCGTCGCGGTGGCCGGCGGCCCGAAGCGGCGCCCCAGGGCAACTACCTCCAAGGCGGACGCTCCTGGCTGACCCCCGGCCCGGACGGCCCGGCCGGCTAGGTCGTCGAAGCCGACGGCGCGGTATCCAAGGGCGGCACCCGGGCTACGATGGAGGTCAACGTCGCTGCCCGGCTCGGTCCCTGCCGGTCGTCCTTAAGCCGCCGGAAGGAACCCGATGCCCAGCCTGACCACACTGCCCCCTGCGCCGTCACCGGCACCCTCCCCGGGCCCTGACCCGGCCACTGTGACGAGCCTGCCGTCGGTTCGACAGTTCGTGATCACGAGCGCACTGGTGGTCGGCCCACTGGTGGCGCTGGCCTTGGTCGTGCCCCTGCGGTGGGGGCGCGCCGTGCACGTGAGCGACCTCGTCATGGCCGTCATCTTCTATTTGGTGACCGGTTACGGCATCTCGGTGGGATTCCACCGGCTGCTCACACACCGCAGCTTCCGAGCCACCCGCATGCTCAAGATCGGCCTCACCGTGGCCGGATCGCTGGCGGTGGAGGGATCGGCCGTTGACTGGGTGGCCAATCACCGCCGGCACCACATCAACAGCGACGGGCCCGGCGACCCGCACTCGCCGCACCGCTACGACGGCCAAACCTGGGGCGTCGTGCGCGGCTTTCTGTGGGCCCATGTGGGGTGGCTGTTCCTGGCTGACGCCACCTCGGTCCAGCGATTCGCCCCCGACTGCGCGGCGGACAAGGACCTGGTGCGCATCAGCCGCCTGTTCCCGCTGTGGGCCCTCGTGTCGCTAGGCCTACCCTTTGGCCTCGGATACGCCTTGTCGGGGACCCTCGGCGGGGCTGTGACGGCACTGGTGTGGGCCGGGCTCGTGCGCATGGCCGTGCTGCACCACGTCACCTGGAGCGTGAACTCGCTGTGTCATCTGGTCGGGCGCCGTCCCTTCAACACGCCTGACCACAGCCGCAACCTGGCACCGTTGGCCCTGATCTCCTTCGGTGAGTCATGGCACAACCTGCACCACGCCCACCCGGCGCTGGCCCGCCACGGGGCGCTTCCCCATCAACCCGACCCGTCGGCGGTGCTCATCAAGCTGTTCGAACGCCTGGGCTGGGCCGGCCGGGTCCGTTGGCCCGATCCGGCCAAGCTGGCCCTGGAAGTGCAGTAAGGGGTCAGCTCTTCGGGTGCAGGGCTAGGAGGTCGGCGGCGATCTTCTCGATGGCGGCGTCCTGGGCCTCGAGGTGCTTCTGGATCTGCTCGGCCTCGTGGAGGACAGCGTCGGCGTCCTGGTAGGTGGCTTCCGAGCGCTTGTCGGCCGCCGAGCTCTGGATGTTCTGCCCCACGATGATGACGCTCAGCAAGACCAGTTGCAGGAAGGTCTGGGCGATCCAGGCGATAATTCCTTCACCGCCCGGCTTGAGCGCCGGGGGTAGGCCGATCAGGGCGATGAGGCCAAAGATGTAGGCACACCACATGCTGCCCACGGCGTTGGTGATCTTCACGGCCAGCCAGGTGTTGAACCGGCTGGCCGGCGACCCGGTGGGGAGCTGGTCGGCCGTTTTGGTCGGCCCCTCCGCCTTGCGCTCGGCCACCCTGGGGTGAGGCACGTGGGTGAAGAGCTGGGACATGGAACCAGAATCCCACCTGACCCGGGGCCTGCCGCGGATGCCGCCCCGGGCCCCGGCTCGCCGGCCCGGCTTGCGAGTGGCGCTCTGCGGGGAGCAAGGTCCCCGGGAAGCACCGCCGGACGGGCCGCTGTGCAAGAGAGGAGATTTCGATGACAGACGCCATGCGTGCCGAGACCATCCGCATGACGGGTCACGGAGGAGACGAGATCGAGGGCTACCTGGCCCAGCCCATCGGTGACGGGCGGCCGGCGGCGGCCGGGGTGGTGGTGATCCACCACATGCCGGGGTACGACGAGGAGACCAAGGAGATCACCCGGCGCTTCGCCGCCAACGGCTACTTCGCCCTCTGTCCCAACCTGTACAGCCGAGAAGCCCCCGGGGCCAGTCCCGATGACGCCGCCGCCGTGGCTCGGGCCGCTGGTGGCGTGCCCGACGAGCGCCTCGTCGGCGACGTCGGGGGGGCGATGGACCTCATGAAGGCGCTACCCGGAGCCAATGGCAAGATCGGGGTGATCGGCTACTGCTCGGGCGGCCGCCAGGCATTCCTGTCTGCTGCCCGACTCCCGTTGGACGCGGCCGTCGACTGCTACGGCGCCTTCGTCCTGTCCGACCCGCCCGAGGGCTTGCCGGTAGCGGCCAAGTCCCTTCGCCCGTTGGTGATGGACGTGGGGTGCCCAATGCTCGGGCTCTTCGGAGCGGACGACAAATTCCCGACGCCGGAGGAGGTAGCCGAGCTCGAGAAGCTGCTGACCGAGCACGGCAAGACTTTCGAGTTCCACTCCTACGACGGCGCTGGCCACGCGTTCTTCTCGGTCGACCGCCCGAGCTACCGTGCCGAGGCCGCCATGGACGGCTGGGAGAAGATCTGGGACTTCTTCGGCCGGTACCTGGCTTCGTAGGAGGACGACATGTGCACCTATCGCACCGAACTGGTCCCCGTGCGCGGCAGCGGCAAGGGGGCGTCGGGCTGGTTCCGCGTCACCGACGCTTCGGTCTATTTGGACCACCCGATCCACGCCCCGGCCGGCCACACCCTCAACATCGACGTGCGTAATCCGAGCCTCGGGCCGGCGGCACGGGTGGCGCTGGAACTCGACGCCCCCTCGGCTCGGGCGCTGGCCGAAGCCATTCTGGCCGTGGTCGACACGGCCCCTACGGCGCTGCTCGAGGAGCTGACCTCCTAGACCACGCTCGGCCGGCGCCGGCTCCACGCCCGGCGCCGGCACGGCCCAGGCGCCACTCACCTCACAGCGGACGCCAAGGTTGCCCTCAGGGTGGGGCAAGCTCCGACGGTCAAGGTGTCGTCGGAGTTGTCCGAAGGAGAGGGAACGATGGACGAGGTCACCGAGCACGGGCCCGAGAGCGAAGAGCCGGGTGGCATCCACGGCAGCGCGCTGCCTGCGGGCGGGTCCCCGTCATACGGGCCCCCGCCGTATGGGGCACACCCCTTCGGAGGTCAACCGCCGTTCGGACAGCCGCCCTATGGGCCCCCGCCGTATGGGGTCCACGGGTGGTCGTGGCCGGCGCCCGCACCACAGCGCCGCGCACCGGGCCGGGCTCTGGTGGCGCTGGCCGTAGCCGCCGGCGTCTTCGCGGTGGCGGCGGCAGGCGGGGTGGTTGGCCATGTCGTGTGGGGCAGCCCATCGACGTCCAACTCGGGGATCGGCATCTCTCCGTCGATCGTCCCCGGCGGAACCTCGGGGCCGGCCAGTGGCTCCACAGCGGCGGGGGGGCCCCAGGACGCGGCCAGCATCGCCCGAAACGTGGACCCGGGACTCGTGGACGTGAACACCGAGATCAGCGCGCTCGGCGTGGAGGGGGCCGGCACCGGGATGGTGCTGACCAGCACCGGTGAGGTGCTGACCAATAACCACGTGGTAGAGGGAGCCAACAAGATCAGCGTCACCGATGTCGGCACCGGGAAGACCTACAACGCCACCGTCGTCGGTTACGACCGGTCGCATGACGTCGCCGTGCTGCAGCTCGTCGGCGCATCAGGGCTGCAGACTGTGAAGGTCGGCAACTCGTCTGCCGTGAACGTCGGCGAAGGCGTGGTGGCTCTGGGCAACGCCGGAGGGACCGGTGGCACACCCAGCTACGCCGGTGGCACCGTAACCGCCCTGGGACAATCGATCACGGCCAGCGACGAGGCCGACGGCAGCTCCGAACAGCTCACCGGTCTCATCGAGACCAACGCCGGCATCGTGTCGGGCGATTCGGGTGGGCCATTGGTCGACACGGCCGGCAAGGTGGTCGCCATGGACACTGCCGCATCAGCGGGCTACCAGTTCCAGAACTCGGGTAACCAGGGATTCGCCATCCCCATCAACGAAGCGGTCTCCATCGCTCGTCAGATCGAAGCGGGCTCCGCCTCGAGCACGATCCACGTCGGGCCAACCGCCTTTCTCGGCGTCGCTGTGCAATCCCCCGGCGCCAGCCAAGGGGGCTTCGGCGGGGGCGGCGGGACGACCACATCCGGGGCGGAGATCGTCGACGTGGTGAGCGGAGGCCCTGCCTCGCAGTCCCAACTAGCCGCCGGTGACGTCATCACCGCTGTCGGCAGCAACGCGGTGGCTTCGGCCCAGGACCTCACCACGGTCATGCTGGCCCAGAAGCCCGGGGCGACCGTCACCATCGACTACTTCGATCCATCAGGCCAAGCCCAGACGACATCCGTGACCCTCGGATCGGGGCCGGCTCAGTAACAAGGGCTCCACTCGCCGATTGCTCCGTGCCCGGGCCTGTGCCACGGTGGGGACCCGGGTCGCAGCTCGTGAGAGGAGCCCTTGTGCGCGTCGGCATCCACTTCGTGAACTTCACGCTCCCCGGGGCGCCGGACAACCTGGCCCAGACGCTGGCCACCACCGCTCGACTGGCCGAGGAGGGCGGTGTCTCGACGTTCACCTTGATGGACCACTGGTTCCAGATGGAGATGATGGCGAGCGCCCAGGACCCCATGCTCGAGGGCTACACGTCCCTCGGCTTCCTGGCCGGCCAGACAAAGTCCATGACTCTCGGCCTCCTGTGCACCGGGGTCACCTACCGCCACCCTGGCCTGCTGGCCAAGATCGTGGCCACCTTGGACGTGCTCAGCGGTGGGCGGGCCCAGCTCGGCATCGGGGCGGCTTGGTACGAGCGCGAGCACCTGGGCCTGGGCGTCCCCTTACCCCCGGTGTCGGAGCGCTTCGAGCGCCTCGAGGAGACGTTGCAGATCTGCCTGCAGATGTGGAGCGAGGACGAGGGCCCCTTCGCCGGGCGTCACTACCAGCTGGCCGAGACCATCTGTCGGCCGGCGCCGATCAGCTCACCGCGACCACGGGTGCTGGTCGGCGGCAGCGGCGAACGCAAGACCTTGCGCCTGGTGGCTCGCTACGCGGACGCCTGCAACCTCTTCGCCGTGTCTCCTGAGGAGGTGGGCCGCAAGCTCGAGGTCCTGGCTGGGCACTGCGAGCGCGAAGGTCGCGACCCGGCCACCATCGACAAGACGATCTTGGCCATGGCCAACCCGCTCGACGACACCGAGAAGTTCGTGGCCGACATGGCCGCTTACGCGGCATTGGGGGTGGGGATGGTGGGCCTCATGCCGAGCGGAGACCCCATCAGCTTCACCGCCGGAGTAGCCGAGCATGTCGTGCCGGCCTTGGCCGCGCTGAGCGGCTGACCCGAACAGTCACGACACCCGCTACTACCCCGCTCCGTCACACGGCATGGTGCCCGCCACGCCCATGGCGTGAACATGGGGGGCCTAGGTGTGGCTGGCACCCAGCAGATCGCGAGCCACATCCTGGAGGAAGATGACGATCCGTGGGCCCCATTGGGAAACCAGGGCGTCGGGGAGGGCGAAGACGTGGTGGGTCGTCACGGCATGCAGAACTCCGAAACCGGGTCGCGCCGCAAACGACGCCGCGCTCTGGCCGCAGCAATTGTCGTCGGCCAGGAAGACGTCGTCGGGATTGGCCTTGATGAGGAACTCGGTGGAGAGCTGCGGGTATTGGTCTCCGCTCGTCCCGGCCCGATCAGCCACGTTCACCATGCCCAGGAGCCCATACAGGCTGCCGATGAAGGTGCGCGAGGTCGCCGTATAGAGCGTGGGGTCGAGCTCTTGGTAGTACGTAAGCCCTCGTGCACGCGAGCCGACCGAGCTCACGACGGCTGCGAGCTTGGCCTTGATGGAGACATTCTCGGCGGCCGCACCTGTCTCGTGGCCCGTGGCCCTACCCAGCAGCAAGATCTGGGCGTACGTGCCATTGACCGAGGTGGCCGGGGGGAGCAGCAGCACGGCGATGCCCAGGGCGGCGAGCTGTGACGTGAGGTTGCCCGACTCGTCAAAAGCCAGCACGACCAGGTCGGGGTGGAAAGGAACGAAGCTCTCGGGGCCGGTCTCATAACCGGTCAAGTTCGTGCGGGGCGCGTTGGGAGGATCAGTCGAGTACTTGTCCACAGCGACCACCTGGCGGCCGGCACCGATGTCGTAGAGCATGGAGGTGGCCGATGCCGACAGCGACATGATGCGGCGGGGCCGGGCGTGGATGGTCACAGCGCCATTGGAGGCGGTCAAGGTGGCCGGGAAGCTCGACGCAGGGGCGGTAACAGTGCTGGCCACCGGGGTGGATGCGCATGCCGAAAGAACGGCGCCGAGGGCGGCAAGAAGGGCAATGAAGCGTTTCACGGTGTTCCTCCTGTCAAGTCGAGGTACCTGGTGCTCGACGACAGGGAAGGCCCCGTCGACGACCGGCGCGTTCCTCGGCGGCTGTGGTCGCCACCAACTGGCCAGGCGACCTGGCTCGTCCTCCGTTCGGGAGGATCGTCAGTTGCGGGACAGCGCCGGACTCTCACCGGACTTCGCTGGCCAGTCGGTTGCGCCGACAATGTAGCCACAACTGCCGCCTCGCCGCCAGATCCAGGAGGGCCCCGGCAGTACCAGAGCCGTCGCCGGCCACGGCGACCAGATCATGGTGCGTTTGCATCAGCACGGCCGCTTCCAAGTGGAGCCGTTGTCCCCTTGGCAGCCCGGCGGCGGAAGCAGAGACTCGAGGCATGACGGTAACGGCCGCGACCCGGCGGCGCGACCCGCGGCGCGCAGGTCGGCTTCGGCACGGTTGCCGCTTTGGTGTTCCTGGCTATCGCGGGAACCCTTCTGGTCGCCGCGGTGAGCAGCACCGAGCACTCCGTGGCCCACGTACCGGCCATCGGTGTCCCCCGTGCTCATCTCCAAGATGTCCTGACGGCCGACATGGCTGGAGAGGCAAACGTGCAGGAGGCCGCGGCCAGCACGGGGACGGCGCGCAACACCGCCCTCGGCCAGTCGATCCTGGCGGCCGAGGACGCCACCAAAGCTTGGACGAAATACAAGGCCAGCGCCATCGGTCTGCCGGGCGAATCCACTTTGGCCGGCCGGTACGCCCGTGACTACGTGGCCGGAAAGGCAGTGGCCGGTGCTGTCCTAATCACCATCGTCGGCACCAACCAGCCCGCTCCGTTGCCAACGCAGCAGGTGGTGGCCGCGGCCCAGGACCGCCAGGACCTCATTGCCCTGATCTCCCTGTACGACGGGGCGGCCAGTTCTGCATTGGCCGGCATTGAGCACCGGGTGAGCCGTGCGCGCCAGTGGGTGCTGCTATCCGGCGGGATCCTGACACTGGCCATCTTGTTGGCCGGTGGCTACGCCTTCCGCGCCTCGCGCCGCGTGGCGGCCTTGCGCAAGGAGCACGACGACGCCGTCGACCTGACGGATTTCGAAGCACGTCTCATGCGAGCGCTGGACTTCACCAGCGAAGACCGTGACACCTACCAGGTGGCGGCCAAGGCGTTGAGCTACGTGTCGGCGGAGTCCCAGGTGGCGATTGCCACCCTCGACGCCAATCAGGCAACGTTGGCCGAAGGACTGGGCGCCACCACCTGCGCCGTGCGCGACCCTACCCGATGCCCAGCCATGCGCTCCGGAGCCGCCGTACAATTCGCCGACAGCACGGCAATTGACGCCTGCCCCGTGCTCATGGCTGCCGACGTGCCTGGGTGCTCGGTGATGTGCTCTCCGGTCTCGGTGGCTGGTAGGGACGAGTTGCTCGTACAGCTCACCGGTCCTGTGGCGGCTCCTCCGCCCTTCGACGCCCGGACCCAATTGGTCATCCGACGACTCGGCGAGCGGATCACCATGCTGCGGGCCAATGCTCGCATCCGTACGCAAGCGGCTCATGATCCCCTGACGGGTCTACCCAACCGGAGGAGCATCGAGGCAACCGTGGAACGGCTGGTGACCGAGAAGATCCCCTACACCGTGGCCTTCGCCGACCTCGACCACTTCAAGGACTTGAACGACGTGCATGGACACGATGCCGGGGACCAAGCTTTGCGAACCCTCGCCGGGATCTTGACCGGACATCTGCGTCCCGACGATCTTCCCTGTCGTTGGGGTGGCGAGGAGTTCGTGGTCGTCCTGCCCAGGTGTGAGCGGCAGGAGGCCATCGGCATCATGGAGCGACTCCGATCCGTACTCGAGGTCACCTCCATCATCGACGTGACGACCCATGCCACCATCAGCATCGGTGTGGCCGAGGCGTGGCCGGACGAGACGTTCGCCCAGGCCGTCAACCGGGCCGACGAGGCGCTCCGGTCGGCCAAAGCCAAGGGCCGGAACCGCGTTGTGGGTTGGGAACCCGAGGCCACTTCCACTCCCCACGATGCCATCGCTACCCAAGTGATCAGGTCACAGCCCCCCGACGAGCACCTCCCAGGTGCTGACGTCGCATCGAAGCCCCAGGCCGGCGACCGCTTTCAATAGCCAAGACAACGAATCGACAACGAACCGCCGGGGACCCCGGTGCCGGCCAGCGTTACCAGGCAGCGTGCCCGGCATGGACGCTCCCTGCCCGACAGTGCTCGACGCTCCCTGCCGCACAGGTCACTGCTTGTATATTGTCAATGACACCAACTCCGCCCCGCGACCAGTTCGCGCAGGAAGAGAGAGACACCTGTGCCCAACGATATGACTGTTCGTCCCCGCATCACGACCTTCCTGCGTTCCAACGGCGCCGTGGAGGACGCAAGTGGACGAGCTACTGCAATTCTGAAGCAAGCAGTCGGCTACCAAGGAGGCGACGCCGGGTTCTCGCGGGTCATCAGCCTCATGGAGGAAGCCGGAGAGCTCAAGCGAGACGTTCGAGGAAAACGGACCTACAAGATCTACGTCGTCGGAGCGACAGGCACCGCTGTCGCTCCGATCGGGTCCCCGGCCCCAGGTGCGGCCAAGACCGGCGGTGACACACCGGGCGGTGACCTCGACTACGACGAGCTCGCCGCCACCTTGCTGGCCCGG
>DATKSG010000025.1:0-10375 GCA_035531775.1 Acidimicrobiales bacterium | reverse complement strand
CTCACGCGGCGTTGCTGCGTCAGGCTTTCGCCCATTGCGCAAGATTCCCCACTGCTGCCTCCCGTAGGAGTCTGGGCCGTGTCTCAGTCCCAGTGTGGCTGATCGTCCTCTCAGACCAGCTACCCGTCGAAGCCTTGGTGGGCTATTACCCCACCAACAAGCTGATAGGCCGCGAGTCCCTCCCGAAGCGGAATCCATTTCCTCACCTAGCCATGTGACTTGGTGGGGGTATCCGGTATTAGCACCGGTTTCCCGGTGTTATCCCAGTCTTCGGGGCAGGTTACTCACGTGTTACTCACCCGTTCGCCACTAGGTCTTCACCAGTGTTGCCACCGGTTGGACCTCGTTCGACTTGCATGTGTTAGGCACGCCGCCAGCGTTCGTCCTGAGCCAGGATCAAACTCTCCATCGAGATCAACGCTCCGGCCGGCGGTCGCGAACGACTGCCGGCCTCGGCGACGATCTGGAGAGCCGGTTCGGGCCTGACTGACCCTCACCGACTGGCACAGCACGGTTGTTGTTGTCCGTGACAGTGCTTAATTGTGGTTCGACCGCGTGGCGCGCCGAGGCGCACCGTGCGATCGCCCGCACTGGCTTTTGGCTCTCACTGTTCCGTTTTCAAGGAGCGACGCGGCACACACCGGAGAACCGGCGTTGGTGCCTGATGCCCACGGTCAGTGTCCCGACCGGGGGTTGTTCATGGTAGCGGGGGCCGCCGCGGGTGTCAAAGTCGCCGCCGCCACCGCGAACACGCCGGCGGGGTCAGGAGATCCTGTTCACCGACACGTTGCGGTCTCCTGGCACCCAGAACCGCCACGGCCGGTCGGCGGCCACCCGGATTCCCACCCTACCGGAGACCCCGGGCTGGGCCGGGGGGGCCACCCCGTCGTCCACCAGGCGCAGGGCCCGGTCCCCGGTCACCAGGTCGGCACCGTCGTCGTCGGCGCCGATGCCGAAGGCCTGGCACAACTTGGCCGGCCCGCTGGTCAGCTGGTGGTCGTCCAAGCGACGCACACCCTGGTGGCGGCCCTGGCGCATCTCATCGAGGCCCGATACCGGCGCCAGCGCCCGCAGCAGCACGGCCTCGGCCTCGCCGGCTGGCCCGCAGACGGCGTTGGCGCAGAAGTGCATGCCATAGGTGAAATAGACGTACAGGCGCCCGGGAGGGCCGAACATTGTGGAGTTTCGCCTGGTCATGCCCCTGTAGGCGTGCGAGGCCGGGTCATCGGCGCCCCCGTAGGCCTCCACCTCCACGATGCGGGCGGCCAGCGACCGCCGCACCAGGAGCTTGTTGAGCAGCTGGGGCGCCACCTCCAAGGCGCCGGCGTCGTAGAACCGCCGCGGCACCGCCCGGGTCATGGGAAAGGCGCAGCGCCCGGTGCCCGGCCCGGCTTGATCCCGGCGGACTGGCAGGCCGAGGCCAGCCTCTCGCCGTCCACCTCCAGGCGGTGGGTGAAGTGCTCCAGTTGCACGGCCACCGGCCCCGGCCCCGCCCCGCCGGGGGTGGTCCGCCGGGTCACGGCGACCCCGGGCTCGAGCAGCTCCAAGGCTTCAGCCCCGAGCGCCGGATGGGCCTGGACCAGCTCGGGGAGAGGCACGCCACGCTCGGCGGAGTCCCGCACCAGGCCCCCGACCACCCCATGGGCCTGGCGGAAGGGCATGCCCCGGGCCACCAGCCATTCGGCCAGGTCCACGGCAGCCGCCTCGGGCCCGTCGGCCGCTTGGCGCATGCGGTCGAGGTCGAAGGTGACGGTCTCGTACATGCCGGTGACGGCGGCCAGGCCCAGGCACAGCTGGTCCACGGCGTCGAAGAGGGGCTCCTTGTCCTCCTGCAAGTCCCGGTTGTAGGCCAGGGGCAACCCCTTCAAGGTGGCGAGGAGCCCGGCGAGGTGCCCGATGAGCCGTCCGGCTTTGCCCCGGGCCAGCTCGGCCACGTCGGGATTCTTCTTCTGAGGGAGCATCGAGCTGCCCGTGGCGTAGGCGTCGTCGATCGACACGAAGCCGAACTCGTCGGTCGACCACAGCACCAGCTCCTCGCCCATCCTCGACAGGTGCACGGCCAGCAAGGTCAGGTCGAAGAGGGCCTCCACCACGAAGTCGCGGTCCGACACGGCGTCGAGGGAGTTCTCGAAGCGCCCGGCGAAGCCGAGCTCGGCCGCCACCGAGTCCGGGTCGAGGGCCAGCGACGACCCGGCCAGAGCGCCGGCACCCAGGGGGGAGACGTCGAGGCGCACCACGCACTGAAGGAGGCGGTCCACGTCGCGCCCCAGGGCCCAGCCGTGGGCCATCAGGTGGTGGGCCAGCAGCACGGGTTGGGCGCGCTGCATGTGGGTGTAGCCCGGCAGATATGCGTCGGCCGCCTCCACGGCGCGGCGGCGCAGCGCCTGCTGCAGTTCGAGGACACGTGCGGCCACCTCCAACAGGGCGCGGCGCGTGAACAGGCGGAGGTCGCAGGCGACCTGGTCATTGCGACTGCGGCCGGTGTGCAGCTTGGCCCCGACGTCACCGGCGATCTCGGTGACACGTCGCTCCACGGCGGTGTGGATGTCCTCGTCCTCGGCACGGAAGATGAAGGCACCGCCCATCAGCTCCAGCTCGACGCGCTCCAGCGCGGCCAGCAGGATGGCCACCTCGCCGTCGGGCAGCACACCGGCGCGCCCGAGGCCGCGCACGTGCGCGCGCGAGCCGATCACATCCTGCTCGGCCAGGCGCCGGTCCACGTGGAGGCTCGAGGTGTACGCCATCACCTCGTCGGCCGTGTGCGTCCCCAGGCGTCCTTCCCACAGCGTCACCGGGCATCGCTCCCGTCACCGGCCGGCGAGTGGCCCAGGCCCTGGCGCGCCGCCCAGGTGGCCACGCCCAGGCCCCACAGCCGCACGAATCCCTCGGCATCGCCGTGGTCGAACGTGTCGGCGGCGTCATAGGTGGCCAAACCGTGGTCATAGAGCGAGACCGGGCTGCGCCGACCCGACACCGCGCAACTGCCCGGGCCGCCGTTGGCGCCGGGGTGCAGCGTCAGGCGCACATCACCGGTCACGTGTCGCTGGGTCGAGGCGAAGAAGGCGTCAAGGGCTTCTTTGAGCGGGGAGAACCACAAGCCGTCGTAGACGAGCTCGGCCCAGCGCGGCTCGAGGCGGGCCTTCTCGTGGGCCACGTCGCGCTCGAGGGTCAGGTCCTCCAGATCGGCATGGGCCAAAACCAGGGCCAGCGCCGCCGGGCACTCGTAGGTCTCGCGGCTCTTGATTCCCACCCGGCGGTTCTCGACCATGTCGATGCGCCCCCAGCCAAAGGCGCCCACGGCGGCGCCGACCTCGTGCACCAGCTCAGCCAGCGCCAGCTCGGTCCCGTCCACCCGGACCGGCACGCCGGCTTCGAAGCCGACGACCAATTCTCGCGGCTCGGTGGCGGTGACGCGGGTGAGGGAGAAGATGTCGTCGGGAGGCGCTGCCCACGGGTCCTCGAGCTCGCCGCACTCGATGGCCCGTCCCCACAGGTTCTCGTCGATGGAGTACAGCTTTTCCAACGTGGCCTCCACCGGGATGTCGTGGCGGGCGGCGTACTCGATGCAGTCAGCGCGCGTGAGGCCCCACGTGCGCGCCGGGGCCAGGATCTCGAGGTCAGGGGCGAGGGCCCGGGTGCCCACTTCGAAGCGCACCTGGTCGTTGCCCTTGCCGGTGCAGCCGTGGGCCACAGCGTCGGCCCCGTGGCGACGGGCCTCGGCTACCAGGTGCCGCACGATGACTGGGCGCGACAGCGCCGAGACCAGTGGGTACTTGCCTTCGTATCGCGCGTTGGCGGCGATGGCGGGGGCCACGAACTGCTCGGCCATCTCGACGCGGGCGTCGATCACCACCGACTCGACCGCCCCCGCCCCGATAGCCCGCTGGCGGATCTCCTCGAAGTCACCGCCTTGGCCCACGTCCACGGCCACGGCCACCACCTCGACGCCGCGCTCCTCCTGCAGCCACTTCACCGCCACCGACGTGTCGAGGCCACCGCTGTAGGCCAGCACCACTCGCTTCGCCATCACCTTGCTCCGTTCTTCATCTGCTCGTCCGGCCCGCTCATGAGGATCGCCCTTCGCCGTGGATGCCCGCCACTTCGGCCAGGCGCCGGGCCATGGCGGCCCCGCCGATGTCCTCGGCCGCCACCACGAGCACCGTGTCGTCGCCGGCCACCGTGCCGACCACGCCGTCGAATCCGCTGCGGTCGAGGGCCGACCCGACCACGTGGGCCGAGCCGGGCGGAGTGCGCAGCACCACCAGGTTCCCCGAGTGGGCCACCTCGGCCACCCACTCCCCCATGACCCGGCGCAGGTGGTCCTCGGGGGCCACCTGGTGCACCGGCAGCTCGGGCAGGGCGTACACGGTCTCGCCGCCAGGGACGCGCACCTTGAGCGCACCGAGCTCCTCGAGATCGCGCGACACCGTGGTCTGGGTGGCGTCGAACCCTTCGGCGGCCAGGAGTTCCACCAGTTGGGCCTGGCTCGAGACCGTGCGGGTCTCGAGCATGCGCACGATGCGGTGCTGGCGCTGGGTCTTGCCCCCGGCGCGCACCGTCACGGCCGGCTCCCCTCGTCACCGGGCGACAGCAACCACGACAGCAGCCCGCGCATGGCGTGCAGGCGGTTGGCCGCCTGGCGCCACACCACGCTGTGAGCTCCCTCGAAGACCTCGGCGGTGATCTCCTCACCGCGGTGCGCCGGCAGGCAGTGCAGCACCACAGCACCGGGGGCCGCCGCCGACAGCAGCGTGTCGTCGATGGCGAAGCCGGCAAAGGCCAGCCGGCGCCGCTCGGCCTCCTCCTCCTGTCCCATGGAGGTCCACACGTCGCTGTAGAGGGCATCGGCCCCGGTGGCCGCTTCCACCGGATCGTCGGTCACCTCGATGTCGAGTCCCAGGGCGGCCAGGGCGGCGAGGTCGTCGGCCTCGGGCCCGTACCCCTCGGGGCAGGCCGTGCGCAGGCGCATCCCAACCATGGCCGCCGCCTTGGCCAGCGACCGCCACACGTTGTTGGCATCTCCCACATAGGCGAGGCTGCGCCCTTCGAGCGGGCCGAACACCTGCCGCAAGGTGAGGAGGTCGGCCAGGGCCTGGCAGGGGTGGGCGGCGTCCGACAGCAGGTTGACCACCGGCGACGACTTCACCCCGATGCCGTCGTCGGGGCCGGCGGCGTCGGTGGCGGCGGCACCGGCAACGGCGGCGTCGATGGCGCCGGCCATGCGGTGCAGCACGCCATGGTCGAATACCCGGGCGCACACCACGGCGTGGTAACAGGCCAACGTGCGAGCGACATCCTCGGCCGTCTCGCGCTCGTCGATGCCTACCTCGACGCCCTGGATGTAGACGGGGTGGCCGCCTAGGGCCACCACGGCCATTTCGGTGGAGTTGCGCGTCCGGGCTGAGGGCTTTTCGAACACCAGGGCGGCCCCCCGGCCGGCCAACACGGGCTCGAGGTTTGCCGCCGGGGCTTCGGCCCGCCGCAGGACGGCCTCGAGCTCGGCACACGACAGGTCGTCGAGGTCGAGGAAGTGACGCGTCGCTCTCACCGCTGCGCTCCGAGGGCGGCGCCCAACATGGACAGAGCCTGTTCGATCTCGGCATCGGAGACGAGCAGCGAGGGGGCCAGGCGCACGGTATCGGCCCGGGGGGCGTTCACGACCAGGCCTGCGCTCAGAGCCCGGGCCACCACGTCGGCGGCGACGGGTGTATCGAGGACAGCAGCGAGCAGCAGGCCCTGGCCGCGCACCGAGCTCACCCCGGGAAGGACTTCGAGCCCGGCCCGCAGCAGCGACCCGGCCCGGCGGGCCAGGGCCGGCACATCGACGTCCTCCATGACAGCCAAGGTGGCCCGGGCCGCCGAGGCGGCCAGCGGTTGGCCCCCGAAGGTGGTGGCATGGTCGCCGGGGCCGAAGGCGGCCGCCACCTCGGAGCGGGCCCAGCAGGCCCCGATGGGCACGCCGTTGCCGAGAGCCTTGGCCAAGGTGACGACATCGGGCTCGATGCCGGTGTGCTGGAAGCCGAACCACCGACCGGTGCGCCCGAGCCCGGTCTGGACCTCGTCCACCATGAGGAGGATGTCGCGCTCGGTGCACAGCTGGCGGAGCGCGCCCAGGTAGTCCGACGACGGCACGATGACGCCGGCCTCACCCTGCACCGGCTCCACCAGCACCGCCGCCACCCGGGTCGGGTCGCACTGGGCCTCCAAGGCGGCCATGTCGTCGTAGGGGACATGGACGAAGCCGTCGGGCAGGGGGGCGAAGGGCGCGTGCTTGGCCGGCTGACCGGTGGCGTGCAAGGTGGCCAGGGTGCGACCGTGGAAGGAGTCCCATGTGCTGACCACGATGTAGCGCCCGGCCCCGGCCCACTTGCGGGCCAGCTTCAGGGCGCACTCGTTGGCCTCGGCGCCGGAATTGGCGAAGAAGACCTGTCCCCCCGCCGGCGTGCCGTCGCCCACCAGGCGGTCGATGGTGGCGGCCACCTCGGGAGCGACCACGTTGCCGAAGAGATTGGACACGTGCACCAAGGTGGCGGCCTGCTCCGACACGGCGGCCGTCACCGCCGGATGGGCATGGCCCAGCGAGGTCACGGCCAACCCCGACAGGAAGTCGAGGTAGCGCCGACCGTCGGTGTCCCACAACCACGATCCCTCGCCCCGCGTGAAGGTGACCGGCGGGTCCGGATAGGTGTGCATGAGCGACCGACGGTCGACCGCGCCGAGCGGCGCCCGACCGTCGGTCATGGGACCACCGGGTTGTCGAAAACCAGGTCGTCGTGGACCATGGTGCCGACCCCCTCATCGGTGAAGACCTCGAGCAGCAGGGCATGGGGCACGCGGCCGTCGAGGATGTGGGCCCGGCGCACCCCGCCGCGCACGGCCCGGATGCAGGCTTCGGCCTTGGGCACCATGCCGCCGGCGGCCGCCCCCGAAGCCACCATGGACTCGAGCGCACCCACCGACACGGTGCGCAACAGCGACTCCGGATCCCCGGCGTCGGCGCGCAGCCCGGCCACGTCGGTGAGGAAGACGACCTTCTCGGCCCCCAGCGCCGCGCCCACGGCGCCGGCCACGGCATCGGCGTTGATGTTGTAGGCCTGCCCAGCGACGTCGGCCCCGATGGTGGCCACCACCGGGATGAGGCCCTGGGCCAGCAGGCGTTGGAGGATCTCGGGCGCCACCACTTCCACGTCGCCCACGAAGCCCAGCTCGGCGTGGCGGGCCACGGCCGTGATGAGCTTGGCGTCCTCCCCTGACAGCCCGACGGCCAGGGCGCCGTGGACGTTCACGGCCGACACGATCTGCCGGTTCACCTTGCCCACCAACACCATGCGGGCGATCTCCAGCGTCTCGGCGTCGGTCACCCTCATGCCGTCGCGGAATTCGGTGACCTTGCCCAGGCGGGCCAGCATGTCGCCGATCTGCGGACCTCCGCCGTGGACCACCACCGGCAGCATGCCCACCGAGCGCATGAGCACGATGTCCTCGGCGAAGCTGGCCAGCGCCTCGGTGTCGGACGCGCCCTCGGCCCCGGCCAAGGCGTTGCCGCCGTACTTGACCACCACCACCTTGCCCCAGAAGCGCAGGATGTAGGGCAGGGCCTCCACCAACACCGACGCCTTGGACGCGGCGTCATTCGATCGGGCGTCACCGGGTGCCGCTTCACTCGAAGGGGTCACGGCCGCGCTCACGAGGTGGTCCGGTTCTCGTCGATGTACCCGTGGCCGAGATCGGTACCAAGAGCGGCGCCGGCGCCGGTCCCGAGACCTAGGTCGCAGCGGATCTCGATATGGCGGCCGGCCATGTGACGCTCGACGGCCTGGGCGTCGTGGGCCACGGCCACGCCGTCGCGACACACCACCACGTCCCCATAGGCCACCGATACCCGGTCGATGTCGAAGTCCACTCCGGCGGAGCCCAGCTCGCTCACCACCCGGCCCCAATACGGATCGGCCCCGTTGATCGAGCACTTCACGAGCAGCGACTCGGCCACCCGCCGGGCGCCCCGGTGCGCCTCGTCGTCGCTGGCCGCTCTTCGGACCACCACGTGCAGCACCTTGGTAGCCCCTTCGGCGTCCTCGGCCATGGCCCGGGCCAGCGAGGCACATGCCTGTCCGAGCGCTTCGGACAGCGTCTCGATACCGGGCGACACCCCGCTGCGGCCGCCGGCCAGGACCAGCACCGTGTCGTTGGTGGAGGTGCAGCCGTCCACTGTCATCTCGTTGAAGCTCCCGGCCACGGCCACCGCCAGCGCCCGGGCCAAGGCATCAGGCTCGCACACGGCGTCGGTGGTCAGCACCGCCAGCATGGTGGCCATGTTGGGCGCCAACATGGCCGCCCCTTTGGCCATGGCCCCCACCATGAACCCGCCCCCGTCGACAACTGCCTCTTTGCGGATGGTGTCGGTGGTCATGAGAGCGGTGGCGGCCGCCACGGCCGCCTCGGGGCCCCCCGCTCGCGCCGCCAGCAACCGGGGGATGCCGGACTCGAGCGGCGCCATGGGCAGCGGGATGCCGATGAGCCCGGTCTGGCCCACCAACACGTGGTGCGCCGGCACACCCAGGCCCGCCCCCACCAGTTCACACATGCGCTCGGCGTGCGACCGACCGCTCGCCCCGGTGGCGGCGTTGGCGTTGCCGCTCGACAGAACCACCGCCGCAGCCAGGCCGGCCGAAGCGGCCAGATGGGCCCGGCTCACCTGCACCGGGGCGGCGGCGGCCCGGTTGGCCGTGAAGACGCCGGCGGCGGGGACGGCCAGGCCGTCGTCGGTTGTCACCAGCGAAAGGTCGAGCCCGCCTGAAGCCTTGATGCCGCAGGCGATGCCGGCGGCCTCGAAGCCGAGCGGCGCCATGACGCTCACGGGTACACCCCCACGGCGCTGAGCCCCTCGGTCTCGGGCAGGCCGAGGGCCAGGTTCATGCACTGCACGGCCTGCCCCGACGCCCCCTTACCCAGGTTGTCCAACGCGCACATGGACAGCACCCAGCCGGTGCGGGGGTCCACCCGCGCGCTCACATGTGCGGCATTGGACCCCAAGGTGGCCTTGGTCGATGGCGGCTGGTCGCTAACCACCATGAACGGCTGCCCGTCGTACGCCTGGTCCAGGGCCTGGCGCAGGTCGGCGTCGGACAGGTCCCGGGTGGGCCGGGCGTAACAGGTGGCCAGGATGCCGCGGTTCATAGGGGCCAGGTGCGGGGTGAAGAGCACCTGCGCCCCGGTGGCCTGCTCGATCTCCGGGGTGTGGCGGTGGGTGAACAAGCCGTAGGCGGTGAAGTCCTCGTCCACGACATTGAAATGCGTGTGTTCGGCCGGTTGACGACCGGCCCCCGACACCCCGCTAGCGGCGTCCACGATGATGCCGCTGTCTTTCACCAGTCCCCCGCGCACCAGCGGGGCCAGGGCCAGAGCAGCCGCCGTCGGGTAGCAGCCCGGGGCAGCCACCAGGCTCGCCCCGGCCAAGTTCGGTCCGAAGAGCTCGGGCAACCCGTAGACGAAGCGGCCGAGCAGCTCCGGCGCCAGGTGCTCGCTCCCGTACCACTGCGGGTAGGCCTCTTTTTGCGTCAGGCGGAAGTCGGCCGACAGGTCTACGAGCAGTCCCACCCGGTCCACCAGATCCGGGGCCAACTGCTGCGACTCCCCGTGTGGAAGGGCCAGGAAGACCACGTCGAGGCCCTGCAGCTCCGACGGGCCGGCCGGGCTGAAGTCGAGCGCCGGGTAAGCCGCCGCCAGGGAGCGGTACAGCTCCCCCACCGGCCGGCCGGCCTGGGAGTCGGCCCCGGCCACCACCACGTCCATGTCGGGGTGCCCGGCGGCCAGGCGCAGCAGCTCTGCCCCGGCGAAGCCCGATGCCCCTGCTATCCCGACCCGCATGGTGCAAGACTATACACCGTTCCGCATATTCATACAGGACCGGGAAAAGGCTTGCCCGATCTCATGTTGTTTCAGTATCTTCTATGTATGATCGATCCCGACGTGAGCAGAGTGCTGCGGGCGGTGCCCGAGTTCGCCGAGCGCTACCTGAACCTGGTGGACGAGGCCGATGGCGACCCGGGGGCGGCGGCCGCTTACTGCGACCTGGCCGAGTTCGCCGCCGAGCTGGCCGGGCCACTCGAACGCCACGCACCGGTCCTCGAGCGGCTCATGGGATGCATCGAAGCGGTGGCTCGAGAGTCCGAGGCGGCTGAGGAGTTGGTGGCCTGGTCCTTCCTCGACGCCCTGGCGCCCGACGACCTGCGCCGTCTCGAGCCGTGGATGGGCCCCGAGACCCGAGCGGTGCTCGACCGGGCCGAGCTGGCCCCCGAGCTGGCCCCCGGCCCTGGTCCCGGAGGCGGTGCCGGGCCTGATCCCGGACGCGCCGAGGGGCGCCCCTGAGGGCGCC
>DATKSG010000024.1:0-39050 GCA_035531775.1 Acidimicrobiales bacterium | reverse complement strand
CTGGCCCAGGGACCCCACGGGCGGGACCCCATCGTCCACGACCACATCGGCGGCCTCATGGCCGAGGCCCAGTCGGTTGCCCTGCTCGGTGCCCGTACCACCTTGCGCTCGGTGTCGGGGGTGGAGCCAGGCCCCGAAGCCAGCGTGCGCAAGCTGCTCGGCGCCGAGCACGAGCAGCGGGTCCAGGAGCTGGGGCTCACTCTGCTCGGGCCCGAAGGGGCCACCGTCGAAGGTGAGGGCCAGCAGTGGAGTCGGGGCTTTCTCTCCACCCGGTGCCTGACCATCGCCGGGGGCACCAGCGAGGTCCAGCGCAACGTCATCGCCGAGCGGCTCCTGGGCCTGCCCCGCGACCCGGAGCCGGTCGAGGAATAGGCCTGGCCGGTAGGCCTATCGGAGCATCCCGCCGCCGTGTGGCGCTGCGCCGGGGAGGTTTGACAGCCGCCGTCCACGGCGCCCATGCTGCGGGCGCGGTTGGAGGCACCTGATCAGGAAGGCGCGATATGGCGATCCGATTCGACGACGTGAGCGAGGGCGACCAAGCCCCCGTGAAGAGCCACACCCTCACCCGCACCGACCTGGTGCGCTATGCCGGTGCTTCGGGTGACTACAACCCCATGCACCATGACGAGATCCTGGCCACCAAGTCCGGCCAGCCGAGCGTCTTCGGCCACGGCATGTTCTCCATGGGCCTGCTCGGCACGGCCCTCACCGACTACGTCGGGGCCGGCACCCTCACCCACTACCAGGTGCGCTTCAGCCGCCAGACGTGGCCCGGTGAGGAGCTGCACACCAAGATCGTGGTCAAGGCCAAGCGGGTCGAGGACGGCAAGCAGCTCGTAGACCTCGAGTGCAGCTTGGCCAACGCCGAAGGCGAAGTGAAGGTCGTGGGCGAGGCCACCGCCGCTCTGGCCTGATCAGCAGCCGGGCGGCGACCCGGTCTTGCCCGAGGCGGTGTAGAAGAGCCCGAGCAGGCCGCAGATGGTGGCTTTGGCCACCAGCCACTTGCCACCGAGGTAGACGGCGTAGCCGGTCTGGCCGGCCAGCGACGGGGCCCCGCTCGCCCCCAGGATGTCGTAGGTCACCTTGGCGCACGGCGACGGCAGCTGCTGTGAGGAGCATCCGAGGCCGTAGAGGATGAGGGTGGTGTCGACCCGGGCGCCGGTGGAGCTGCTCGACAGAGGTGATGCCAGCGCCTGGGCCAAGGCCGTCTTGAGCGCCGTGCCGCCTTGGATGACGGCCTCCTTGTCGCCCACCGACTTGTCGGAGAACGTGAACAAGGTGCTGTAGGCGGTGTTGATGGACGCCTGGGCCGTGGCCGGGTTGAGGGCCATGGTCGTGGTGGTGGTGGCGGCGCTGTGGGCGCCGCTGCTGCAGGCAGCAGCGCCCAGGGACAGCGCCACCAGGACAGTGACCGTGCGCGGTGAGCGAATTCGCATGCCCCGACCCTAATGGAGGTCGATCACGACCTCGTGGGTCGGCGCTCGAATGACCTGGGCCGCCACCTGGCCGCTACCGCCCAGGTGACGTCTTTGGATCAGGAACCGGCCCCGGGATCAGAAGCTGAATGGCGGTAGGCCGGTGGGACGGTCGCCGAACAGGGCGGCCTTGTTGTCGGCCAGCTCCTTGGGCGTCCAACGGCTATCGCGCTCGACCTGGCCCACGGGCTTCCAGCCCTGCATGACCCACACCGAGCCGCCGTAGACCACGAAGTTCTGGCCGTTCACGTCGGCCGCCTCGTCACTGGCCAGGAAAGCCACCAGCGGAGCCACGTTCTCGGGGCCGAAGGCATCGAACTTGCCCTCCTCGGCCTTGGCCATGTCGCCGAAGAGGTCCTCGGTCATGCGGGTGCGGGCTCGGGGGGAGATGGCGTTGACCGTCACCCCGTATCGCTCGAGCTCCCGGCCCAAGATGATGGTCATGGCGGCGATGCCGGCCTTGGCCGCCCCGTAGTTGGCCTGGCCGGCGTTGCCGTAGAGGCCGGCCTCCGACGCTGTGTTGATGATCCGGCCCGACACCTCTTCGCCGGCCTTGGCCCGGTTGCGCCAGTGCACGGCGGCGAAGTGCGACATGGCGAAGTGGCCCTTCAGGTGGACGCGGATGACGTCGTCCCAGTCGGACTCCTCCATGTTGAAGCTCATCTTGTCGCGCAGGATGCCGGCGTTGTTGACCAGGATGTCGACCCTGCCCCAGGTGTCCACGGCCTGCTGGATCAGGTGCTCGGCCCCGGACCACGAGCTCACATCGTCGGAGTTCAGGGCGGCCTCACCTCCGGCGGCCTCGATGTCCTGCACGGTCTGCTGGGCCGGGTGTACATCGGCCCCCTCGCCGTCGCGGGTGGCCCCCACGTCGTTCACGATCACCTTGGCCCCCTCGGCCGCCAGCAGGAGAGCCTCCTCGCGTCCGATGCCCCGGCCCGCGCCGGTGACGATGGCGACCTTGCCGTCGAGCATGCCCATCTGGTGACCTCCTAGTGGTGGCGGCCCTGGGTGCCGCCCGCCCGCGCCACGTTGACGCCGGATCTGGAACCCGGGCAGCATGGCCGATGGCGCTCGCCAGGGTCAATCCGGCCCGCCGGCCGCCGTCACCGAGCGAGGACAGGACATGACCACCCGATTCGACCTCCCCATCCCCGACGACTACACCCAGACCTGGTGGGATGCCGCGGCCGAGGGCCGGCTGCTCATCGCCCGCTGTGGAGCGTGCGGGGAGGCCCACTACTACCCACGGCCCTTCTGCCCGCGCTGCGGCGAGCCGGAGGTGGCATGGGAGCAAGCTTCGGGCCGAGCCACCCTGTACACGTGGTCGGTGGTCCACCAGAACGACCTGCCGCCGTTCAAGGAGAAGGTGCCCTACGTGGCGGCCATCGTGGACCTGGTGGAGGGGCCACGCATGATGACCAACGTGGTGGGGTGCGAGCCGGGTGCCCTCGAAGTGGGCATGGCCCTGGAGGTCACCTTCGAAGAGCTGGCCGACGGGTTCCACATCCCGGTCTTCCGCCCCGCAGCCTGACGTCGGCCGCCCACCTCCGGACGTGGCCATGACCAGCTCGAGCGCACGGGTGGCCCTGGTCACCGGGGCCAGTCGCGGCATCGGGCGGGCCTGCGCCGTGGCCCTGGCCGAGGACGGCTGTGACGTAGCCGTCAACTTCCGTCGTGACGAAGAGGCGGCTGCTGGCACCGTGGCCGCTGTCAGCGCCCTCGGGCGCCGCGCCGTGGCTTATCGGGCTTCGGTGGACCAGCTGTCGGACGACGAGGCCATGGCCGAGGCCGTGCTCAGTGACTTCGGGCGCATCGACGTGCTCGTGCACGCGGCGGGCATCGCCAGCCGAGGCCATTCGGTGCTCGACACCGACCCCGAGGAGCTCGACCGCGTTCTGCGCACCCACGCCGTGGCAGCCCACCACTTGTGCCGGCTCTTCCTGCCGGCGCTGCGCTCGGCTGGTCGCGGTGACGTGGTGTTCATCTCGAGCGTGGCGGCCCGCATGCTGGCGGCCAACGGCGCTCCCTACAACATGGCCAAAGCCGCTCTCGAAGCGCTGGCCCTCACCTTGGCCAAAGAGGAGCGTCGCCACCACGTCCACGTCAACGTGGTGGCCCCCGGATTGGTCGACACCGACATGGGACGGCGCCTGGTGCGCGCTGCCATGGGAGTGCAGGACATCACCACCTTGGACGCCGCGTCTCCATTCGGCCGAGTGTGCCGGCCCGAGGACGTGGCGGCGGTGGTGCGGTTCTTGTGCTCGGACGCGGCGGGCTACGTGACGGGCCAGGTCATCGAAGTCGATGGCGGGGGCTGAGGCCCGTCAAGCGGCGCCGCCCGGGTCGCGGCGCATAAACCAGTTGGGGACGCCCAGCATCTCGGCGAAGTCGACCACCTCGAAGCCGAGCGCGCTGTAGAAGCGCACATTGCGCTCCTTGCTCGTCTCCAGCCATCCCACCTCGCCGCTGTCGTCGAGGTCGGCGCACAGCGCCCGCATCACCGCTCCGCCGATGCCTCCACCTTGAAATCCCGGCTCCACGCCGACCGGGCCGATGTGGCGGTGCGGCTCGAGCAGGTCGTGGGCAGCCCAGGTGGCCCAGAACACCCATGCCCGCATGGGGTCGCCCATGGGCGCCACCGGCGCGGCCAGCACCTGCTCGGCCATGGGGCGCATCATGTCGCCCACGCAGTGGCCGGGGGTCGAGGCGGCCGCCACCCCCACCACGAGCCGTCCGGCCACCGCCCCGAACTGCGGGGACGACGACATCTGGCCCACGACCACGTCGGCGAACAACTCGTGCACGGCTGCCACCCGGGCCACGACGTCGTCGCCGTAGGAGGCGACCATGGGCGGGTCGTCCTGCAAGGCCCGGGCCGTGCAGGCCGCCGCCGCCTCGAGCTCGTCGGATCGGAGGACTCGGACTTCGTAAGCCGGGGCTTTACGGCTCACCTGGGCGCTGGGCTCCTGTTCCACGGCGCCATCATGGCAGGCGGCCCACTCATGGCAGGCCGCCTGCTCAACGAAGGCCGCTCGCCGTCGCCGTGGTCGCCGGCGTGGTGCAGCGCACCCCTTCGAGACTGCCGCACGGCTCGGCCGCACCCACCAGCGGGTTGTCGGCGGCCGGCAACAGCGGCAGGAGCAGACGTGACGGGTGGGCGGCGTCGGCCAGGACCGTGTTCAGCGTGGCCGGGTTCTCTTCTCCTCCCCAGCCGTAAAGCTGGTCGATGGCCGGAGGGGCCGACACCGTGACGAGAAGCTGGTGTCCAGGGCGGAACACCCACCCGAGCGGGAACACCTCGATGCGGTACTCATTCACCGCTCCAGGGCTCAACGGGGCCGGATTGGTGAAGGCGTAATAGGGCCGGTACAGCGTCCCACCGGCGGCGTAGTCCGACAGCGTCGGGTCGAAGGTCGAGACGTAGTCGGCCCGCAGCAGCCCGTACTGCAGGAACTGCTCGGCCCCGGTGGCCTCGTCGCGGTCGATGAGCTGCACGAAGAAGTCGGTGTTGATGCCGGCCACCGAGGCGTAGAGGTCGGCCATGATGGGGCCTTCGAGCGTTGTCGCCGTTGTGAATGGCAGCGCGTAGGTGAGCTCGTCGGGTGCGGACGAGCTGAGCACCGGCCCCACCGCCGCCCCGTACAAGGTGTCGGTGGTCGAGTCGACCTGGCTCACTTCGGTGGGACCCACGTAGTCGTCGGGACCGATGGCGGCTGATAGGTAGCTGCGCTGGCCAGTGGCGCCCTGGGTGGTGGACATCGACCCGTCGGCGTTCAAGAAGTAGTTCGTCCACTGGGTGCCCGGCAGGGGGAACGACGTTGAACACAGTGGTGGCTTGGTCCCGTTCGACACCAGGTTATTGGCGGCATCGGTCACCGCCGGGGTCGACTCGAAGTACGCCACCACGCTGTCGCCCGGGCACGGGATGTGGGTGGCGGCGCCGAGCATCGCCGTCGACGGCGTGGTGTCGGTGGAGGGAGCGGTCGAACCCGGACCGTTGGCGTTGGCCACCAGTGACGAAGCCCCCACCTTGGCGCAGGCCCCGGCCAGCTGGGCCACGTAGCAGTCCAACCAGTTCTCCTCGTCCGGGTGGTAGACGTGGCCGGTCGAGTCGTGCCGCCCGTTGCCCAGCACGATCCGCTTGGGCAGGGAGGGAGCCAGGTTCTCGAGAGCCTGGAAGAGCTCGGCCCCGCCGCGTGGGCCGGTCTGCTCGTCCTGGTACTGCTGGTCGATGTGAATGGGCTCGTTGATGTAACGGGCCTGGGTGATGAGCGAATGGGCCCACCACCACGAGGTGTCTTGCTCCTGGGTGACGCCGTTGACGATGGCATCGTCGGTCGCCGCATCGGGAGCAAGGGCGTCGGAGGCGGGGCGGGTGGCGATGTTGCCCAAGCAGGCCGTGTCGCCGGTCGAGGCTTCGGCCCCGTAGCGCTGGGCGTTGCCCTGAAGCTCGGACTCAGGCCGTACCGCGCCGGTCCACAGGACGGGAAATCCGTCGTCGGGGATCCCACCCATATAGGTGATGCCCCGGTAGAGGTCGTCGATCAGGCCCGACACCGACACGGCATCGAGATGGTTGGACGACGCCGGGTGCAAGGACTCGTCGAAGCCGATGCGCTCGGCCGTCATGAAGCCGGTGAGCCCCGGGTAGGAGTGGCCGATGATCCCGACGCGGCCGTTGGCCCACGGTTGAGCCGGGATCCAGCTGTTCACGATGTCGGCACCGTCCTCGGCGTCCTGCCAGGAGAAGAGATCGAGGGTGCCGCTCGAACAGCCGGTACCTCGCACCGAGGCGTGGACCATGACGTAGCGGTTGCCATAGGTGTTGGGGTCGAGTGACCCACCGCCGCCGTCGTAGCCGTCCATCATGAACAGCGCCGGCAACTTCCCACCGCTGTAGCCGGCGGGGTAGCTCACCACCACCGATATGGCAGTGCCATCGGCCATGGTGGCGTAGGTGTACTGGCAGTTGTAGGCGCTCTCCACCTCGCCAGGGAATTGGTCGGTGTTCTGGGCACAAGCCGGGGCCTTGGCCGCCGCCAGGTCGTACCCGCCGCCGGCGGCCCATGTCAGGGTTCCTGCGGCCAGGACCGAGCACGACAGTGCCATCCTCCAAGGCGCGCTGAGCCTGAACCTCGCTGTGCCGGTGCCGCCCATCGCCATCCTCCTCCGCCGCCCCGGCCGCCGCCGGGGTTCCGCTTGGGCCGAAGCTAAGCGCCGCTCGGGGCAGCGTCAACCAACGGTGCCCGCAGGTGTCAGGTCGTCAGGGCGAAGAGCTCCCAGGTGCCGGGCACTCCCTTCAAGTCGTGCTCGTGGCGATCCTCGAAGCACAACCCCGAACCGGTGACCAAGTCCTTGACGGTGCGCGATACCAGGATCTCGCCCGGTCCGGCCAATGAGGCGATGCGGGCCCCGATGTGGACGGCGATCCCCCCGATGTCGCCGTCTCGCAACTCGACCTCACCGGTGTGTACCCCGGCCCGGATCTCGATGGCCAGCCCGGCCATCGCCTCGCGCACGGATTGTGCCGCTTCGAGGGCGGCTGACGGGCCGCCGAAGGTGGCGAGCATGCCGTCGCCGGTGTTCTTGACCATGTTGCCACCGCACTCCGTCACACGATCGGCAGCCAACCGGTCGTGGGCGTCGAGGATCTGGCGCCAAGTGTCGTCACCGACACCGCTCAAGTGCTCGGTGGAACCGACGATGTCGGTGAACAGCACGGTGGCCAGGACCCGGTGGTTCGGCGGTCGGGGAGGCTCCACTCCCAAGGTGGCCAGGAACGCCGTCACCGGAGGGCCGAACTTCAGGTTGTCTTCGGTGCGCCAGCTGGCGTGGAAGTCGCCGTCGATCTCCGTGTGTGTGGCGCCGGGGATGTGGTCGCCTAGATAGCGCCCCAGGGAGGAGGGCACCAGGGGGTCACGGGTGCAATGCAGGACGAGTGTCGGAGCCGAGATGGTCCCGAGTACCGGTCGCACGTCGATCTCGAGGTTGCGCTGCATGATCTGCCGGGCCATCTGCGGCGTGCAAGCGCTGCGCTCGTAGGTGGCGAGCACCTTCTCGGCTCGAGCCGGGTCGGCCGGATGTTGGGCGAAGGCGCCATAGGCGCGCCCGGTGCCCCACTGGTCGGCGAGCAGGTCGATGAACGGTTGGGTGAACTCCTGCCGCATGCCATCGGGATAGTCCGGTCCCGCGTCGAACTTGGCGGCGGTGCCGTAGAGGATCAGGCCTTGCACGCGTTCGGGATATCGGGCGGCGAAGTAGATCGCCATAGGGCCGCCTTCTGAGATTCCGAAGATGACAGCCTGCTCTGAGCCGGCCGCTTCCATCACCGCCCGGATGTCGTCGCTGCGCTCCTCGAGGCTCCCGAAGCCGAGAGACCGGTCGGACAGACCGGTACCGCGCTTGTCGAAGGCGATCACGCGGCTGAATCGCCCGTATCCGAGGAAAGGGGCGAACCACGGGTAGTCCCACATGAGGTCCAAGTGGGTGACGAACCCTCCGATGATGACCATGTCGAGCGGGCCGTCGCCGAAGACGGTGTAGGCGATGTCGATGTCGCCCGTGGCTCGGGCGTACCGGATGTCTCCGGAGGCTACCACATGGGCACGATACCGCCGGCGGTCCCTTGGGTCCTGTCCCGCCCTCTTCACCTGGGCCACCGCGTGCGGACGAGATTCTGTGCGTGCCGGCGAGAGGACTCGAACCTCCACCCCCGAAGGGACCGGGATCGACGGCGCAAATTGGGCGCCCGGACCGGTCCCATGGTCCCCGACATCGGTAACATATATGTTACACTTTCATACGTGTCCAGCCGGTTCTGGTCCGACCTCACCGAGGATCTGAAAGATCCTGAGTTCCTTGGTGAGTTCGTGCGCGAGTCCATCCGCATCAGCACGATCGATCGAGTGGTGGCGCAGCTTGACGAGGCCCGTGAGGCGGCGGGCGTTTCCAAGGCCGAGCTCGCCCGGGCTCTCGGCGCTCATGCGGCAGCCGTTCGCCGCCTGTTCTCGGCGGAACATGTGAACCCCACGTTGGGAACAGTCGCTGAAGTCGCCGGTGCTCTCGGGCTCCGGGTCACCCTCGAACCACTCGGCTCGGAAGAGGGCCTCGTCACGAGCGAGCCACTGCTGGCGGGGTCGAGTCGTGATCAGCGGGCCGTGGCGAAGCAGGGTGTGGCCATGCGCTGCGGCCGGCGGACGAAGCTCGTGTCCTGAGCGTCTCAGGAGATCGAGCGCGGGTTCCGTGTCAGGTACTCCTGGCCCAAAGCTCGGACGGCGGCGTAGTCCGCCTCGGTGAGCTGGGTCCGGAATGGCTTGTCCATGCCCGTGACGACGACGAGGAGTGGCCTGGTCCAGCCGGGATTCGCCGCTTAGTAGTCCAGCCGACAGAAGAGGCGGTAATGGTGGCGTTTCGGCCCATCGACACGGACCTCGAACCACCCGGCCATTCTTCCCTTCATCGCCTCCCAGTAGCCACCGCCGGAAAAGCGTTTGGGAGCGGCACTGGCCACAGCGATGAGTACCGCGTTCATCGTTGCCCTCACCTTGGCTGGGCAGACCGTTCGCAGGAATTCCCTACCCGGGATGATCTCGTTGGGATCATCGTCGCGGTGACGCTTGAAATAGACGATCTCGTGCGGATCATCCGGAGATGGTCCCGTTCTGATTTTCACGACCGATGGAGGGCTCGGCCTTGACGGCGTCCCTCGGCCTTGACGGTGCTTCGGGCTCACGCGCCGAGCGCGATCATCACGCCGGCGTGCCCGAGGCGCTTGCTCACGCCGGGCAGGTGGCGAAGGTGGTCCTCCCACTCCACGCATGGCCATCTCATGACGACCTCCGTTCGCAACTGCGTGAGCAACAGAGGTCGGAGATGGCCCCTCCGACGAGGGCGAGCCCAAATGGCAAATGTGCGGGCGAGAGGACTCGAACCTCCACCCCCGAAGGGACCGGGACCTAAACCCGGCGCGTCTGCCAGTTCCGCCACGCCCGCTGGCCCCCGGCGGTGGCGTACCGGTACCCGGGGGTGGCGGAGAGCCTACCGGCGCGCTGGCCGTGCCCGGTGCCTGGTGCGGGTAGCCTCGGGGCATGGAACCCACCCCCTCGATGCCTGTGATGCGCTCCGGGCCGATACCCGACGGCGCCTCGGCCGACGTCTTCCAGCGCCTTCTCAAGGAGCGGATCATCTTCCTCGGCTCGGCCATCGAGGAGACGGTGGCCAACCTGGTGTGCGCCCAGCTGCTGCTCCTGGCGGCCGAGGACCACGAGCGGGACATCTCCCTCTACATCAACTCGCCCGGCGGTTCGGTCACCGACGGCCTGGCCATCTACGACACCATGCAGTACGTGAGCTGCGACGTGAGCACCATCTGCGTCGGCCTGGCCGCCTCCATGGGCCAGTTCCTGCTGTGCGCGGGGGCACCGGGCAAGCGTTTCGCCCTGCCTCACAGCCGGATCCTCATGCATCAGCCCTCGGGGCAGATGCAAGGCCAGGCGTCCGACATCGCCATCCAGGCCGAGCAGATCGTGTACCTGAAGCGCATGATGGCCGAGCGCATCGCCTTCCACACCGGCCAGCCCCTCGAGCGCATCGAGGCCGACTCCGATCGTGACCGGTGGTTCACGGCCGAGGAGGCGCAGGGCTACGGGTTCATCGACAGGGTGATCGAGCACTCCGCGGCCCCGGCCGCCAGCTGAGCCTCACCGGGGCCGGGCCACGGTGACCGATCTGCAGGCCGAGCACGAACCGGCCGGGGCCGCCGCGTCGGCTGCCGTGCCGACCTCGGCCGCCATCCCCGCCCCCCAGGCCGAGGATGCCCTGGAAGCCAGAGCGGCGAGGGTGGCCTCGCGCGGGGGATCAAAGCCGACCCGGGTGGTGGCGGCCCGGATGGCCCTTCTTCCGCGACTGGCCGAGTTGTGGGCGTCGCGGGAGCTCTTTGCCTTTTTGGTGCGCAAGGAGATCAAGGTCAAGTACAAGAACTCGGTGCTCGGGTTCCTGTGGTCGATGCTGAACCCGGCGTTCACCCTGGCCGTGTTCTACGTCCTCTTCACCTTCTTCCTGCCCAACGGCATCCCCAACTTCGTCATCTACATGTTCGCCGCCATGCTGCTGTGGAACCTCTTCCAGACGGCGGTGCTGAGCGGCACCGGAGTGATCGTGGCCAACTCCGGCATCGTGAAGAAAGTGGCCTTCCCCCGTGAGATCCTGGCCCTGGCTTCGGTGGGCTCGGCCTTCATGTTCTTCCTGTTCCAGTCCACGGTTCTTCTCGTCTTCATGGTGGCGTTCTGGCACCGCCCGGCCTGGGCCGACATGTGGCTCATCGTCCCGGCCCTGGCCGCCATCGTCCTGTTCTCCTCGGCCCTTTGCGTCTTCCTCTCGGCGGTGAACGTCTACCTGCGAGACACCCAACACCTGGTCGAGGTCATCCTCATGGCCTGGTTCTGGGCCATCCCCGGCATCTACTCCTACGCCCAGGTCGGCGGGAAGCTGGCCAAGCACCACATCCTGTGGCTCTACTTCCTGAATCCGCTAACCCCGCCGGTCATGACCTTCCAGCGCGTGTTCTACGCCGTGATGAATCCCGTCAACACCGTGAGCCACCTGCAGCAGCCGGTGTTGGCCAACTACCCGGTGCACTGGTACCTGGCCGCCGACATGGTGGTGGTGGCACTGTCGCTGGTCTTGCTCACCGGGGCCCTGGCCGTGTTCGGCCGCCTCGAGGGGAACTTCGCCGAGGAGCTGTGAGCCGGCCATGACCCAGAACATCGCCGTCGACGTCGTCGACGTGTCCAAGCGTTTCCGCCTGTACCACGAGAAGGTCACGTCGCTCAAGGAGCGCGCCCTGCGCGCCGGGCGCAACCCGCACGAGGATTTCTGGGCTCTGCGCGACGTCGCCTTCAGCGTCTACGAGGGCGAGACGGTGGGCATCTTGGGCCGCAATGGATCGGGTAAGTCCACCATGCTCAAATGCGTGTCGGGCATCCTGCAGCCCACCGAAGGCCGAGTGGTCGTACGCGGCCAGTTGGCCGCCCTGTTGGAGCTCGGAGCCGGGTTCCAGCCCGAGCTGTCGGGCCGCGACAACATCTACCTGAACGCGTCGCTGCTGGGGCTGTCGACGCGCGAAGTGCAGAGTCGCTTCGACGACATCGTGTCGTTCGCCGAGCTCGAACAGTTCATCGACAACCAGGTAAAGTTCTATTCGTCGGGCATGTTCGTGCGGCTCGGCTTCGCCGTGGCCGTGAACGTCGACCCCGACGTGCTGGTGGTGGACGAGGTCCTGGCCGTGGGCGACGAGAACTTCCAGCGCAAATGCCTGGGCCGGATCAAGCAGTTCCAAGACGAGGGCCGCACCATCCTCTTCGTCACCCACGCGGCGGACCTGGTCCGCCAGATCTGCGACCGGGCCGTGGTCCTCGAAGGTGGTCGGGTCCTGGCCGTGGCCGGCGCGGCCGAAGCCATCCGCGCCTACCACGAGCATCTGGTGGCCGTGGGGGTGGTGCCGGAGCCGGCCGACGAGAGCCAGCGCCCCATCCTGAGTCGCCACCGGCCCATCACCATGACCAGCGTCGAGCTCGAGCACGCCGGCACCGGGTCCCGCCCGTACCTGCTCCCCGGCGAGCCCATGACACTGCGCCTGGCCTACGAGGCGGTCGAAGCCGTGCCGAGCGTGGTCTTCTCCTACGCCATCTACTCCACCGACGGTGCCCTGGTGCACGCCACCGACACGGCCATCTTGGACCGTCCGGTGGACATCGAGGTGGGGACCGGTCGCGTCGAGTTCCGCTTCGACGAGGTCCCCCTGCTCGGCGGCAGCTACATGGTGCACGTAGCCATCAGTGGTGGCCCGGCAGGTGTCGTCTACGATCTGCGCGAGCAGGACGCCGCTTTCGAGGTCATGAACCCGGGTCGGGCCCGGGGCTCGGTGGCTCTCGAGCCCAGGGTCGAGATCTCCACCGCCAGTCTCAGCTGATGCCCAAGGAGCACGCCGTGAGCAGCGACGCCGCCGACGAATCCGTCGACGAAGCGCAAGACCGCGCCTACCTCGAACGGGTCCGGCACGAGATCGACGAGGAAGTACGCCGGCGCCGGGCGGCCGGCGACTTCCCGCCTAGCTTCGAGCGCAAGCTCGACGAGCTCTTCGCCCGCTTCACGCCCACCGGCACCGGCGACGACCACTTCACCGAGGCCCTGAAGCTCGCCGACCGCGCCGCCTACTTCGACATCGACGTGCCCATCGGCTCGAGGCGCGAGCCCAAAGGCCTGGTCAAGTGGTCGCTGTGGCAGGCCGAGGCCTGGTTCGTGCGCTACGTGGTGTCCCAACTCAACCATTTCGCCTCCTCGTCCATGCGCGTCCTACACCTGCTCGACGAGCGCCTTTCGGACGTGGAGGGTGATGTGTCGCTGCTCACGCCGCCGGCGCTGCCCGAAGAGGAGGAGCTGGCCCCGGGTGCCGACCCCATTCCATATGCCGAGCGCCTGACCGAGGTCCTCGGTGCGGGCCCCGGTGGCCGGGTCCTGCACGCCGAGTGTGGCGACGGCTCGCTGCTCGGCGCCTTGGGCCAGGCCGCAGTGGACGCCTACGGGATCGACCCCGGCACGGCGGCCGCCGACCGGGCCGTGGCCGCCGGGTTCGATGTGCGACGCGACGAGGTGGCCGGACACCTCGGTGCGCTGGGCACCGACCGCCTCGGCGGCCTGGTGCTGTCGGCCGTGGTGGACCGCGCCTCCATGGCCGAGCGCCGGCGTCTGCTGCGCCTGGCCGAGCTGACCCTGGTCCCCGGTGGCCTTCTGGCCGTGGTGGGCATCGAGCCCGATGCCTGGCTGGCCACAGTCGGCCCGGTGGTGGCCGACCTGGCCCCCGGGCGTCCGCTGCACGCCGAGACCTGGGTGCACCTGGTGGGGCGGCTCGGCTTCACCGACGTCGAGGTCCATCACGGGCCCGGCAGCTTCGCCGTGCTGGCTGTGAAGCGTCACGCGGCGCGGTGAGCCCGGAGCGCATCGACCAGGTCGTCCCCTCCTTCGGCGGACGCGATGCCATAGGCGTACACATCCTCCACGTCCGGCAACTGCTGCGCGACCTCGGATACCGCTCCGACATCTGGTGCCGCGGCGCTTTCCCCGAGGTTCGCTCGGAGTGCCGTCTTCTCGACGACCTGCCGGCTCGGCCCCGGCCCGGCACCTGGTGGATGTACCACTTGTCCAACGGTTCGCCGGCGGCCGAGCTGATCTGGGCGCGACCAGAACCGGTGTTGGTCGACTACCACAACATCACGCCCACCTCGTTCTTCGACCCCTGGCTCCCGTGGGCGGCGGAATCGGCCGACGAGGGGCGTGGCCAAATGCGACAGCTGGCCGGGCGCTGCTTCTTCGCCCTGGCCGACTCGTCCTACAACGAGGCCGAGCTCAGAGCCGAGGGATACGACCCGACGGTGGTGGTTCCCCCGCTGTTCGACCTGCAGTCCATGGCCCCCGACCGAGCTGTGCTCGAGCGGCGCCGAGCCGAGCGCGCCGAGGGCGGGGCCGACTGGCTCTTCGTCGGCCGGGTGTCGCCGAGCAAGGCGCAGCACGACGTGGTCAAGGCCTTCGCCTGCTACCGCCGGCTGCATGACCCGAAGGCCCGCCTGCACCTCATCGGCACCGGCTTCGGCGAGGCCTACCCGGCGGCCGTGCGCCGCTTCGCCGCCGTGCTCGGAGTGGCCGACGCCGTGACCCTTCCCGGTGCCGTCTCCGATGGGGAGCTGGCTGCTTATTACGCCAGTGCGGACGTGTTCGTGTGCGCCTCGGAGCACGAGGGCTTCTGCATCCCGCTGGTGGAGGCCATGCACGCCGGCGTGCCGGTAGTCGCCTACGACGCCGCCGCCGTGGCCGAAACCTGCGCCACCGGCGCCCTGGTGGTAGCCGACAAGTCGCCCTTGGCCCTGGCCGAGGCGGTGCACCGCGTGCTCGACGACAGCACCCTGCAGGCCCGGCTGGTGGGGGCCGGCCGGCGCCGGGCGGCCGACTTCACCCTGGCCGCCGGCCGCAAGCGTTGGGAGCAGGCGTTGGCCCAGGCACTCGAAGCCTCGAACGGGGGGCGGCTGTCGGGGGCCGGGCACCCGTGAACCGCCCCCAGCGCATCGACCAGGTGGTGCACATCCTGGCCGCCCGCGACGCCATCGGCGCCCACGTGTTGCACACGCGCCAGGTCCTCGAGTCCGAGGGATACCGGTCCGACATCTACGCGTCCGGCGCCCAGCCCGAGGTAGCCGATCTGGCGCGCCCGCTGGAATCGCTCGGTGAGCACAGCGCCGGGCGGTGGTTGCTGTTCCACCACTCGACGGGAGCCACGGCGGCGGAGGCGGTGCGCCGGCGTGGCGAGCCGGTGATCCTGGACTACCACAACGTCACCCCGGCGGCCTTGGTGGCACCGTGGGCACCATGGCTCCGAGAGGAGCTCGAACTGGGGGTGGAGCAGCTGGCCGAGCTGGCTCCCGACGCCGTTTTCGGCATAGCGCACTCGCACTTCAGCGAAGCCGAGATGCGTAAGGTCGGCTGTCGCCACACCACCACCGCCGCTCCGCTGGTCGACTTCGACGGGCTCGACACTGTGGCCGACGGCGATGCCCGGCGGGCCATGGAAGCGGCCAAGGCGGCGGGCGGTGCCGACTGGCTATTCGTGGGCCGGGTGTCGCCGCACAAGGCGCAGCACGACCTGGTCAAGGCCTTTGCCTGCTACCGGCGGGCCTTCGACCCCGAGGCTCGCCTGCACCTGGTGGGATCGGCGCTGGGCGAGGAGTACCGGCGGGCGCTCGAGCGCTTCTGCCGCCGGCTCGGCATCGCCGACGCCGTGGACATGGCCGGCTCGGTGCCGGCCGGGGTGCTGGCTGCGTACTACGCCAGCGCCGATGTCTTCGTCTGCGCCTCGGACCACGAGGGCTTCTGTGTGCCGCTGGTGGAGGCCATGCACGCCGGGGTGCCGGTGGTGGCCTACGACGCCGCCGCTGTGGGGGAGACGGTGGGCGACGGCGGCCTGGTGCTCGAGGACAAGTCGCCCATGGCTCTGGCCACTGCCGTGCACCGAGTGGTGTCGGACGGGACCCTGCGCCAGGCCATGGTGCGCGCCGGGAACCGGCGGGCCGCCCAGTTCGCCCCGGCAGCGGGCCGGGCCCGCATGGCCGGCGCCATCGCCGAGGCCGTCGAAGCCGGTCGCCGGCTGGGGGTGTCGTGACCAAGGCCCGCCTCATCGACACCGTGCACCAGGTGCTGCCTTCGTTGCACGTAGCCGACGCCTCGGGGGCCCACACCCTGCATGCGCGCGACGCCCTACGCGCCGCCGGGTACCGCTCGGATCTCTTCGCCGGCCACGTGGACGCCGAATTGGTCGGCGAAGCCCGGCCCCTATCCGAGTTGGACGAGGTGGCACCGGCCGGAAGCGCCGTGCTCTACCAGCTGGCCGTGGGCTCACCGGTGGTGGACCGGCTAATGGCCCGTCGGGGGCCGTTGCTCGTGAACTACCACAACCTCACGCCGGCCAGCTTCTTCTGGCGCTGGGCGCCGGACTGGCTCTCGGCCGTGGAGGCGGGCCGCCAGCAACTACTGCGCCTTGCCCCTCGTGTCACCCACGCCATCGCCGTATCCGAATTCAACCGTGGCGACCTGTCGGCCGCCGGCTACCGCTCGACGTCGGTGGTGGCTCCCTTCGTGGACGTGGGCGCCTTCGCCGGCCCGTCTTCGGCAAGTCGTCGTGAGGGCCCGACGACCTGGCTGTTCGTGGGGAAGCTCCTCCCACACAAGGCGGCGCACGACGTCGTGAAGGCCTTCGCCCTCTATCGCCGCGCTTATGACCCCGACGCCCGGCTGGTGTTGGTCGGGGGTCACCCCGTGCCGCCTTACGCGGCGGCAGTGCAAGGTCTGGTCGACGAGGCCGGCCTGGCCGACGCCGTGGTGCTGGCCGGATCGGTCAGCCAGGACGAGCTGGCGCGGCGCTACGGCGAAGCCGACGTCTTCGTGTGCCTGTCGCAGCACGAGGGGTTCTGCTTTCCGCTGCTCGAGTCCATGCGCCATGGCGTGCCGGTGGTGGCACTCGATGCCGGGGCCGTGGCCGACACCTTGGGTGGCGCCGGCCTGTTGGTGCGCAAGCCCGATCCGGCGCTGGTGGCGGCCACCGTGCGCCGGGCGGTGACCGACGAGCCACTGCGCCGGCACCTGGTGGAGATGGGCCGGCGCCGTCTGGATGTGTTCGACCTGGAGCGCACCAAAGCGGCCTTCGTGGCTGACGTGCGCGGCGCGCTCGAGGTGCCGGTGTCGGTACCGGCACCGGCAGCCGCCGGCGTGGCGTGAACAGCGTCCATCAACTGGTGCCCTCAGTGGTGCCGGGTGATGCCACCACCGGCCACACATTGCGCGTCCAACAGGCGCTGCGCAGCGCCGGCTACGAGTCGGAGATCTTCGCCCTCGCCGTCCACCCGGCGCTCGAGAGCCGGGTGCGGTTGGTGAGAGAGCTCGGCGGCCCGTCGCGCCCCGACGGGCACCTGCTGTACCAGTTCGCCGCCTTTTCGGAGCTGGCTGACTGGGCTCTCGGGCGGCGCGAAAGGCTGGCCGTCAACTACCACAACATCACTCCGCCCCACTTCTTCCACCGCTGGGACCACGCCATCGCCGAAGCCCTTCTGGCCGGCGAAGTCCAGCTCGGCCAACTGGCCAGGCGGCCGTTGCTCGGCATCGGCGTGTCGGAGTTCAACGCCGCCGACCTGCGCCGTCGCGGCGTGCGCGACGTCACCGTGGCCCCGGTTCTGGTAGACGTGCGCGACTTCGAAGCGGAGCCCGACCCGGCCACGATGGCCGCCCTCGAAGCCCGGGCCACGCCGGGCGGGAGCACGTGGCTCTTCGTGGGGGCGCTCGCCCCCCACAAGGCGCAGCATGAACTGGTCCAGGCGCTGGCCGTCCATCGTCGGGTCTTCGGGCCCGGCGCCCGGCTGCACCTGGTGGGCCGAGTGGTGTCCTCGGCCTACGCCCGGGCCGTGCGCTGCCTGGTCGAAGAACTGGGCCTGACCGACGCCGTAGACATCACCGGCGGGGTCAGCCACGATCAATTGGTGGCTTACTACCGCCAAGCCGATGTGTTCGTGAGCCTGTCGCGCCACGAGGGCTTCTGCGTGCCGCTGCTCGAGGCCATGCACCACGGGCTCCCCATCGTGTGCCGCCGGGCCGGGGCCATGGCCGCCACCGTGGCCGAGGCCGCCGTGCTGCTCGGGGCGACCGAGGACAACGACGCCGCGGCGGCGACCCAGCACGTGGCGGCGGCCCCGCGCCAGGCGGTGTTGTCCGCACACGAGGTGGCGGCGGCCGTGGACCGGGTGAGCGAGGACCGCCCGCTGGCCGATCGGCTGGTGGCCGCCGGCCATCGTCGCTTGCGGCGCTTCGAATTGGCACGCACGAGCGCCGAGATGGTCCACGCCGTCGAGAGCTGGATGTCGTGAAGTACGCCTTCGTGGTGCCGCGCTACGGATTGGAGGTCCTCGGAGGAGCCGAGCTCGGCGCCCGGATGCTGGCCGAGCGACTGGTGGATCAGCTGGGCTGGAGCGTCGAGGTGTTCACCACCTGCGCCCGCGACCACATGACTTGGGCCGACGAGTATGGCGCCGGCGACGAGACCATCAACGGAGTCCAGGTGCACCGGTCGCCGGTGACGGTAGGCCGGCCGCCTGAGTTCTTCCCCTTCTCCGAGCGGCTGTTGTCGCACCCCTCGGCGGCCACAGCAGCAGAAGCCGAGGAGTTCATCACTCTGCAGGGTCCCACGTCCCCGGCCCTCATCGACGCGGTGGCGAGCTCGGGCTGTGACCTCTTCGCCTTCTACCCTTACCTCTACGCCACCACGGTGAGGGCACTGCCGGCGGTGGCCGGCCGAGCCCTCATGCACCCCGCTGCCCATGACGAGCCGGCGTTGCACCTGCCGGTGTTCGGTTCCACCTTCGCGTCGGTGCAGGGACTCGTGTTCCAGACCTGGGGTGAGCGGGCCCTGGTCGAACGGTTGTTCCCGGTGGGCCAGCTACCCCAGGTGGTGGTGGGCCTCGGCTTCGAGCCACCACCGCCCCACGTGCCGTCGGTGGCGGCGGCGGCCGGCCAACTCGGAGAGCGGCCCTACCTGTTGTCGCTAGGACGGGTGGACGGGTTCAAGGGGACGACCATGCTGGGGGCCTTCTTCGCCGCCTACAAGCAGCGCCGTCCCGGCCCCCTGGCCTTGGTGTTGGCCGGGCCGGTGACGGCCGTGCCGCCGGCGCACCCCGACATCGTGGTCACTGGCCCGGTGAGCGAGCCCGAGAAGTGGGCGCTGCTGCGTGGCGCCACCGCCTTCGTGCAGCCTTCCCCGCACGAAGCGTTCTCCATCGTGCTCATGGAAGCCTGGAGCGAGGGTCGAGCGGTGGTGGTGAACGGGCGCTGCGAGGCCACCAAGGAGCACTGCCGGCGCTCGGGGGGTGGCTTGTGGTTCGAGTCCTACGCCGAATTCGAAGCGGTGGTGGACCGCCTGGTCGGCGACGAGGCCCTGCGCCACTCGCTCGGCCGCCGTGGCCGGGCATTCGTGGAGGCCAATTTCCGCTGGCCCACCATCATCGACCGCTACGGCCGCTTCGCCACGTCGTTGCTCGAGCGCCTCGGCTGACCGCACCGCCCGGCGGGCGCGTCAGTGGACGGCAGTGCCGAGCGGTCGCGTCCCGCTGTCGGCCACCACCCGCACGCCGCCGATCTGCGCCCCCGGAGACAGGCGCCACACCCGGAAGTCGGCCAACGTGGCCACGTAGGTCCCCTCGGTGGCCAGGCCCGACGCCGGGGGAGCGGTGAGGACGTAGGCGTAGCCGCCGGGCCCCACCGCCACGGTGGTGGAGGAGTCGTAATAGAGCAGCCCCCCGAGCTCCTCGTACAGCAGTATCGGCGGTGACCACGACACCAGGGCCACCCGGACGCCGGGCACGGCGGCGCCGATGTTGCGGTACAGCTCCAAGCCTGCCCCGAGCGAAAGCGCCACCACCACGTCGCGCGACGGGTCGACCATGGCGCCGAGCCGGCGCAACTCGGTGTCGGCCCGGTCGGCGGCCGCGATGGTGGAAGCGGTGTCGGCATACGGCGACTGGTACCGCGCCTGGGAGATCCACCACCAAGGGTGGGAGAGGGCGAAGCTGCGAGGGAGGATGCCCGGCTCCTCGGTGAAGCGCTCGATGTTGAAGCCGCAGGCGGCCACCAACGCCACACCCGCAATCATCACCGCGGCGTGGCGCAAGGCGGCCTGCCGATGGTGGACCAGGCGCGAGACCGGCAGCAACAACGCCACCGTGGCTGCCGGCAGGAACGACAGCAGGTAGCCGCCTTTGGCGAACTGGACCAGGGTGACGAGACCCAGCGGCGGCACCACGGCGGCGGCCACGATGACCGGCGAGCGCTGGTACCAGGCCAGCTCGGTGTTGGTGGCCAGGGACCAGATGCGCCTGGTGACGTCGCCCGCCGGCCGCCGGGTGGCGGCCCGGGCCAGCCCGAGCACCACGGTGGCGACCAGTCCCAGCACGAGGGCTGGCCCCATCGTGAGCAGGGCCCAGGCGGCGAAGGTACCCAGATTGGTGCGGCCCCCGGTGGCGGTGACGAAGATCGACGAGGCGTCCGCCGCCCCGGCCGACTCGAGGCGAGTGGCGTGCCACCAGGCCGACAGCCCCCCCGGCTGGACCTCGACCATGGGCACGAACCACAGCGCCATGGCCGCCACCGCGGACGCCAGCGTGAGCATCCATTGGCGGAGCCCCCTGGTGGAGGCCATCACCGGGATGAGGACCAGCACCAGGAACACCTCCGCTGCCGACGGTCGCAGCCCGGTGGCCAGCGCGTAGACAACCACGGCAACCACCCCGTGGAAGCTGCCGGGCCGGGCCCGGCGGGCCAGGAGCACGAGCAGCGCCCCGGTCAAGGCGTCGAAGCTGTAGGTGGCCACGATGGACCCGTTGAACCACGACACCGGTGCCGTGGCGACCAGGGCGGCGCCGGACAGCGCGGTGAAGCGGCCACCGAGCGCCCACCCGGCGGCCACGGTGGCGGCGGCTGCCCCAGCCGAGGCCAAGGCGGCCAGGAGCACCAAGGCACTGGTGGGTGTCAGTCCGCTCACCACGTGCACGACGTGGCCGAGGGCGACGTACAACCAGTAGCCGGGGGGCTGCGGCGCCCCGTGGGTGACGTCGAAGTGCTCGGAGCCGACCACGTACTGCACCGAGTCCCAGTCGGTGGGCCCACTGGCCGCGTACAGCAGCCGGGCCACCAAGGTGGCGAGCCCGAAGGCCGCCGCCCACAGCGCCGGCGAGCCGGGGGCCGACAGGCGCCGGGCCGGTCCCGAGCGGCGGCGACCGCCACGCGGGCGCAGCCGGGTCACGGCCAACAACTCCTCGCGGCCGAGAGCCACCGTTTTGCCTCCTCCGACGACCGCCACTCGAGCCGCCCACCAGTGGCTGTACCGGGAGCTGTGCCAGGTGGCGGCAACAGGTGGCAGCAACAGGTGGCTGCAACAGGGTGGCGGGGCACGCTACCAGGGCGTCAGCGGCGCCGCCCGGGCCCGGCGCTCTGGGCCCGGGCGTCCGCCTGTGGCGCGGGCCGGCTCGGTAACATCGACGTATCCACGTGGTCCCGATCCCTTTCCTCAGCGCGCACCGACGTCGGGCTCTTTACATGCTCGGCGCTGTTCTCACCGCGCCCGGCGTCGTGCTCGGCACGACGCCGCGCCCGGCCGCCGCCTACCCCTATGCCGATGTCACGGTGAACGGCCACGGCTGGGGACATGGCATGGGCATGGGCCAATGGGGCGCCCTGGGCTACGCCGTGGCCGGCACCACCTACACGCAGATCCTCGAGCACTACTACGGCACCTTGAGCGCCGGCGGCACCACCACGGTGGGCCCCATGCCCAACGGGTGGACCGACTCGAGCCCGCTCACCGTGGCCATCACGGCCAACGCCGGCAACGACGTCATAGTGACCTCGGCCTCGCCCTTCACCGTGCCCGGTGCGGGGGGCACGCCGGTGCAACTGCCGGCGGGATCGGGCGCCCGCTTCCAACTGGCCTCGCCGGGTTCGGCCGCCACCTGGAACGTGTACACCAGCAGTGGCGGCTGCGCCGGCGGCGGGAACTGGGGTACGCCGATCGCCACCGGTGTGACCAACCCCACGGCCTCGCCGGTCACGCCTGCCCCCTTCCCCTCCGACGGAAACCTGGCCAACGAAGTGCTGCAGTTGTGCGCCTCGGGTGGCAACGAGGCGTTGCGCGGCGCCATCGGGGGCACCGTCAACTCGAACAACGATGCCCGGACCGTGAACGTGTTGCCCTTGGGTCAGTACGTGGCGGACGTGACGCCTTCGGAGTCACCTTCGGGCTGGGGCACCTTGGAGCCCACCGACGCCCAGGGCCAAGCCGGCCCCCAAGGCGAGCCGTGGGGGTTCCAGGCCCTGGAGTCCCAAGCGGTGGCGGCCCGGTCCTATGTCATGAGCACCTACGGCAACCTGCAGGGCTACTTCGGCTACGCCGACATCTGCGACTCCACGGCCTGCCAGGACTATCCGGGCACGGCCAACGAGAACAGCCTGACCGACACGGCCGTGACCGACACGGCGTCGACGGTGGTGCTGCTGCCCAACGGCAACCCGGCCACCACCCAGTACTCGTCGTCTACCGGTGGCTACAGCGCACCGGGCACCTTCGCTGCCGTGGTGGACACCGGGGACGCCGTGTGTCTGTCCAATGCCTGCAACAGCCACCACACCTGGCAGGCGCAGGTCCCGGTGTCGGCGCTGCAGGCGGCTTTCCCCCAGATCGGCACCCTCACGTCGGTCAACGTGACCCAGCGCAACGGCGACGGCGACTACGGCGGCCGGGTGCTGCAGTTGTCGTTGGTGGGCACGGCCGGCTCGGCGTCCATCACCGGCAACGCCTTCGCCGCCGATTTCGCCGGTGACGGCGTGCAGTCCAACTGGTTCAACGTGGCCAGCCAGCCGAGCGGCGGCGTGGCAGGCTACTGGGTGGTGGGGGCCGACGGCGGGCTCTTCTCCTACGGCAGCGCCCAGTTCTACGGGTCCATGGGCGCCTCGCACCTGAACCAGCCCATCGTGGCCATGGCCGCCACCCATGACCACGCCGGCTACGACATGGTGGCGTCTGACGGCGGCATCTTCTCCTTCGGCGACGCCCACTTCTACGGGTCCATGGGCGCCTCGCATCTGAACAAGCCCATGGTGGGCATGGCCCCCACCGGCGACGGAGCGGGCTACTGGACGGTGGCGTCTGACGGCGGCATCTTCTCCTTCGGCGACGCCCACTTCTACGGCTCCATGGGCGGCACCACGCTGCAGCAGCCCATCGTGTCCATGGCCGCCACCCCCGACGGCAAGGGCTACTGGCTGGTGGCCGCTGACGGCGGTGTCTTCGCCTTCGGTGACGCCGCCTATGAGGGCTCGTTGCCGGGCAGCTCGCTGCGGGCCACGGCGACGACCCTGATGCCCACCCAGACCGGTGGTGGCTATCTCATCGTCACCACCGACGGCCAGGTGGTGGCTTTCGGCGACGCCCCGCAGATGGGTGAGCCCGCCTCCTCCTCACCGGCCGCCGCCATGGTGGGCGGGGCCACGGTGCCGGGGTGAGCGGGCCTCCTCACTACGGGGGGCGTTACCGGGACAAGGTGGCCGTGGTCACCGGGGCGTCCTCGGGGCTCGGGCGTCGCTTGGCGCTCGACCTGGCCGCAGCCGGGGCCAAGGTGACGGCGCTGTCGCGACGGGCGGCGCTGCTCAAGGAGCTCGAGCCCGAGCTCGGTCCGGTCGGCGACGTGGTGGTCTGCGACGTAGCCGATACCGGGGGCTTCGTCGACGTGCTGGCCGACATGGCGGCGCGGCGCGGGCCCATCGACATCCTGATCAACAACGCCGGCACCGATCCCGGCATCCGCCTGGCCGACATCACCGTCGAGAACTACCGGCGCACCTTCGACGTGAACTACTTCGCGGCGGTGGCGGGGACCCTGGCCGTGCTGCCGGCCATGTTGGAGCGATCGAGCGGGATCATCGCCAACGTGTCGTCCGACGGCGGTCGCCTGCCGTCGCCGGGGCCCGGCGCCTATCCGTCTACCAAGGCGGCGCTGTCGGCCTTCACCGAGAGCGTGAGCTTCCGGGTGGAGCGCCGGGGCGTGCACCTGCACGTCGTGTACCCGGCCTGGATGCCGACGGAGATGGGGCTAGGGGCCCTCGACCGGGGGCTGCGCAAGCCGCCGCGCCTCACCCGGCGATCGGTGGAACACGTGTCGGAGCGGGTGCTGCGCCGCATGGGGTGCCGGTCGCTCGACATCAGCGCCTCGGGGCTCATCGACATCGCCATGGTGTTCCGGGCCGTGGCCCCGGGCGCCTATCACCGCCTGCGCCGCGGCTGGTAGGAGGCTCGGGCCGGTCAGGCCTCGAGCTCGGCTACGTGGCGCAGACGGCGGAAGGCCCGCAGCTTGCCCACCGGGCCCAACCGGCCGACGTCGATTCCCACGTCGGCCCCGGCCAGCAGCCGACGGTCGCCGGCGCTGTTGCCGTAGGCCCACACCGTCGCTCCGGGGGCGTGGTCGTCGATCCAGGCCCGTAGGCGCTCGAGCTTCTGCTCGCCCCGGCAGTTGTCGCCGTCGTAGCGCCCGGTCATGTGTCCGTCGGGCCCCACGGCCAAGCGGGTGGCGAGCACACCGTCCACGCCGAGCTCGTCACCGGCGGCGCGCACGTAGAGCTCTGGGGAGGCGGACACCACCACCAGGTGATGTCCCTGACGCCGGTGATGCTCTAGGCGGGCCCCCACGTCGTGGCGCCGGCGCCGGGCCAGATGGGCCCGGCCGAACTCCGCTGACCGGGTCGCCAGCTGTGCCGCCTCCAGACCGCCGAGAGTGCGCCGGAACAGCGCCTCCTTGGCGCCGTCGGCCGCTGCCCCGCCGAGCACGGCGGCGGCCACCAGGCGGGGGAAGACGGACAGTCCGGCCAGCGCCGTGCGGTACGGCCCGGCCACCGTGGCCAGATACGGCCACACGCTGCCCCCCTTGGTGAGGGTGCCGTCGAAGTCGAAGGCGGCCACCACCGGGCCGGGCCCGGGCCCCGGGGTGCCGGTCACGACGGGGGAACGCTGCAGCCGTGGCGTCCGGCCCCCGCCGCGAAGCGAAGGGCCCCTGCGGCCGTCTCGCCGCTGGCGATGGTGGCTCTACCGAGCGCCGCCTCCACCCGCAGGGCCGCCTCTTCGTCCAGGGCCCACTGCTCGAGCAGCGACCGCCGGTCGTTGCGAAGACAGGTCTGGGGATGGGCGGCCACAGCCCGGGCCAGCTCGAGGGCCACGTCCATGGCCCGGCCCGGTGGGGCCAAGCGGTTGGCCAGCCCCATCGACAGAGCCTCGGGCCCGCTCACCGGGCGGCCGGTGAGCACCAGGTCGAGGGCCTTGCTCTGGCCGATGAGCCGGGGCAGGCGCACAGTGCCGCCGTCGACCAGGGGGACGCCGAAGCGGCGGCAGTACACACCGAACACGGCATCGGTGGCCGCCACCCGCAGGTCGCACCACAGCGCCAGCTCCAATCCGCCGGCCACGGCGTGGCCCTCCACGGCGGCGATGACCGGCTTGGACAAAGCCAGACGGGTGGGGCCCATGGGGCCGGGCCCGTCGTCGGTGACCGGCCGGCGATCCCCCTCGGCCAGTGCTTTCAAGTCGGCGCCGGCGCAGAACGTCCCTCCCTCTCCGCTCAACACCGCCACCGACGAAGCCTCGTCGGCCTCGAAGGCCTCGAAGGCCTCGAGCAGGGCCCGGGCCGTGGCCGAGTCGACGGCATTGCGCCGCTCGGGGCGGCAGATGGTGACGATGCGCACCGGCCCCTCGCACTCCACGCGCACGGTGGGGGTGTCGGGGGTAGGGGTGGGGGCGTCGGGGGTAGGGGTGGTGTCGGGGGGGTCGGGGGTGTCGGCCACCTGGGCATTCTCACAGAGGCCGGGTCCGGGGCAAAAGCTGACCGCCCGGGTCGACAATTGCCGGGCAGCCCGCTACAGTCGGGGAGGCAAGCCAACGAACCTACGCACCGCCCCATCCACCAGGAGGAGACATGGCAGTCCGTCTGGGCGACATCGCCCCCGACTTCAGCGCCGACAGCACCGACGGCACGATCAACTTCCACGAGTGGCTGGGCGACTCGTGGGGGATCCTGTTCTCGCACCCGAAGGACTTCACCCCCGTGTGCACCACCGAGCTCGGTGCCTTCGCCAAGGCCAAGTCCGAGTTCGACAAGCGCAACACCAAGATCATCGGCCTGTCGGTCGATTCGGTGGAGTCGCACGACGGCTGGAAGAACGACATCGCCGAGACCCAGGGATCGGCGCTCAACTTCCCGCTCATCGGCGACCCCGACCGCAAGGTGGCCGACCTCTACGACATGATCCACCCCAATGCCAACGACACCCTGACGGTGCGCTCGGTATTCATAATTGGCCCCGATAAGAAGGTGAAGCTCACCCTCACCTACCCGGCCTCCACCGGCCGCAACATCGACGAGGTCATCCGTGTCCTCGACTCGCTGCAGCTCACGGCCGAGTACTCGGTGGCCACCCCGGTCAACTGGACCGATGGCAACGACGTGATCATCGCCCCCGCCATCTCGGACGAGGACGCCAAGCAGAAGTTTCCCAAGGGCTTCAAGGCGCTCAAGCCGTACCTGCGGGTCACGCCCCAGCCCAACAAGTAAGCCCGTCGGCCTCCGGGCCTTCACCGATGTCCCGCCTGCGGGGCCGGCCTCACGGGGCCGGCCCCGCTCCCACGTTGACGCAGCGGCGGCCGGCGGCTTAGCGTTTGCCTAGCTGGAGCGGATCCGGCTACTACCAACTGGCGGAAGAAGGTAGCGATGGGCGGCGTTCGGGCAATGAAGCCATGGCTTCGGATCGTGTTGACGACCTCGGTCATGGCCGGTGGATCGCTGGTGGCAGCGGGGCTCGGCACCGGCTACCAGCTGACCGGCGCCAGCCCTTCTCCGCGGGTGCTGCTGGTGGGGACCTTCAACGGCATCCCCGGCGGCTACAGCACCATCCAGGCGGCGGTGGACGCCGCCGCACCCGGTGACTGGATCCTGGTGGCACCCGGTGACTACAAAGAGAGCGGCGACCACACCAGCGCGGTGCGGTGGGCCACCCCCGGAGCGGTCACCATCACCACCCCCGACATCCACATCGTGGGCATGGACCGCAACAGCGTCATCGTGGACGGCACCAAGCCCGGCCCCACGACGTGCAGCTCCAACGAGGGCGACCAGGACTTCGGGGTGGTCGGGCCCAACGGCGCTCTCGGGCGCAACGGCATTCTGGTGTGGAAGGCCGACAACGTCACCGTCGAGAACCTCACGGTCTGCAACTTCCTGGCCGGCAAGGATTCCTCGGGCAACGCCATCTGGTGGGACGGCGCCGCCGGTAGCGGCACGATCGGCGGCCACGGCTTCTACGGCGCCTACCTGAGCGCCACCAGCACCTACTTCGGTGGCGAGTCCACAGCTTCGGCCTACGGCATCTTCTCGAGCAACTGGAGCGGCGGCACCTGGGAGCAGACCTACGCCTCGAACTTCAACGACTCGGGGTACTACATCGGGGCCTGCCAGCAGGTGTGCAACCAGGTCGTCGACCACGCCTGGGCCGAGAACAACGCGCTCGGCTACTCGGGGTCGAACTCGGGCGGCCAGCTGGTGGTGGAGAATTCGCAGTTCGACGGCAACCAGGACGGCTTCGACACCAACAGCCAGAACGGTGACAACCCTCCCCCGCAGAACGGCTCGTGCCCCAACGGCGCCGTCAGCCCCATCACCCACACCACCTCGTGCTGGGTGTTCATGGACAACTACGTCCACGACAACAACAACCCCAACGTCCCGGCGGCCGGATCGGCCTCGGCCGGCCCGGTGGGCACCGGCATGTCGTTGTCGGGGGCCCGCAACGACACGGTCATGGACAACACCTTCGCCAACAACGGCGCCTGGGGCACGATCTTCGTGCCCTACCCCGACAACGGGTCGCCGTGCACCGGTGGCGTCAACCTTCCGGGGCTGTGCCTGTATGACGACTCGGGCAACGCCCTGATCGACAACACCTACAGCCACAACGGGTTCTTCAACAACCCGACCAACGGCGACTTCGCCGACCTGACCCTTACTCCGGGGCTGACCAACTGCTTCCGGGGCAACGTGGACACCGGCGCCAAGCATCCCAGCACCTCACCGCCGGCGCTGCAGATCCTGAAGCCCAAGTGCGGGCTCACCGAGCCGCCCGACGCCAACCCGCTGTTCCTGGCCGAGGCGGCCTGTGACTCGCAGATCTCCATCGGCCCCGTCGGCGGCAACCAGGGATGCCTGCCCGGCAGCAGCTACCCGCGCCAGACGAAGGTGGACCTGAAGCCACTGCCGAGCGGGCTGCCCACCATGCCCAACCCGTGTGTCGGGGCCCCGGCCAACGCCTGGTGCCCGAACGGGCAGCCGGCGCCCAAGCCCTAGCGCGTCGCCGGGCCTGGGCCGAAGCCGAACCCCTGGGCTGACGCGGGCCGGGCCGGTCAGCTGTGGTGGGGACGCCCGTCGCGGAAGAACCGCTCGAACAGCCCGTCCACGCCGGCCCCGTGCAACGTCATGCCGCCGTCGACCACCAGGGTCTGACCGGTGATGAAGCGGGCCCGGTCCGAGCACAGAAAGGCGACCACGTCGGCCACGTCGGCCGGCTCGCCCACCCGGGCCGCCGGCGTGATGCGGGCGTAGTGGTCGGGGGCGTCGGGGATCTCCAGCAGCAGCTGCGTCAGGTTGGTGCGGATCATGCCCGGGGCCACGGCGTTCACCCGGATGACCGGCCCGTACTCCAAGGCGGCCGAGGCGGTCAGGGCGATGACCCCGGCCTTGGCCGCCGAGTACGGCGTCTCCCCGGCTGACGGCCGGGTGGCGCTGATGGAGGCGGTGTTGACCACGGCCCCGCCGCCGCCGGCCAGCAGGTGCGGCACCCCGGCCCGCATGCCGTTCCACACCCCGTAGAGATTGAGCCGCACGATGCGGTCCCATTCGGCCGGGTCCCACTCGGCCAGGGCCTGCATGGTGCTGCCGCCGGCGTTGTTCACGAGCACCGACAAGCCGCCGGTCCGGGCCACCACGTCGTCCACCGCTTGTCGCAGGGCCTCAGCATCGGTGACGTCCACCTCGGCCCAGATCCCCCCCACCTCACCGGCCACCGACTCGGCCGACTCGGCGTTGACGTCGAGCACGGCCACCGCCGCGCCCTCCTCGGCCAGCCGGTGGCACACGGCCCGGCCGATGCCCGACCCCCCGCCGGTGACCACGGCCCGGGCGCCGTCGAGCTCTCCCATCGCCCTCGACCCGCCCGGCCTCAGGCCCCGGCCGGCGAATCGGCGCCGGGCACCGGCGCTCCGGCCCCGGTGAGGGTGTCGCGCAGCTCGCGCTTCAACACCTTGCCCTGGGGGTTGCGCGGCAGCGGCTCGGAGCGGAACCAGAAGTGCGTGGGCACCTTGAAGCCGGCCAGCCGGGCCCGTACGTGGCGGGCCAGCTCCTCGGCGTTCACCTTGGTGCCCGGGCGCAGCACCACCGCCGCCCCCACCTCCTCGCCCAGGATGTCGTGGGGCACGCCGATCACCGCACAGTCGGCCACGCCGGGGTGCTCGAACAGCGCCGCCTCCACCTCCACCGAGTACACGTTCTCCCCGCCGCGGATGACCATGTCCTTGGCCCGGTCGACGATGTAGACGAAACCCTCCTCGTCCACCTTGGCCACGTCGCCCGAGTGCAGCCAGCCCTGGGTGAAGCTGGCGGCGGTGGCTTCCTCTTTGTTCCAGTAGCCGCGCACCACGTTGGGGCCCTTGATCCACAGCTCGCCGGTGACCTCGGGGCCGCTGGGCAGGTCGTCGCCGGGCGCCTCGCCCTCGAAGCCGTCGGGCACCACCCGCACGTCCACCACCGGCACGGGCGGACCGACGCTGTCGGGCTTACGCACGTAGTCGTCGCCCGAGTTCATGGTGGTGACCGACGAGGTCTCGGTCAGGCCATAGCCGTTGGAGGGGGCGCCCACCGGGAAGTGCTCCTTGATGCGTCGCACCAGGTCGGGCGGGGCGGGCGCCCCGCCGTAGGCCACCGAGCGGATGGAGGAGGTGTCGCGCCGGGCGAAGCTCGGGGCATCGATGACCTGCATGACCATGGCCGGCACGCCGCCGAAGGTGGTTATGCGCTCGCGCTCTATGAGATCGAGGGCCCGCTCGGCGTCCCAGTGGTGCATCATGACCAGCTTGTTGCCCGCTGCTGTGTTGGCCACCAAAATGGAGTGGCAGCCCGTGGCATGGAACAGAGGCACCGACAGCAGGTACGCGTTCTGCTCGATGCCCGGGGCGTCGCCGATGCCGGTGGCGCCGCGCAGCTGCTGGCGGGAATTGATGAAGAACAGGCTCATCAAGTTGGTGCACATGTTGCGGTGCGTGCCCACCGCCCCCTTGGGTTTTCCGGTGGTGCCCGAGGTGTAGAAGATGGTGGCGTCGTCCTCGGGGTCGATGGTGAGCTCCGGCAGCGACACCTCAGGCGACGGCGTGCCCACCAGCTCGGCGAAGGACACCACCGGCACCGCCACCCCCTCGGGGGCCACGAAGGGCGAGCGGTCCTCGGTGGTCACCACCACGGCGCGCAGGTCGGGTAAGGCGGCGAGGTGCGGCAGCAGGCGGGTGAAGCGCTCGGCGTCCACGAAGGCCACCGCCGTGCCCGAGTCGGCCAGGCCGTACTCGAGCTCGGCGCTCGTCCACCAGGCGTTCAAGGGCACCACCACCGCCCCGGTGGCCGCCGCCCCCCAGAAAGCCATGGCCCATTCGGGCAGATTGCGCATGGCGATGGTGACCCGGTCGCCCTTCGACAGCCCGAAGCGCGTTCCGAGGGCCCGGGCCACCGAGGCGGCGATGCGGTAGTGCTCCTCGAAGGTGGTGCGCTCGTCCTCGTAGACCAGATAGGTCTTGTCCCCATGGCCGCGTGACAGCTCGAGCACGTCGCGCATGGAGGCCGGGGCGTTCTTCCAGACCCGGGTGGGGACGCCGCGGATGGCGATCTCGTCCATCTCGAACATCTGGCCGGGAGCGGTGAGGGTGCGGTCGGCCTCGGCCAACGACATGGTGACCGGGATGGAGCCCGGGGCCGCGTCTGCCGGGCTGCGGTCTGCTTCGCTGGTCATGAGCCCCCTCCGCGTCGGGTCATGGGGCGCCGGCGCCGCCAGGGATCCGACAGCGCCGGCGGCGCCCAGCCCCCGTCGTCGGGGTCGAGGTTGGTGCCCGGTGCCACCACGGCGTCGATGGCGTCGAGGACGTCGTCCGACAGCGCCACCTCGGCCGCCCCCAGGGCCCCGGTGAGCTGCTCCATGGTGCGCGGCCCGATGATGGCGGAGGTCACCGTGGGGTGGGTGAGCACGAAGGCCAGGGCCAGGTGGGTGAGGGGCACGCCGGCCTGGGCCGCCACCGGCACCAGCGCCTCCACCGCGTCGAGCTTGGCCGCCACCGTGGGGCGGCTGGGGTCGAAGCGCCCCGGGGTGCGAGCAGGCCGTCCCTCGGTGGGCATGGGGGTGTCCCGGCGGTAGCGGCCGGTCAGCCAGCCGCCGTTGAGCGGGCTCCAGGCGATGACGCCCATGCGGTAGCGCTCACAGGCGGGCAGCACCGAAGTCTCGATGCCCCTGGCCAGTATGGAGTAAGGGGGTTGTTCGCACTCGAAGCGCTCACGACCGCGCCGCTCGGCTGTCCACTGGGCCTCCACGATGAGGTCGGCCGGAAAAGTGGAGGAGCCGATGGCGCGCACCTTGCCCTGGTGCACCAGGTCCGACAAGGCGCCCAGAGTGTCGTCGATGTCGCAGGTGGGGTCGGGACGGTGCACCTGGTAGAGGTCGATCCAGTCGGTGCGCAGCCGCCGCAGGCTGTCGTCCACGGCCCGGGTGACCCAGCGGCGCGAGTTGCCGGCCATGTTGGGGTCGGCCCCCATGGGGGCGTGGAACTTGGTGGCCAGAACCACGTTCTGGCGTCGGCCGCCGGCCAGGGCCTTGCCCACGATCTCCTCGGACTCGCCCGCCGAGTAGACATCGGCGCTGTCCACGAAGTTGACCCCGGCGTCCAAAGCGCTGTGGATGATGCGGATGCAGTCGTCGTGGTCGGGATTGCCCCAGGCCCCGAACATCATGGCGCCCAGGCACAGCGGCGACACCCGCATACCGGTACGCCCCAAGGTGCGCAGGGACATGTCTAGGACCCGGCCGCCGTCGGTGTGGCGGCGGTCGTCCCGGCGAAGATGGCCTGGCGGTAGTAGGCCAACTCGGCCACCGACTCGCGTATGTCGCCCATGGCCCGGTGCACCCCGTGCTTGTCGGGGGCCCCGACCAAAGTGGCCGGGTACCACCGCCGGGCCAGCTCCTTGACGGTGGACACGTCCACGCACCGGTAGTGCAACCAGTTCTCGATGTCGGGCAGGTGGGCGGCCAGGAAGCGCCGGTCGGTGCCGATGGAGTTGCCGCACAGCGGCACGGTGCGGGGATGGGGCACGTGCTGGCGGATGAACTCCAGGGTGCGCCGTCCGGCTTCCTCCAGGGTCACGGTGGAGGAGCGGATCTCCTCGAGCAGCCCCGAGCTGGTGTGCATGGTCCGCACCACGTCCTCCATGGCCTCCAACTGGGCCTCCTCGGCGTGGACCACCAGGTCGGGTCCCTCGGCCACGATCTGCAGCTCGTCGTCGGTGACCAAGGTGGCGATCTCGACGATGACGTGGCGGGCCGGGTCGAGGCCGGTCATCTCGAGGTCCATCCAGACGAGCACGGCGGCGATGCTACCGGTCCCCATCGAGCACCGGCCGGGGCCGGGGCCGGGGCACCGGCCGGGGCCGGGGGAGCGGCCGGCTGCCTCCGAGGGGAACCGCCGGGTCCTCGGGGAGCGGACGGCGGCAGGGGACTAGGGTCGGGCGGTGCTCGAGGTGCCCCTGCTCCGGCTCGACGCGGAGCTGCCCGTGCCCTCCTACGCCCGCCCCGGTGACGCCGGCGCCGACCTCTACGCCCGCATCGACGTGACCCTGCGACCCGGTGGTGGGCGGGCCCTCGTGCCCACCGGGGTGGCCGTGGCCATCCCCGAAGGCCACGCCGGGTTCATCCAGCCCCGCAGCGGCCTGGCTCTCAAGCACGGCGTGACTTGCCTCAACACCCCGGGGTTGATCGACGCCGGCTACCGCGACGAATTGCGCGTGCTGCTCGTGAACACCGACCCCGACCAGCCCTACCAGGTGCGCCGTGGCGACCGCGTGGCCCAGCTCGTAATCCAGCGCATCGAGACGGCTGCTTTCACGGAATCGGACCTCCCACCCAGCGACCGCGGCACCGGTGGCTTCGGCCACAGCGGGCGCTGAGGGGGAGGGGACGAGGAAGATGGAGCGGCTGAGCGGCCTCGACGCCGCCTTTCTGGCCTTGGAAACTCCTTCGATGCACATGCACGTGTCGGCTGTGCTCGTGCTCGAGCCGCCCGAGGAGGCTCGCCACGAGCCCACGGCGGTGCAGGTGGAACGCATTCGCCAGGTGATCGCCGAGCGCCTGCATCTGGTGCCGTTGCTGCGGCGCCGGGCGGTGAGGGTCCCCTTCGGGGTCCACCATCCCCTGTGGGCCGACGATCCTGACTTCGACCTCGACTACCACGTGCAGCGGGCCAGCCTGCCTGCTCCGGGTGGCCCGGCCGAACTGGCCTCGGTGGTGGCGGCACTGGTCGGCCGGCCCCTCGACACCGGCCGGCCCCTGTGGGAGATGCACCTGATCGAGGGGCTCGACTCGGGGCACGTGGCCGTGGTGCCCAAGGTGCACCATGCGGCGATCGACGGCGTGTCGGGGGCTGAGATCCTGGCCGCCTTCTTGGACCTGGGCCCCGAGGGCCGACATGTGGCCCCGCCCGAGACCGCGTGGCAGCCCGAGGCGCTGCCTACCGACGCCGAGGTGCTCGGGTACTCGCTGTCGTCGCTCACCCGGCAGCCCGACAAGGTGGTGGGGGCGCTCAAGCGGACCTTCGGGGCCCTGGTGGACCTGTCCGAGCGCAACCGCCGGCTGCGCGAGGAGCAGGAGTCCTCCCCGCCGCCGGCTCCGTTCCGGGCGCCGCGGACGTCGCTCAACGGGGCCATCTCGCCGCACCGGCGCACGGCATTCGCCGAGGTCGCCATGGAGGACGTGCGCTCGGTGCGCAGCGCCTTCGGGGGGACGGTGAACGACGTGGTGCTGGCGGCGGTGTCCGGCGCGTTGCGCCGCCTGCTCGACGAGCGCGGCGAGCGGCCCGAGGAGGCCATGGTGGCCCTGGTGCCCATGTCGGTGCGCACCGAGGCCGACCGCGGCGCCCACGGCAACAAGCTGTCGGCCATGTTGGTGTCCCTGGCCAGCACGGTGGGCGATCCGGTGGAGCGTCTGCGCACGGTGGCCGAGGGCACCAGGCTGGCCAAGGAGCAGGCTCAGGTGCTGTCGGAGGACCTCATCGGCGGTTGGGCCCAGCTGGCTTTCCCGGCGCTGTCGTCGCGTCTGGCCCGCATGAGCGGGAACCTACGCGTGTTCGACCACTTGCCGCCGCTGTTCAACGTGGTGGTGTCCAACGTGGTGGGCCCGGAGTTCCCCCTGTGGTGGGCCGGTTCCAAGGTGGTGGCGCTGTATCCCCTGGGCCCCATCCTCGAGGGCGTGGGGCTGAACGTGACTGTCATCAGCTACACGGGCACGCTCTATATCGGTGTCGTGGGGTGTCGCCAGCTCGTGCCCGAGGTGGCCCACTTCGGGCACCTGGTGAGCGAGGCCGTGGCCGAGCTGGTGAAGGCGGCCGTGCGTCATGGTGGGCACTGGGCCTGAGAAGGCGCCCTCGTTCCCACCTCGGCCGTCGTAGAGCTGCGGGCTCCTGGGCCGGTCCGGTGCCGGGCACCGGCCCGGCCCATGGATAGAATGGCCGGTGCACAGCAGCACGCGGACGTGGCTCAGCTGGTAGAGCACAACCTTGCCAAGGTTGGGGTCGCGGGTTCGAATCCCGTCGTCCGCTCCACAAGAGCACTGGTCCGGGCCCACGTGTGAGCGCCCGGGGATGAGAGAAGTCCATGGCTGGTGACAACCTGCTCGATCGAATCACCGTGGACCCGAAGGTGGCTTTTGGAAAGCCGGTGGTGCGTGGATCCAGGATTTGGGTGGGATTGATCCTTGGATTGCTCGCGGATGGAGTGTCGACGGGTGAGATCCTCGCCGACTACCCCCAGCTGACCGAGGCTGATGTCCGGGCGTGTCTGGCATACGGGTCACGGCTGGCGACTGGCCACTTCATCGACGTGGCGTGAGGCTCAAGCTCCACGAGAATCTGGGCGTCGCTGTAGCGGACCGCATCCGGGCTGCGGGTCACGACGTCGCCACCGTCTACGACGAAGGGTTGTCAGGAGCCGAGGACGACCTCGTCTTAGCCGAAGCCGTGGCCGAAGGGCGTTCCCTGGTGACCATGGACCTGGATTTCGCAGATCCGTTCCGGTTCGACCCGGGTGACACCGCCGGGATCGCAGTTCTGCGGGTCAAAGATCGCCCGGGCGGCATGGACATCCAGGTAGTTGTCGACCGCCTCCTGGAATCGTTTGCACGCGCTGAACTGTCTGGTCACCTATGGATAGTGGACGAGCGGCGAGTTCATCAGTACGAAGAGCCGTCGCCGGGGGACGGGTCCGAAGAGTCGAAGGAGTTGTAGTAGAGCGCTCTAGAACAGGCCGGATTCGGGCGGACTCGGCGGACACTTCGCCGAATGCCGCAGCAGGTGACGCCATGTGCGATCAGCGTCGATGGCTATCCGCCCTATAACGACGGCTCGGCGGCATTTCCGCTTAGGGCCGCTCGGTTTCCCCCGCGACGACAACGTGGTCACTCGGTCCCTACCCCTCGGCTGGACCGCTCGATGTCCAGCAGGTGATGGTGAGCTTCGTGTGCGACCTTACGGACGATATCGAGAGCGGTAACTCGCATCTCACCGAAAAGGGAAAAGCGATGCCATTGCTCAGGAGCGATGGTAGTGATCTTCCTCGCCATCCTCTCAGCGTTCTCGGATAGCTCTCGGGTGACGGTGGATGGGTCTTGGCTGTTGTATGCGCTCTCACTGGCGGCTCGGTCCGGTAGATCTGGATCAGGTCTTGGCAAGGATGGTTGATCTTCGGTCAGCGTCTTGTGTAACGCCCAGCCCCAAAGGGCAATTACGTCTCTCATATGCGCGGCGTACTCCAACGGTGACCACGTCTTTGGGTTGGGGCGTGTCCGAATCACCGCTCCGTCAACATCACGCGCCTCTATTTCCGAAAGCCATTCGTGGTAGCGGGTTCCTACCGTCCTCAACGTGTCTTCAGCGTTCGCGGGCGTGATTGCAGCGGCAGAGAAATGGCACTCAAGACAGTCATCTTGCAGAACTATCATTGGTCGCTCCATTCCGTGTCCGGCTCAATGATCGCCCACCGCCATGATTGTCGCCAGTGCGCCCGCGGACCACACCGCAAGGTGCCTCATTGCCGGCAACCGTCATCCGTCGGCGACCCGTCCGATCACCACTTGAGCTCAAGCCCCGAGCAGTTGCGGGCGGACGAGGCTGATCTGGCCTTCCGGCTGGCCGTACCACCCCGGCAACGTCGATCGGTGTCAGCAACGGTTGCACTGTCACCATCGGCGCCCGTTAGCGTTCGGCTATGCAGAAACGCCTCGTCACCCGCTACGACATGCGATCCCCAGAATCAGCTGATGAAAACCAGCGGCGTATCGAGTCGGTCTTCGCGGAGTTGAAGGAGGCGAACCCCGGCAACGTGAGCTACATCGTCTTGCGCCTCGCCGACGACTCCTTCGTGCACGTGTCCTTCCACGCCCACGGTGACGACGAGGTGAACCCGATCGCTTCCACCACCGCCTTCGCCCATTTCCAGGACGGTCACGGTGATCGCCGACGTGGCGATGTGCAGCAGCAGACAGCGAGCCTCGTCGGCGCCTATGTCACCACCATCGACTGACGCGCCAGCGGGCTGAGGCGGGTAGGAGTCCGGCTACAGAGCGAGGAACTGGGCCCACGACTGCTGCCCGTCGGCGTGGTCGGGACAAGTGAGAAGGCCTTGGCGCACGCCCCTCATCACCCGACCGGGAAGCGGCACCCACGCGAAGCGCCGGGGGCGGTGGTGGCGCTGCTGCCACAACTGGGCCATGCGCGACAGCTCGACGACCTCGGGGCCACCGAAGTCAGCGGCCCGCCCGACCGGTTCCTGCTCGAGCACGCTCACGACCTGGGCGGCCACATCGCCGGCCGCCACGGTCTGCAGGCGCAAGCCGGCCGGCAGGGGGGCGACGGGCAGTTTCTGCACGGCGGTGAAAGCCATGGCCAAGAGCTCGTGGAATTGGGTGGCCCGCAGGATGGTGGAGGGCACGGGGGATGCCTCGATCAGGCCCTCGCATTCGAGCTTCTTGCGGTAGTAGCGGTAGGGCACCTGGTCGATGCCGACAATGGACACATAAAGGAGGTGCTCGACATCCGGGCCGCAGGCGTCGAGGAGGTGTCCGGTTTGTGCGAGGTCACGCCGGCCGAAGCGCCGGGTGTCGGAGGCGGCGTGCACGATGTGGGTCACCCCCTGCACGGCTTCGGCCACGCCGGCCCCCGAGGCGAGATCGCCCTGGTGGGTGCCGCCGCCCGGTCGTCGCGACAGGACCCGGACGTCGTGACCGGCGGCCCTGAGCAACCTCACCACGTGGGATCCGAGGGTCCCTGATCCGCCGGTCACGAGGACACCAGTCACCACCGGATCCTACAATCGGCCCCGACCGGGGATGGGTGGTGGCTGAGGTGAGCTTGGCGGCGCAGAGTGGTTGGGCACGTCGACGAATGCGGGCCGTGCCCGTCGTAGCGGTGGCCGCGTTGGTGGGCGCCGCCACCCTGGCAGGCTGCGGGGGAGGAGCAGCCAACTCGCCGTCGCCGTCCACCACCGTGCCCCAAGCTGTCGAGCGGGTGACCGGTGGCCCTACCGGCTCCTATATCGTGCCGGCCGCCATCCACAAGATCGCCCACGTCATCGTGATCATGCAGGAGAACCGCTCCTTCGACTCCTATTTCGGCACCTTCCCCGGGGCCGACGGCATCCCAATGACCGCTGGAGTGCCGGCGGTATGCGTGGACGACCCAGCCACCAGCACCTGCGTCAAACCGTACGTGGACCACGCCGATGTGAACGGCGGCGGACCGCACTCGGCTATCAATGCCACGGCTGACGTGGACGGCGGGAAGATGGACGGCTTCATCGCTGAAGCTGCGGCGGGGCGAAAAGGGTGCCTGGACCCGACCAATCCGGCCTGCACCAACGCAGCCGTGCCCGACGTCATGGGGTACCACACCGCCAGCGACATCCCGAACTACTGGTCCTATGCCCGGGAATTCGTTCTCCAGGATCACATGTTCGAGCCCAACGCCTCGTGGAGCCTGCCGGCTCATCTGTTCATGGTCTCGGAATGGTCGGCCTTCTGCACCCAGCACAACAACCCCGGGAGTTGCGTCAATTCGCTGCAGAACCCCCGCAACCGGCCTCCGGCAGCGCCGGCCATGTACGGCGGCGCCACACGGGCGAAACCCGATTACGCCTGGACCGACCTGACCTACCTGCTCTACAAGGCTCACGTCAGCTGGGGCTACTACGTGGTGAGCGGCACCGAGCCCGATTGCGAGAACGACGCAGCGGAAAGTTGCGAACCGGTGGCTCAGTCGTCGAACACACCGGGCATCTGGAACCCACTGCCCTTTTTCGACACCGTCAAGGCCGACCATCAACTCGGCAACATCCAGTCGGTGACCGCATTTTATGCCGCCGCCCGCAGCGGCCACTTGCCGGCCGTGTCGTGGGTGGTGCCTTCGGGGGCGGTGAGCGAGCATCCTCCGGCCCCGGTGAGCTTCGGCCAGAGCTATGTGACCAGTCTGGTGAACGCCGTGATGCGCAGTCCCGACTGGGACTCGACCGCCATCTTCCTGGCCTGGGACGACTGGGGCGGCTTCTACGACCACATGACACCGCCGAGCGTGGACGAGAACGGCTACGGCCTACGGGTGCCCGGTCTCGTCATCAGCCCTTATGCCAAGCGCGGCTACATCGACCATCAGACCTTGAGCTTCGACGCCTACGACAAGTTCATAGAAGACGACTTCCTGGGCGGCGAGCGCCTGGACCCGGCCACCGACGGACGCCCTGACCTCAGGCCCGACGTGCGTGAGAACGAGCGCCTGCTCGGCAACCTGATCGACGACTTCGACTTCACCGAGCCGCCTCGAGCCCCGCTGTTGCTGCCCGTGCATCCCGTCACCACCCTCACCGGAGCGCCGTTGGGCTGAGCACCGGCCCGGTTAGACCGGGCGGGCACAGCTCAGAAGTACCAGCCCGAGGGGAGCCACGGGCCCGGCGGATGTGAAAGGCCGTCGATGAACATGGCGCTGTAGGAGCTCACCTTGAGGCGCGCCGCCAGTGCCACCTTGACGGCCCAGTCCTGGGCTGCGGTCATGGCGTGGACCGA